>JBKDQY010000234.1:0-4673 GCA_046341655.1 Betaproteobacteria bacterium | reverse complement strand
CGGCGTGGCCGCGTTCTTGCCGATGTTCAGGCCCAGCACGCCGCCGGCGGCGCGGAAGCTGCGGGCGCGCCGCACGTTGGCGACGAAGGCCTCGAGCCCCTGGTTGTTGAAGCCCAGCCGGTTGATGAGCGCCTGCCGCTCTGGCAGGCGGAAGATGCGCGGCTTGGGGTTGCCCGGCTGGCCCTGGGGCGTGACCGTGCCGACCTCGATGAAGCCGAAGCCCATGGCGCCGAAGCCGTCGATGCAGCGGCCGTTCTTGTCCAGGCCGGCGGCCAGGCCCAGGCGGTTGGGGAACCGCAGCCCGGCCACGGTGACGGGGTCGTCCACCCGCGGCGCGGCCCACAGGCACTGCAGCGGCGTGCCCTGGAAGCGGGCGATGGCGTCGAGCGTGAGGTCGTGGGCGGCCTCGGGATCAAGGCCGAAGAGGAAGGGGCGCGTCAGCGCGTAGGGCACGAGGGGCATGGGCCGGGATTGTCGCGGCAGGCGGCATGCGGCCGGCCGGGCCGGATAATCCCCGGCATGACGACACCCACCCCCACGCAGGACCAGCTCAAGGCGCTGGTCGCCGAAGCCGCGCTCGCCCACGTGCCTTCGGGGCAGGTCATCGGCGTCGGCACGGGCAGCACCGTGGACCTGTTCATCGACGCGCTGGCCGCCGCCGTGGCCGCCGGCCGGCTGCAGGTGCCGGGCGCGGTGTCGAGCTCGGAGCGCAGCACGCGTCGCCTGCAGGGCCACGGCATCGCCGTGGTGGAGGCCGCCGCGGTGGAGCGGCTGGCCGTGTACGTGGACGGCGCCGACGAGATCGACCGCCACGGCCACATGATCAAGGGCGGCGGCGCCGCGCTCACGCGCGAGAAGATCGTGGCCGATCTCTCGGCGCGCTTCGTGTGCATCGCCGACGCCAGCAAGCTCGTCGACGTGCTGGGCCGCTACCCGCTGCCCGTGGAGGTGGTGGCCATGGCCGTGCCGCAGCTGGTGCGGCGCTTTTCGGCGCTGGGTGGGCGTGCGGTGCCGCGCGAAGGGGTGCTCACCGACAACGGCCACCCCATCCTCGACGTGCACGGCCTGCACATCGCCGACCCGCTGGCGATGGAGACCGAGATCAACCAGTGGCCCGGCGTGCTGACGGTGGGCATCTTCGCGCGCCACCGTGCCCAGGTGTGCCTGCTCGGCACCTTGCAAGGGGTGCAGACCCTGGTGTTCTAATGCCGGTGGCGACGGCATCCGCCGCCGCACCGGCCCCAGCAAGGAGCGCCATTGGCCAAGCCCAACTACTCGTTCGAGAAGCGCCAGCGCGAGCTGGCCAAGAAGAAGAAGAAGGAAGAGAAGGAACGCGAGAAGGCGCTGCGCAAGGCCGGCGGCCTGCCGCCCGCGCCCGATGACGAAGCCGAAGGCGCCGACGACGGCACCCCGGCGCCCGCCCCCGCGGGCCAGCCCCCGGCCTGAGGCCGGAGAGCCGCAGGCCCCCAGTCCGTCAGCCCCGGCCCTGCCGCACCGCGCGCACGGCCCAGCGCACCGGGTCGACGGCATCGGCCAAGTCCTGCTCCAGGGGCCACGGCAGCCCCAGCGCCTGCGCGGCCACCAGTTCGCCCAGCAGCGGTGCCAGCGTCAGCCCGCGCGAGCCCAGGGCCGTCAGCACGAACAGCCCCGGATGCCGGGGCCACGCCCGCGCCTGGGTCAGGCGCGAGGGCGGCAGGCCGGGGTCGGCCAGCGGCAGGGCGCCGGCCACGGGCAGGCGGTCGTCGCTGCCCAGGCGCCAGCCGACGCGGCCTTCGCACGAAGCGACCGGTGGCACCGGCATCCCCGTCAGGCGCGCGAAGCGCTCCAGGTTGAAGCGGTGGTCGGCCTCGCACGGGGCCGCCTCGTCGTGCCCCGGTTCGCCGGGGCGCTGCTGCGTGGCGCCGCACAGCAGCCGGCCCGGCAGGGCCAGCGCGTAGCCGTTGCCGGCCAGCGCGCAACCCAGCGGCGGCGGCCCGGCCACCGGCCACCAGCTCAGCTGGCCGCGGGTGCGCTGCAGCGGCCAGGCGGCGGGCGGGCGCGGCTCCAGCTCGGCGGCCGAGTCGGCGTTGGCCAGCACCACCAGCGCGGCCGTGGCGATCGGCGCGCCTTCGGCCGCCAGCAGGTGCCAGCCGCCGCCCTCGGCCGGCTGCAGGCGGGCCACGGCGCTGCCGCCGCGGAAGCGCACGCCCGGGCGTGACAGTTGCTCGCGCACCCACTCGCCGGGGGCGATCCAGCCGCCGTGGGCGTGGTGCCAGGCCGGTGCCGCCAGCGGCACGCCGGCGCGCGCGCTGGCGGCTTCCATCTCCAACGCCTCGGCCACGGCCGGCGGCAGGCCCAGGCGCTGCAGCAGCGCCTGCATCGACGCCGCGGTCTGCCCGGCCGAGGCCAGACGCAGCAGGCCCGCCACGGCGCCGGCCACGCGGCCCGAGGCCACGGCCGGGGCGTAGACGCGGGCCGCGCGCAGCGCGGCGGCGCGGTACAGGCGCGCATAGGGCCCGTCCTCGCCATTGACGATGGCGTGGAACAGGCCGGCCGGGTTGCCGCTCGCACCGGTGGCGGGCTCCGCCGCGGCATCCAGCACCGTCACCGGCACGCCGGCCTCGGCGAGCGCGCGGGCGCAGGCTGCACCAGCCAGGCCGGCCCCCACGACCACGGCGCTCAGCCCCGCCGCCGGGGCCACGACGGCCAGCGGCACCGGGCCGCGCGGTGCCGCGCGCGGGCGGAACACGGCGGTCGTGATCTCGCGCTTGCCGCCGATGCCCGGGGCCCGCGCCACCTCGAAGCCGGCGGCCCGCAGGCCCTCGTGCACGGGCCGGGCCACGCTCCAGGTGGCGGCGGTGCAGCCTGGCGCCGCCAGCCGCGCGAGGGCCCTGAACAGGGGCGGGCTCCACAGCGCGGCGTTGCGGTCGGGCGCGAAGCCGTCGAGCAGCAGCGCGTCGGCCTGCAGCCGCAGCTGCGGCAGCAGCGAGGCGGCGTCGCCCAGGCCCAGCGTCAGGCGCAGGCGGCCGTCTTCGAAATCCAGCACGTGCAGGCCGGGCGCCAGCGGCGGCCAGGCCTCCAGCAGGGCCGCCGCCAGATCGGGCAGCGGCGAGCGGGCGTGCGCGCGTGCCAGGTCGGCCGCCGTCGGCGGGTGCAGTTCCAGCGACACGACGTGCAGCCGCGCGGGGCGCTGCGGGTCGGCGCGCCAGGCCTCCCACAGCGCCAGCAGGTTGTGGCCGAGGCCGAAGCCCGTCTCCAGCACCGTGAAGCGGGCGCGCCCGGCCCAGCGCCCGGGCAGGCCGTTGCCAGCCAGGAACACGTGCCGGGCTTGCGACAGCGCGCCGACGCGGGGGTGGTAGACGTCGCCGAAGTCGGGCGCCTCGGGCGGCCCCCCATCGGCCGGGAAGACGATGCGCGCCGCCCGCAGCGGGCCGGCGCTCATGCGGCGCTGCGGTCGGTGGCAGCCAGCCGCGCGGCGTGGGCCTGCAGCCACTGCAGCAGCGGCTCGCGCACCTCGGCCAGGCCACGGTAGGCCAGCACCGCCGCGCTCATGCTGGCGATGGCGTCGTGCAGCGCCTGGGCGCGCGCCGGGCTGTCCAGCGTCGCGGCCAGCGGCTGCACGTCGACCAGGATGGTGAACACGGCCTGCGCCTGGCCGGGCACGGGGATGAAGGTCTGGCGCTCGCTGCGGAACCAGGCCTGGGCCACGGCGGTCTGCGCCCAGCGATCGGGGGCCTGGTGCGCGGGGTGGGCGTTCAGGCGCGGGTGGTCGGTCACGTTCCAGACGAAACGCTCCCAGCGCTCGCCGCCGCTGGCCAGCCGCATCAGCGCGGCGCCGGCCTGCAGCAGCAGGGCGTTGTCGGCCACGGGTGCGTGCACCTCGGCGAAGGCGCGGCCCACCTTCTCGGCCGGCGCCCAGTGGCTGGGCAGGCAGACGGCGATCCAGGGGATGCGGCCGTCGGCGGCGTTCACCACCGCCAGGTCCTCGGCAAAGGCCAGAGCCAGCAGCGCCGGGCGGCGCCATGCCGCCGGCAGCGGGCGCAGGCAGCGCGCGACCTCGTCGCCCAGGCCGAAGCGGCCGGCTTCCAGCTGCTCCACCGTGCCGTCGGCCTGCACGGCGGTGTCCAGGTGCCGGGCGTGCCAGCGGCTCTCGGGGCCCACGGCCCAGGCCCCGGGGTGCTCTGCCGCGGCGTGCGCCGCCACGGCGTCGAGCGCCGGGCCGGCATCGAAGCCCGGCGCAGCCACCAGCGCCTGCGGCCAGAAGGCGGACAGCACCGCGAGCTTCTCGCGCTGGTGGCGCGAACCCGGCGCCAGCGGCGTGAGCTGCGGCGAGCCGGCGGCAAGCCGGCGCATGCCGGGCTGCATGCGGAAGGGGGCCTGGACGGCGGCGTCGAAGTCGAAGGCGCTCACGGTGCGGGGGCGGTTGCGGGCGCGCAGCATACGTTGTGCGGGGCCGCAAACGACGAAGGGCGCCGTCGGGCGGCCTTCGTCGGGGGTGGGGCGGTGCGCCGCCTCGGTATTCGTTCGCAGCTTCTCAGACCCGCTTGCGGTATTCGTGCGTGCGGGTGTCGATCTCGACCTTGTCGCCGTTCTCCACGAAGATCGGCACGCTGATCTCGAAGCCCGTGCCCACGAGCTTGGCCGGCTTCAGCACCTTGCCGGAGGTGTCGCCCTTGACGGCGGGGTCGGTGGTG
>JBKDQY010000233.1:0-10184 GCA_046341655.1 Betaproteobacteria bacterium | reverse complement strand
GTTCAGGGCCGGGCAGACGGTGGTGGTGAGCGCGCCGCCCGCGCGCCCGGCGGGGGTGGCCCAGCTGCCCCGGGCAGCCCCGGCACGCCCGGCGAAGGCCGCGCGCAAGGGTGCGCCGCAGCGCCGGGCTGCGGCGGCCGGCCGTCAGGTCGCGGCCCGCGGCGCCGGACCGGCGGCGCCGCCGCCCAAGGCCCTGGCCGCGCGGGCCGAGGTGGCGGGCCTTCAGCCGAGGTAGTCGCGCTTGCCGATCTCCACGCCCGCGTGGCGCAGCAGCGCGTACGTGGTGGTGGCGTGGAAGTAGAAGTTCGGCAGCACGAAGTGGCGCAGGTAGTCCTCGCCGTTGAAGCGCAGCTCGGCGGTCCGCGTGGGCACCACGATCTCGCGCGTCTCGCTGCCGGCGAGCTGCTCGGGCGTGAAGCCGGCCACGTAGTCGCGCGTGCGGCGGATGCGCTCGCGCAACTCGTCGAGCGTGGCCTCGGTGTCGTCCCACTTCGGCACCTCGATGCCGGCCAGACGCGCCATGCAGCCCTTGGCGCCGTCGCAGGCGATCTGGATCTGGCGCGACAGCGGCAGCATGTCGGGCGCCAGGCGCAGGCTCAGGTAGTTGTTGGCATCGAAGCGGCGCGCCTCGGCGTGGGCCTGCGCCTTGTCGAGCCAGGCCAGCATGCTGGCGAGCATCTTCGCGAAGGCGGGGGCGGTGGCGGCGTGCATCGTCAGGCTCATCGGCAGGTCTCCTCGGGGTGGGGCGGCGCAGTGTAGAGGCCGCCCGGTGCGCGGCCGGCCGCGCGGCACAATCGCCGGCCGGCCATGAACATCATCATCCTCGACGACTACCAGGACGCGGTGCGCAAGCTGCGCTGCGCGCAGCTGCTGGAACCGTACAACGCCAAGGTGTACACCAACACCGTCAAGGGCACGGGGCAGCTCGGCGTGCGGCTGCGCGACGCCGACGTGCTGGTGCTGATCCGCGAGCGCACGCAGTTCCCGCGCGCTCTGCTCGAGAAGTTGCCGCGGCTGAAGCTGATCTCGCAGACCGGGCGCGTCGGCAGCCACATCGACGTCGAGGCCGCCACCCGGCTGGGCATCGCGGTGGCCGAAGGCACCGGCTCGCCAGTGGCGCCGGCCGAGCTGACCTGGGCGCTGATCATGGCCGCCATGCGGCGGCTGCCGCAGTACATCGGCAACCTCAAGCACGGCGCCTGGCAGCAGAGCGGCCTGAAGGCGGCGTCGATGCCCGCCAACTTCGGCATCGGCATGGTGCTGCGGGGCAAGACGCTGGGCATCTGGGGCTACGGCAGGATCGGCCGCCTCGTGGCCGGCTACGGCCGCGCCTTCGGCATGCAGGTTCTCGTGTGGGGCAGCGAGCTGTCGCGCGAGCGCGCCCGCGCCGACGGCCACGGCAGCGCCGACAGCTGCGAGGCCTTCTTTGACGCCTCCGACGTGCTCAGCCTGCACCTGCGCCTGTCGGAGGCCACGCGCGGCATCGTCACGCTCGACGCGCTGGCGCGCATGAAGCCGACCGCGCTGTTCGTGAACACCTCGCGCGCCGAACTCGTGCAGGAAAACGCGCTGGTGGCGGCGCTCAACCGCGGGCGCCCCGGCATGGCCGCTGTTGACGTCTTCGAGACCGAGCCCATCCTGCAGGGACACCCGCTGCTGCGCCTGGAAAACGCCATCTGCACGCCGCACATCGGCTACGTGGAGCAGGACAGCTACGAGCTGTACTTCGGCGCGGCATTCGAGAACGTCGTCAACTTCATCCACAACACGCCGACCAACCTCGTCAACCCCGAGGCGCTGAAGGTGCTGAGAGGATGAGCCTGGGTTCGGCGCGCTGGGCGCTGCTGGCCGGCAACTTCGCCATCGGCTGCGGCGTGATGGTGGTGCCGGGCTCGCTGAACAGCCTGGTGGCCTCGCTGCAGGTGTCGGCGGCGGTCGCCGGGCAGCTCATCACCGCCGGCGCCGTGGCCATGGGCTGCGGTGCGCCGCTGCTGGCGATGTTGCTGGGCGGCATGGACCGCCGCCTGCTGCTGACCGCGTCGCTGGCCTGGTACGCGATCGGCCACGCCCTGTGCGCGCTGGTGCCGGGCTACGCGGCGCTGCTGCCGCTGCGCGCGCTGGCCGTTCTCGCGGCGGCGGTGTTCACGCCGCAGGCGGCCGCGGCCATCAACGTCATGGCGCCCGAGGGCGAGCGCGGCCGCCACATGAGCTTCATCTTCCTGGGCTGGAGCCTGGCCTCGGTGCTGGGCATGCCGCTGCACGCCTGGATCGGCGAGAGCTTCGGCTGGCGCTGGGCCTTCGCCCTGGTGGCCGTGCTGGCCGCCGCTGCGGCCTGGGGCGTGTGGCGCACCGTGCCCGACGGCGTGAAGCCGCCGCCGATGTCGCTGGGCGGCTGGGGCCGCGTGCTGCGCAACCCCTGGCTGATGGCGCTGGTGGGCGTGACGGTGCTCAGCGGCGCCGGGCAGTTCACTCTGTTCAGCTACATGGCGCCCTACTACCGCGACGTGCTGGGCGCCAGCGCGGGGGCCATCAGCTTCCTGTTCATGTGGTTCGGCCTCTTCGGGCTGGTGGGCAACGTGCTGCTGACGCGCTGGATCGAGCGGCTGGGCGCGCCACGCTGCGTCAACCTTGGCTTGGTCAGCGTCGGGCTGGCCTTCCTGGCCTGGCCCTGGGCCGGCACGCTGGCACTGGCCACGCTGCTGCTGGTGCCCTGGGCCCTGGGAACCTTCTCCACCAACTCGGCGCAGCAGGCGCGCCTGTCGGCCGCGGCCCCCGCGGTGGCCCCGGCCCTGCTGGCGCTCAACACCTCGGCCATCTACGCCGGGCAGGCGCTCGGCGCGGCGGGCGGCGGGGCCATCCTGGCGGCCGGCGGCTACGGGCCGATGGCGGCCGTGGCGCTGGCCTGGGTAGCGGCGGCGCTGGTCGTGAGCCTGCTGCTGGCGCGCAAGGCCGACGTGGGGCGCGTCGATGCCTGAGGGCGCCCGGGCCGCGCCGGCCTCGCCGGCGGCGCTGTTCCTCGCCTTCAACCGGCTGGCGATGCAAGGCTTCGGCGGCGTGCTGCCCGTGGCGCAGCGCGAACTGGTGGACCGCCTGGGCTGGCTGACGCGCGAACAGTTCCTCGAGCTGCTGTCGCTGTCGCAGGTGCTGCCCGGGCCCAACGTCGTCAACCTGGGGCTGATCTACGGCGACCGCTGCTTCGGTTGGCGCGGCGCGCTGGCGGCCAGCAGCGGCATGCTGCTGCTGCCTCTGCTGCTGGTGCTGGCCGCCACGATGGCAGCACTCGGGCTGGGCGAGGTGCCGGCCGTGGGCGGCGCGCTGCGCGGCATGGGCGTGGTCGCGGCAGGCCTGGTGCTCGCCACGGCCATCCGGCTGGCGCCGGGGCTGCGCTCGAACCCGCTGGGGCGCGCCGGGGCCTTCGCCTTCGTGGCGGCCACCGTGGCGGCGATCGCCGTGCTGCGATGGCCGCTGCCGCTGGTGGTGCTGGCGCTGGGCGCGCCGGGCATCGCGTGGGCAGCCTGGCGACTGGGGAAGGCGGCGTGAGCGGTCCGGGCGACGCCTTGCAGACCTTGCTGTGGGGCCCCGTGGGCATCGGTGCCGCCGAGTGGTGGCGTCTGTTCCTGCACTTCACGGCCCTGTCGCTGGTGGCCATCGGCGGCGCCATCACCACCGTCAGCGAGATGCAGCGCCTGGTGGTGGCGCAGGAGGGCTGGCTCACGCCGGTGCAGTTCAACGACTGCATCGCCATCGGGCAGGCCATGCCGGGGCCCAACGTGTTGTTCGTGGCCGCCATCGGCTACAGCGTCGGCGGGCTGGCCGGCGTGGCGGCCACGATGGCGGGCTCGCTACTGCCGTCGGCGCTGCTGGCCGTCGGCGCCGGGCGCTTCGGCGAGCGCTACCGCCACGCGCGCGGCGTGCGCGCCTTCACGGCGGGGCTGGCGCCGCTGACCATCGGTCTGCTGCTGGCCACCGGCGCCGTGCTGCTGCAGCCCAATGCGCGCTCGCCCGTGGCCTGGCTGCTGGTGGCGGGCACGCTGTGGCTGATGCTGCGCACGAAGCGCAACCCCATGTGGGCCCTCGGCGCCGGGGCCCTGGCCGGGGCGCTGGGGTGGGTGTGACGAGGGCCGCGCTGCGCTGGCTGGCCGTCTGGACGCTGGTGGCGGCGCTCGCGTGGGCCGGCCTCGTGGCGGCGCTGTGGTTCCGGCAGGAATGGCTGATCTTCCGCCCGCACACGCTGCCGGCCGACTGGGTGTTCGACAAGGGCCCCGACGTGCCCGAAAGCTGGATCGAGGTGCCGGGCGGCGATGGCGGCCGCCTGAACGCCCTGCACCTGAAGCTGCCCGCGCCCGACGGCGTGGTGTTCTTCCTGCACGGCAACGGCGGCAGCCTGGAGGGCTGGTTCGGCAACCTCGACACCTACCGCCGCGCCAACCTCGACCTCGTCATGATCGACTACCGCGGCTACGGCAAGAGCCCGTGCTGCATCACCAGCGAGGCGCAGCTGCACGCCGACGTGCGCGCCGCCTGGCAGGCCGTGGCGGGCGCCTACCACGGCAGGCTGCGCGTGTTCTACGGTCGCTCCTTGGGCACGGGGCTGGCGGCGGTGCTGGCGGCCGAGATCCAGCCCGAGCTCACGATCCTGGGCTCGCCCTACCTGAGCATGGCGACGCTGGCCGAGGAGCACTACCCGTGGGTCCCCCGGGCCGTGCTGCGCTACCCGCTGGACACCGCCGCCGCCCTGGTGCGCGTGAGGACGCCGGTGCTGATGCTGCACGGCACCGAGGACCGGTTGATCGACGTCTCGCACGCCCGGCGGCTGAAGGCGCTGCGGCCGGCGTCGACGCTGGTGGAGGTGGCCGGAGCGCGGCACGACGACGTCGCGCGCTTCCCGGCTTATCGCGAGGCGGTGGCCGCGGCGCTGCAGCAGGCCCTCGCGCGGCAGCGCCCGCGCTGAGGGTCGGTTCGGCTCAACCCGCGCGGGGCATCCGCCGCTGCCGGGCGGCCTCGTACAGGCACACACCCGCGGCAACGCTGACGTTGAGGCTCTCCACCGCGCCGGCCATCGGGATGCGCACGAGTTCGTCGCAGGTCTTGCGCGTGAGCTGGCGCAGGCCGGCGCCCTCGGCCCCCAGCACCAGCGCCACGGGGCCGGAGAGGTCGACCTCGTACAGCGTGAGCGCGGCGTCGTCGCTGGTGCCGATGACGCGGATGTCGCGTTCCTTGAGCTCGCCGAGCGTGCGCGCGAGGTTGGTCACCATGAGGTAGGGCACCGTCTCGGCGGCGCCGCTGGCCACCTTGGCCACCGTGGCGTTCAGGCCCACGGCGTGGTCCTTGGGCGCCACCACGGCGTGCGCGCCGGCACCGTCGGCCACGCGCAGGCAGGCGCCGAGGTTGTGCGGGTCGGTCACGCCGTCGAGCACCAGCACCAGCGGGGCGCCCTCGGCGTCGTCGAGTACCTCGTCGAGCGAGTGCTTCGGCGCCAGCGCGGTGCAGCGCGCTGCCACGCCCTGGTGGCGCAGGTTGCCCACGAGCTGGGCCAGGCGGGCGGCGTCGCTGTCGATCACGCGCACGCCGGCGGCAGCCGCGCGCTCGCGGAACTGGCGCATGCGGGCATCGCGCCGCGTGGCATCGACGTGCACCTCGTCCACCGTCTCCGGTGCCGTCTTCAGGCGCACGGTGACGGCGTGGAAGCCGAAGAGGACGTGCCGGGCGGCGGGCTTGTTCATCGGCGCGATTTCACCACCACCCGAGCGCGCGCCCGGCCAGGATGCCGCCGATGAACACCGGCTGGTGCAGCATGTAGAAGCTCAGGCTCCAGCGGCCCAGCACCGCCAGCGGCCGCAGCGGCGCGGCCAGAGGGCCGGCGAGCACGCCGCGACCGTGCGCCAGCAGCCCCTGCCCCGCCGCCACGCCCCACAGCATCACGCCCAGCCAGGGCAGCACGGGCACGAAGTCCTCCGTCACCGGCTTGCGCGTGATCAGCCCCGTCCAGGCCAGCGGCCGGGCGTTGAAGGCCTCGAACTGCAGCAGCCACGGCAAGGCCAGCGCCAGCGCGCCCAGCGGCCACAGCCAGGCCCGCAGCGGCGCCGCCAGCCTCGCCACCACCAGCATCACCGCGATGCCGTGCAGCACGCCGAAGAAGATGAAGCTGCGCGGGAACATCAGGCTCGAGCCGATGCTCACCAGCACCGCGCAGCCCGCCACCTGCGCCCAGCGGCGCCAGAAACGGGCCCAGCCCTGGCCCTGGGCCTGCGCCACGGCCACCCCGAGGCCGGCGCAGAACAGGAAGAGGCTGACGATGACCGTGCGCTGCGCCACCCAGGGCAGGTCGTGGTGGAAGTTCTGCCACGGCTGCAGGTAGCCGAAGTGGTTGAGGTCGAACAGGAAGTGGAACAGCGCCATCCACAGGATGGCGACGGCGCGCAGCGCGTCCAGCCGGTCGAAGCGATCGTGCCCTGCCCCGGTCATGCCGTCTTCTCGTAGACGTCGGTGAAGCGCTCGCCGTCCCAGGCGTACAGCAGGATGGCCGCGTGCACGCAGCGGCTGGCGCCACGCGGCGTGAACAGGCCGGCGCACTGGCCCCGGGGCGCGCGCACGCTTCGGTAGACCACGCCCTCGGAGCCGGCACCGCGCAGGTGCGCGCCGAGGGCACGCGCCGCGGCGTAGTCGGCCGGGTCGAACACCGCCTGCGGCACCACGCCGGCGGGACGCAGGTCGTGCAACTTCGCGTCGATGGCCACGCTCAGCAGCCGCATCGGCAGGTGCAGCGGGCCTTGCCGCGTGGCGGCCAGGAAACGGGCGTGGTGGAAGCGCGTCTCAGCCACCGCGGTGTCGCGTTCCTTCGCGGCATAGAACATGCCCCACTCGCCGGCCGAGAAGCGGCTGCCCTCGGTGTTGACGTGCGTGAAGGCGGCCATGATGGGGCCGCTGCCGGGCCCGTAGCGGCGGTGCGGGCGCGGCACGCGCTCGACCTCGCCGAGCGCGTCGCGGGCGCGCTCGTTGGTCATCGCCTCCAGCGCGTACAGGGCGTCGAAGTCGGCCTCGTCGGCGACGCGGTCGAAGAGATTCTCCGACGGGTGCCGCGTCGGTACGATGCGGCAGGCCCCGGGCCAGCGGATGCGGCGGACGGCGGGACCGGTCGCGGCGACGCTCAGGACCAGCCCCCGCCGCGCACGCCGTCGAGGTAGCGGCGCACGAGGTGCAGGTCGCTCACGTTGCCGGCCAGCATGCGCTGCAGCGCGCTGCGGCCGCCGAACGGCGCGGCGACGTTGGGCCGGCGCAGCCAGGCGTCGGCTGCCGCCGCGTCGGGCAGCAGGATCTGCAGGCTCTTCCAGATGCCCAGCAGGTTGGACAGGCGCTCCAGCGTGTCGCGCGACAGCTGCGCGCGCTCGGGTGCCTTGCGCCACGCGAAGTAGGTGGAGCGCGGCGGCCGGCCCAGCAGGGCCAGTTGCTCCTCGACCGAGAGATCCCAAGCCTGGGCCATGCGCGCGAAGGCGCGCAGGCCGGCCGCGGCCATGCGCTCTGGGCTCACGGGTGCGGGGCCTGCGTCGTGCGGGGCGAGGACGGCGCTCATGTCGGGCAGGATCATCCGGTGCTGGACTTGACCTGGATCATAGTCCGGCGACAGACCGCTGGCCAGCATCCGGCCCCGGGCCTAGCATGCCTCGATGAACACGCCCACCCTGCCCCCGACCCCGGCCGACCGCCGGCGCCTCGTCACGCTGGCCGCCCTGCTGGCGCCCGCCGGCCTGCTGGGGGCCTGCGCCGCGATGGACACCAAGTCGCAGCAGCGACAGGTCGCCTCGCTGCTGGCCTTCCTGTACCCCGGCAAGGAGCCGCCCTCGGCCCAGCCCGAGGTGCAGACGGTGCTGAACGTGCCCTTCCGCGTCGGCATCGCGTTCGTGCCCGACACCTCGGACGCCGTGTTTCGGCTGGCGGAGGCCGAGCGACAGCGCCTGGCCGAGCGCGTGCGCACGGCCTTCCGCGACTACCCCTTCATCCGCGAGATCGAGATCGTGCCCTCGACCTTCCTGCAGACGGGCGGCGGCTTCGAGAACCTCGACCGGGTGGCGGCCCTGCTGCGCCTGGACGTCATGGTGCTGGTGTCCTTCGACCAGGTGCAGCACGCCGGCGCCAACCGCTGGTCGTTCCTGTACTGGACGGGCGTGGGCGCCTACCTGGTGGAGGGCGACCAGTACGACATCCTCACCGCGCTGGATGTGTCGGTTTTCGACGTGAAGAGCCGCCGGCTGCTGATGCACGCCGGCGGACGCTCCACCGTGAAGGGCGAGGCCACCTGGGTGGGCTTCGCCGAGCGTTCGCGCGCCGCGAGGACCACGTCGTTCGAGAAGGCCTTCGAGGAGATGACGGCCGCGCTGCAGCGCGAGGTGGCGGCCTTCCGCGAGCGCGCGCCACGCGACCCGGCCATCCGCCTCGTGCTGCCGCCGGGCTACAACCCGGGCACGCCGCCGCGCTGAGTGCGCCGCGGCAGGCTCAGCGGCGCGGGCCGCCGGAGCTGCCGCCGGGGCGCGAGGGCCCGCCAGTCCGGCCGCCACGTGCCGGGGAGCCGGCGCGCGGCGCCTGTGGCGCCGACGAGGGCCGGTGCGGTGCGCCGCCACTCCCAGGGCGGCCCCCACGGCCCCCGCCCCCGCCCCCGCCACCACCGCGACGCGTACCGCCGATGCCGATGGTCATGCGGCCGAGCACGATGGGCTCGGCGCGCTCGTCGGCCGGCGCCTCGAAGCCGGGGATCGCCTCGCGCGGGATGCTGCGCCTGATGAGCTTCTCGATGTCGCGCAGGAAGATCTCCTCGTCCAGGCACACCAGCGAGATCGCCTCGCCCCGCGCGCCGGCACGGCCGGTGCGGCCGATGCGGTGCACGTAGTCCTCCGGCACGTTGGGCATCTCGAAGTTCACCACGTGCGGCAGCTGGTCGATGTCGATGCCGCGCGCGGCGATGTCGGTGGCCACCAGCACCCGCAGCTCGCCGCTCTTGAAGTCGGCCAGCGCCTTGGTGCGCGCGCCCTGGCTCTTGTTGCCGTGGATGGCCATCGCGCTGATGCCCTCGTCGTTGAGGAACTCCGTCAGCCGGTTGGCACCGTGCTTCATGCGCGTGAACACCAGCACCTGGTGCCAGTCGCCCTGCTTGATGAGGTGGGCCAGCAGCGCCTTCTTCTTCTCGCGGCCCACCGGGTGGATCTTCTGCGCGATGGTGTCGGCCGTGGCGTTGCGGCGCGCCACCTCGATCAGCGCCGGCTGGTTGAGCAGTCGGTCGGCCAGCGCCTTGATGTCGTCGGAGAAGGTGGCGCTGAACAGCAGGCTCTGCTTGTGCGCCGGCAGCACCGCGAGCACCTTCTTGATGTCGTGGATGAAGCCCATGTCGAGCATGCGGTCGGCCTCGTCGAGGACGAAGATCTCCACGTGCCGCAGGTCCAGCGTGCCCTGCTGGTGGTGGTCGAGCAGACGGCCGGGGGTGGCCACCAGGATGTCGACGCCCTTCTTCAGGCGGTCGACCTGCGGCTGCATGCCCACGCCGCCGAACATGACCATGCTGGTGAGCGGCAGGTACTTGCCGTAGGTGCGCACGCTCTCCTCCACCTGCGCGGCCAGCTCGCGCGTGGGCGTCAGCACGAGGGCGCGGATGGCGGTGCGGCCGCGGGCGTCCCTCTTCGGGGGCTGGGCCGCCAGGCGGTGCAGCATGGGCAGCGTGAAGCCGGCGGTCTTGCCGGTGCCCGTCTGCGCGCCCGCCATGAGGTCGCCGCCCTTGAGCACGGCCGGGATGGCCTGGGCCTGGATGGGCGTCGGGGTGTCGTAGCCCTGGTCGCGAACGGCGCGCAGGAGCGGCTCGGCCAGGCCGAGATCGGTGAAATGCATCGTGATGGGCCCCGCCAGGGGGCCAGGGTCGCGGCCTGCTGTCACCCGTTGCGGGTGCACCAGTCGGGTAGGCGCGAGGGTCTGAGGCAGCGTCGCGGATCGACGGCGTCGCGATGACTGGATGCCGCGACGATGCGCGCATTGTAGGCGCGCAGCAGCGGACGACTCCGCCTGGGCTGCGGGGATAATCCGGCGCAGTTGCCGCCTTCACCCGAGACAAGCCCATGGCCCAGTACGTTTTCACGATGAACCGCGTCGGCAAGATCGTGCCGCCGAAGCGGCAGATCCTCAAGGACATCAGCCTGTCCTTCTTC
>JBKDQY010000232.1:0-3248 GCA_046341655.1 Betaproteobacteria bacterium | reverse complement strand
GCCGGCGCAGTGGCCGCCCGGGCCGGCGCCGGCGCCGGGGCGGGTGTCGGCGGCGCGGCGGCCACCACGGTGGGGGCCGGCGCGGCCGGGGCAGGGGCAGGAGCCGCCGCCGGGGTGGGCGCCGGAGCCGGAGCCGCCGGCGCGGTGGCGCCCTGCTGCAGCTTCTTCAGTTCATCGACGTTGCGCGACAGTTCGGCGATGCGGGTGTTGGCGTCCTTGCGCTCGGTCTGCTTGGACACCTGCGCCTCGGGCGACGTGGACTTGACGCCCCCCTGCGACAGGATCAGGCGCTCGGGCGTGGCGGCAGCGCCCTTGCTGCGGTCCTCGACCTGCGCCTTCACCTGGCCGGCGGCGCGGCGCGCGGGCGCCTCCACGGGCGCGGCGGTCACGCCCTGGGCCAGACGCTGACGGTAAGCGCCGAAATCGGCGCTCTGCGCCACGATGACCTCGCGCGCCTCGGCGGCCGGAATGGCGCCCGCTTCCGCGGCCGACGGCACGGTGAGCACACTGCCCGCCTTGAGCCGGTTCATGTTTTCGCCGACGAAGGCTTGCGGGTTGGCACGGAACAGCGACACCAGCATCTGGTCGAGCGAGACCCCGGACGGCGCGGTGCGCCCGGCGATGCGCGACAGCGAATCGCCGCTGGCCACGCGCACCGTGTTGCCGCCCTGGGCAGCCGACGCGGCCGCGGGCGCAGCAGGCGCGGGCGCTGCCGCTGGGGCGGCCGCACGCGGGGCAGCCGACGGGGCGGGGGGCTGGGGCAGGAGCCGTGGCTCGCGGCGCGGCGGCCAGCGGGGCCGGCGGCGAGGCCGGCGCGGCGGGGGGCGGAGCCAGGGGCGTGCCCGTGGCCGGCGCGGGCGACACCACGGGCGCCGTCTCGGCTGCCGGCGCCGCGGCCGGACGGGCCTGCGGCGGGTCGAACAGCATCGTGTACTCGCGCACCAGCCGGCCGCTGGCCCAGGTGGCCTCGACGATCAGGTCGACGAAGGGCTCGAGCACCGCGCGGTCGCTGCGCACCTGCAGCACCTGTCGGCTGCCGCGCTGCACCAGTTGCACCGTGGTGCCCGGCAGCGTGGCGTTGTACTCCACGCCCGTGGCCCGGTAGACATCGGGAGGCGCCACGCGCAGGCGCAGCGATGCGGCCTCCTCGGCCGTGATGCTGGTGACCTCGATCTCGGCGCGCAGCGTCTCGCCCAGCGCAGACTGCACCTGCAAACGCCCCAGACCCAGGGCCCACGCCTGGCTGCCCCACAGGCAGGCTACGGCGACGGCGATGCCTCGGAGCGCGAACTGCGCCGTGGACTTCGAGCGTTGATTCAAGGCGGATCCCCCAGGCCAACGGGCCGCTCTTCCCTGCATGGGCAGCCCTGCTTCGTGGTGCGTCTGAGAAAACGACATGACGCCGGGTGCCCGACACCCGGTGCCATGTTTCGGCAAAACGCAACGATATCAAGCATATAGGAGCCGAAGCTCACACACAGCCTGACATTTACGCCCCTTCCAGCCTTTGTTTCACGGGTTTCACCCGCCGTTGCCGTCGGGCAACGGCAGGCGGCCATGCCGGTTCAGGCCTGCAGCAGGATGCGCAACATCCGCCGCAGCGGCTCCGCCGCGCCCCACAGCAGCTGGTCGCCTATGGTGAAAGCACCCAGGTAATCGTCGCCCAGCGCGAGCTTGCGCACCCGGCCCACCGCGATGTCCATCGTGCCCGTCACGGCCACCGGCGTGAGGCCGCGCACCGTGGCCTCGCGGGTGTTGGGCACGAAGCGCACCCACTCGTTGTCGGCGCGGATCATCTGTTCCACATCGGCCAGCGGCACGTTCTTCCTCAGCTTGATGGTCAGGCTCTGGCTGTGGCAGCGCATGGCGCCGACGCGCACGCACAGGCTGTCGATCGGCACCGCGGTGGTGCCGGCAAAGCCCGGGCCGCGGCCGAGGATCTTGTTGGTCTCGGCGCCGCCCTTCCACTCCTCGAGGCTGGTGCCGTCGCCGCGGTCGGTGTCGATCCAGGGGATCAGGCTGCCGCCCAGCGGCACCATGAAGTTCTTCGTCTCCTCGGCGCTCAGCCCGCGCTGCGTGGCGGCCACCTGGCGGTCGATCTCGAGGATGGCGCTGGCCGGGTCGTCGAGCAGCGGCTTCACGGCGGCGTTGAGCGTGCCGTACTGCGTGAGCAGCTCGCGCATGTGCTGCGCGCCGCCGCCGCTGGCGGCCTGGTAGGTGGTGGCCGTCATCCACTCCACGAGGTCGGCCTTGAACAGCGCCCCCAGGCCCATCAGCATGCAGCTGACGGTGCAGTTCCCGCCGATGTAGTCCTTGACGCCTCGCGCCAGCGCGCTGCGGATGACGGGCAGGTTGACGGGGTCGAGGACGATGACCGCGTCGTCGTTCATGCGCAGCGTCTTGGCGGCGTCGATCCAGTAGCCCTTCCAGCCGGCGGCGCGCAGCTGCGGGTAGACGGCCTTGGTGTAGTCGCCGCCCTGGCAGGTGATGACGACGTCGCAGCGCTTGAGCGCCGCGATGTCGTTGGCGTCGAAGAGCCGCTGCTCGTTCCTGGCCTGGCTCGGCGCGGCGCCGCCGGCGTTGCTGGTGCTGAAGAAGATCGGCTCGATGAGCGCGAAGTCGCCTTCGGCCTGCATGCGGTCCATCAGGACCGAGCCGACCATGCCACGCCAGCCGACGAGGCCGACCACGGGGGTGGAAGAGAGTGCCATCTTGATTGCCTGTTCCGAGAGTTCCGGACCCCTGGGTGTTCCCGGCTCGTTTCGCCGGGGTCCAGGTGTGGGGGCGAGACGAAGCGGGACCTAGGTGGTCTTGGTGATCGTCTTGCCGGTGATGGCCGCAACCACGGCATCACCCATCTCGCGCGTGCCCACCTTGGTGGTTCCCTCGCTCCAGATGTCGGGCGTGCGCAGGCCCGCCGCGAGCACGGCCTTGACGGCGGTGTCGATGCGGTCGGCGGCATCCGGCTGTTGGAGCGAGTAGCGGAGCATTATGGCAGCAGACAGGATTGTAGCCAGCGGGTTTGCAACACCCTTACCGGCGATGTCGGGCGCGCTGCCGTGGCTGGGCTCGTAAAGGCCCTTGCCGTTCTTGTCGAGGCTGGCGCTGGGCAGCATGCCGATGCTGCCGGTGAGCATCGCGGCCTCGTCCGACAGGATGTCGCCGAACATGTTGCCGGTGACGACCACGTCGAAGGCCTTCGGCGCCTTCACCAGCTGCATCGCGGCGTTGTCGACGTACATGTGCTG
>JBKDQY010000231.1:0-20923 GCA_046341655.1 Betaproteobacteria bacterium | reverse complement strand
GACGAAGCGCTCGCGGCGCTTGTCGTTCACGTACCAGAAGCGCTGCATGATGCCCAGCACCCAGAACACGGTGCCGTGCTCGCGCATGAAGCGCTTGCGCGCGAGCTTCTGCGCGCCGGCCTGGCCGGTGCGCAGGAACTCGGCCGCCGCTTCGGCAGCCAGGCGGCCGCCCGTCATCGCGTAGTAGATGCCCTCGCCCGAGGCCGGGGCGACGACACCGGCGGCGTCGCCGGCCAGCACCACGTCGCGCCCGTTGTCCCAGCGCGGCAGCGGCTTCATCGGGATGGGCGCGCCCTCGCGGCGCAGCGTGGCCGCGGTGTCCAGCCCGCTGGCAGCGCGCAGCTTGGCCGTGGCGTTGCGCAGCGAAAAGCCCTTGTCGGCACTGCCGGTGCCGATGGACAGCGTGTCGCCGTGCGGGAACACCCAGCCGTAGAAGTCGGGCGAGAGCTCACCGCGGTAGACGACGTCGCAGCGGCTGGGGTCGTAGCCGGCGGGCGGGCTCGCGGGCCTGGCGACGATCTCGTGGTACGCGAAGACGTAGCTGGTGCGGTCGGCATCGGGTACGTTCTGGCGCGCCACCTCGCTGCGGGCGCCGTCGGCGCCGATGACACAGCGCGCACGCACCTGGGCGCGCGCCGGGCCCTGCGGGCCGCCTTCGCCCACGGCGCGGGCATCCGTCTCGAAGTGAACGACGGCGGTGCCGTCCATGTCGCGCGTCAGCCCGGTGTAGCGGCCGCGGCGGCGCACGGCGCCGGCGCCCGCGGCTCGCTCGCGCAGCCATTCGTCGAAGACGTCGCGGTCGACCATGCCCACGAAGCCGCCTTCGATGGGGATGTCCACGCGCTGGTCGGACGGCGACACCATGCGGGCGCAGCGCGCCTTGGCCACGAGCAGCTGGTCGGGAATCTCGAAGTCCTTGATCAGCCGCGGCGGGATGGCCCCGCCGCAGGGCTTGGTGCGGCCGGCGCGGTCGAGCAGCAGCACGCTCAGCCCCTGCCGGGCTAGGTCGTGAGCCGCCGTGGCGCCGGCAGGCCCGCCGCCGACGACGACCGCGTCGTAGGTGTGCGGATCGCGTTGCGATGCGTTCATGCGGTTCCTCCTGCGCGCGGCGACGCGCGTGCTGTGGGTGCGGGGCGCGGTGCAGCGGCGGCCGCCGGCCTGGGCATCGCGATGCGGAGGGCAAGCAGGGCGGCGGTGACGAACAGTGCCGCCTCGACGGCGAACACCAGGCCGTAGGCCGCCACCTGCGAGCCCAGCGCCCAGCGCGCGAGGTCGCTGGCCGCGGTGCCGGCGACGCCACCCACCGCGAAGCCCAAGGCCTGCGCAGCGCCCCACAGGCCCATGCGGGTGCCCTCGCGCGACTCGCGGCCCTGCCCGGCCAGGGCCATCATCGAGCCGATGGCGGCGATCGAGAACGCGCCATTGGCCACGCCGAGCAGGAACACGTTGGCGCGCAGCGGCCATCCGGGGCCCAGCACCGCCCCCGCGACCAGCCCGGCCAGCGCGAGCGCCGAGGCCAGGCAGCCGCCGAGGATCCAGTGCCGGAGCGAGCCCAGCGACACGCCGGCCACGCGCCGCCCGGCCATCGCGGCCAGCAGCATGCCGGCCAGCGTGCCGCCGTGCTGCAGCCCCGAGAGCTGCGTGCTCTCGCCGGGCGAGAAGCCGAAGCGTATGCCGGCAAACGGCTCGAGGATGAGGTCCTGCGCGCTGTAGGCGAGCATGGACACGAGCACGAAGACCGTGAAGCGGCGTGCGTCGGGTTCGCGCCAGACCTCGGCGAGCGCGGCCCGGAACGGCGGCCGGTCCTGGCTGGGGGCGGTCACGCGCACGGCGGCGCGCTCGACCCCCGCGATGGCCACCAGCGCCACGGCCAGCGCCACGGCCGACACCACGCCCGACACCTGCACCAGCCGCTCCGGGCTGTAGGGGTCGAGGAAGTGGCCCGACAGCCCGGCACTGCCCGCCAGGCCCGTGATCATCATCACCCACACCAGAGTGGCTGCGCCTGCGCGGCGCTCGGGCGGCACGCGCGTGGCCAGCAGCGCCAGCACCGAGGTGCCGGTGGCCGACACGCCCAGGCCCACGAGCACGAAGCTGCCTGCCGCCAGCAGCAGTCCGGCGGCGGGGGCCGTGGCGGCCCAGGCCGTGCCGACGGCGGCACCGAAGCCGCCCAGCGCCAGCACCGCCATGCCGCCGACGATCCAGGGTGTGCGGTGGCCGCCGCTGTCGGAACCGAAGCCCATGCGCGGCCGCGTGAGCTGCACCGCGTAGTGCAGCGCCACCATCAGGCCCGGCACCAGGGCCGCCAGCTGCAGCTCCACCACCATCACGCGGTTGAGCGTGGAGGTGGTGAGCACGACGATGGCCCCCAGCGCCAGCTGCACCAGGCCCATCCGGAAGATGGCGAACCAGCTCACAGCCCGCGCAGCGCGAAAGCGCTCACCAGCATGCCCGCCACGAACAGCGTGACGCCCAGGCCGCTGAACCAGACCGCCCGCTCCACCGGAGCGGCCACGAAGCGGCGCGCCATCAGCAACTGCGCTGCCACCAGAGCGCCGATGGCCGCGGCGTGCCAGGGGCGACCCCAGTCAAGCAGCATCGCGATGACCAGCGCCTGCGACAGCACCATGGTGCCTGCCGCGGCGATGGCGGCGCGACGCGGGCCCAGCTGCACCGGCAGCGAGGCGATGCCCATCCTGCGGTCGCCCGCGATGGACTTGAAGTCGTTGAGCGTCATGATGCCGTGCGCCCCGGCGCTGTAGAGCGCAGCCAGGATCAGCGAGCGCAGGTCGGGCATCGCGCCGCCAGCCATCACGGCCGCTCCCGTGACCCAGGCCAGCCCCTCGTAGCTGATGCCGCAGGCCGCGTTGCCCCACCAGCCGTTGCGCTTCAGGCGCAGCGGCGGCGCGCTGTAGGCCCACGCGAGCAACAGGCCCACGACCGCCGCGCCGAAGCCCCAGGGCCCGAGCACCGTGGACAGCAGCAGCGACAGCACGGTCCAGACGACGGCGACGTAGAGCCCCCAGCGGCCCGGCATGCGGCCCGAAGGGATGGGGCGGTGGGGCTCGTTGATGGCATCGACGTGGCGATCGAACCAGTCGTTGACCGCCTGGCTCGTGGCGCACACGGCGGGCCCGGCCAGCAGCACGCCGGCCAGAACCAGGCCCAGCCGGCCATCGAGCGGCTGCCCCGAGGCGACGACACCGCACCCGAAGGCCCACATCGGTGGGAACCAGGTGATCGGCTTGAGCAGTTCGGCAACCGCCGAGGGCGCGGGCAAGGCCATGACGGCATGGTGAGCCCTGGCCCCGAAAACGTCAATCCTAATTTACAGCTGACGCGTCAATTCAACTTGACTGTATCGGGTTGACCGCCCGTGCCCGACCTCGGGCCAGGGCCGGCTGCGCCTAGTCGTCACCTTCGCCCCCCGCTTCGCCGGAGGCCAGGCCGTAGCGGCGTAGCTTGACGTACAGGCTCTGGCGCGACAGCCCCAGGAACTGCGCCGCCAGCGCACGGTTGTTGTGCGTCATCTGCAGGGCCGTCTCGATGCACAGCTGCTCGATGACCTCGGCGGTCTCCGCGACGATGTCCTTCATGGGCACGCGGCCCACGAGCTCGGTGAGCTCGCCGGGCGAGCGCGCCAGCGTGGCGACGCCGCGGTCGCCGCCATCGACTCGGCGGCCGATGTCGCGCAGGGCGAAGGCCAGCGCCGGCGTGGCGCCGGCATCGAGCCGGGTGGCCGAGACCTCGACCTCGTGCTCCACGCCGACCTCGCCCCGCAGCACCGTCGGGAAGGCGGCCACGACAGGGGTGTTGCGCAGGTTGGTCAGCAGCACGTTGAGCTCGACGCCGGTGCGGCCGAGCCAGCGGTCGAGCAGCGCGCCGCGGGCGGCCTCGGGGCTGGGCAGCTGCACCAGGGCGGCGAACGCGGCATTGACGCGCAGGATGCGTCCCTGCGCGTCGGTGAAGGCCAGCGCATCCGCGGTCTGGCGTTCGTAGGCCTCGATCAGGTGGGCGTGGTCTTCCACGACCGCCACGCCGGCTCGGGATGACCGGCGCCCCGTGCTGGCGGGCCCGGGCGTGGCGGGGCGCACGCGCAGCAGCAGCTGGGCCGACTGCTGCTGCCGGAACACCGCCAGCGAAAGCTCGAACTCGAGCTCGGACGGCGCTGACGCACCGCCGGCCAGCCGCACACGCAGGCGCTCCAGGGCCGCATCGACGACGCCGCCACGGCTGGCTGCCAGCAGCGGCTGCAGGCGCGACTGCGCGGCGGCGTCGAAGAGCGCCATGAGCGTCACCCCGGCCAGCCGGCCCGGACCGCGCCCGAACAGCGCCTCGGCGGCGGGGTTGGCCTCCAGCACCTTGAGCGACACGCCGTCCGCGATCAGCACCGCCTCGGGGGCCGTCTGGAACAGCGCGCGGTAGCGCGTCTCGGCTTCGCGGAAGCGCCAGTAGTCGCGCTCCATGGCCTGCTGGGCATCGACCAGCCGCCGCTGCAGCTGCGCGGTGGCACGCAGGTCGCGACCGAGGGCCAGCAGAGCCGGCTTGCGCGGGCCCGGGGGCTCGTCGGCCAGGGCCAGCGCGGTGTACGACACGGGGATGTCGTCGCGCCCGGCCACGGCGTGGTTGACCTGCCGCCAGCGCGCGGGCAGTCCGGCCCGCGCGTCCTCGAGCAGGACGTCGATCTTGTCGCGGCCCTCGACCGTGACGAGTTCGCGCCACGGACGCCCCCGCCAGCCCTCGCCGAGCAGCTGGGCCAGCTGGGGATCGGGCACGTGGAGATCCAGCACGACGGCGTCGCGGTCGAGCACGAGCACGACATCACTGGCGGTGCCCAGGAGGCGGTTGGCCGCGCCGACGTCGATTTCCGCGATGAGGTCCTGCTTCCTCGCCGTCGCGCGCCTCATTCGAGGTCTTTCGGTGCGCGGCGGCGGATCAGTCCCAAGCTCAAGGGGCCTTCTCCCGGGTTAAGACATCGTTCAGGTCATGCGTGCAGCCCCGGACTGCTTCTGCACGCGTTGCGACACCAGCGACTCCGCCAGGGCGGGGGCACTGCGGCCGTCGGTCGTGGCGTCGGCACCGACCTCGTCCACCCGCTCGGGGTAAAGCGAAAACAGCGGGCCGCCCACCAGGACGACCAGCGAGGGATTGCGGGAGGCCAGACGCACGGCTGCGATGGTATCTCGCAGCCAGGGCAAACCGACCTCGCTGCCGATGGAAAAGCCGACCACGTCGAACCAGTCGCGCCGGACCCAGGCCACGGCCTCCACGCCGACGCCGGCAACGCCACCGAGCACGTCCCAGCCCTCGCGGCGGAAGAACTCCGCCACCATCGACAGGCCGAACATGTGCTGCTCGGACTCGGGCTGCGTCAGCAGCACCCGGCGTCCGTGGAAAGGATGCTCGACCTCGCGGCCGAAATCGGGGCTCAGCTGCCGCATCAGCCGCTGCAGCCGTCCCAGGCTGACGGTGGCAGTGGCGAAGTCGACGCGGTCCTGCTCCCACATCGCGCCGAGTTCCCGCGCAGCCGGAGCCAGCAGGTCGACGTAGACGGCGCCGACCGGCACGCCACGGTGGCGGAGCGCCTGGATGACGTGGTCGGTGCACTCGTCGTCATCGGCGATCAGCGCCTGCACGAAGGCCGTCAGTTCCTGCGGCGAAGGCTGCCCAGGGTCGGCACCCTGCGCCTCGCGGTGCTGGCGAACGAGCCGCGGGATGACGTCGGTCTCCAGCGTGTGGGTGAGGCGCGAGACGCGCATGCGCACGGTGCTCAAGTCGGCATCCAGGCGCCCTGCGAGCGCAGCGTCGGCAGTCGGCGGCCAGGCGGCCGGCTCGGGCGAGCACGAAGGGTCGGACCGAGGGGTCGGGTTGGGCCGCATGTTGGGTACCTCCTCACCGCCGCCACCGCCGCCTGGGGAGACGACGGCCGCGTGTCCGACCAGGGCCCGCCGGCCCTCCCCAACCCGGCAGGACAGCCCGGCGGGGCCTTGGTCGGCCCGGAACTCCCGGCCCGGACCCGCGTTCCGGGCCGAGCACTGCAACAAGTCCTCTTGTACACCGCGTGCGGCCTGCGGTCAAAGAGGGCAGGACCCTCGCCCGCGGGCGCGCGCCGCATCAAGCCCCGGGGCAAGGCGCAATCACCCCGTCCAGTCGCACTCATCCACCATGTCCTCGTGGGTCGGGTGCCGCGCTGCGCACGCGGTCACGGTCGTCGTGGGTGTTCGTGGTCCGGCCGCCCGGACTGCAGCGGCCAGGGCCCTGATGGTCGCGCTCTTCGAGTGTCAATGCTAGTTTACGTCTATCTCGATTGACATTCATCCGACGAACACCTAGGCTGCCTGCATCCCCGAGCCAACGGGACTGACCCGGGACCTGCGCCCCGCCACCGAGCCGACGATGCCCGCCCCCACCCGAGCCCCCGCCCACCGGATCCCGCTGTACACCCCGGAGCAGCGGCGCCGGCGTGACGCATCGGCGTGGACCCTCGTGCAGGGCCTGCTTGCGCCGCTGCAGTTCCTGGTGTTCGCCGCCAGCCTGGTGCTGGTAATGCGCTACCTGGCCACCGGCAGCGGCTACGACATCGCCACCGCCTCGGTGGTGCTGAAGACGCTGCTGCTGTACACGATCATGGTCACCGGCTGCATCTGGGAGAAGGTGGTGTTCGGCGTCTACCTGTTCGCCGAGCCCTTCTTCTGGGAAGACGTCTTCAGCATGCTGGTGCTGGCGCTGCACACGGCCTACCTCGCGGCGCTGTTCGGCGGCTGGCTGGGCCCGCGGGCGCTGATGCTGCTGGCGCTGGCGGCCTACGCGGCCTACGTCATCAACGCCACTCAGTTCGTGCTGAAGCTGCGCGCGGCGCGGCTGGCCGCCCGCGACGCCGACGCGGCCGAGCAACAAGGGGTGCCCGCATGAACGCCGCCAGCGTGATTCCCCTGCACCCGGCCTCCAGCGGCTGCAGCACCGCGCCGGTGCTGCGCGAGCGCGGCCAGCACGAGGTGTTCTGCGGCCTCACGGGCATCGTCTGGCTGCACCGCAAGATCCAGGACGCCTTCTTCCTGGTGGTGGGCTCGCGCACCTGCGCGCACCTCATCCAGAGCGCCGCCGGCGTGATGATCTTCGCCGAGCCGCGCTTTGCCACCGCCATCCTCGACGAGCGCGACCTGGCGGGCCTGGCCGATGCCAACGACGAGCTCGACCGCGTCGTCGCCCGGCTGCTGGAGCGCCGGCCCGACATCAAGACCCTTTTCCTGGTGGGCAGCTGCCCCAGCGAGGTCATCAAGCTCGACCTGCACCGTGCCGCCGAGCGCCTGAGCGCGCAGTTCCTGCCGCGGGTGCGCGTGCTCAACTACAGCGGCAGCGGCATCGAGACCACCTTCACGCAGGGCGAGGACGCCTGCCTGGCCTCGCTGGTGCCGGTGATGGCCGCCACGGCCGAGCCGCAGCTGCTGGTGGTGGGCGCGCTGCCCGACGTCGTCGAGGACCAGCTCGCGCGGCTGCTGGGCCAGCTGGGCCTGCCGGCGCGCATCGGCTTCCTGCCCGCGCGGCGCAGCGACGCGCTGCCCGCCGTGGGCCCGGGCACGCGCTTCCTGCTGGCCCAGCCCTTCCTGGGCGACACGGCGCGCGCGCTGGAATCGCGCGGCGCCCAGCGCGTGGGCGCGCCCTTCCCCATCGGCGTCGAGGGCACGACCGGCTGGCTGCTGGCGGCCGCCGGCGCCTTCGGGGTAGACGCCGCGGTGGTCGAGCGCGTGACGGCCAGCGCCCGCGAGCGCGCCGCCGTGGCGCTGGCTCGGCTGCGCGAGTCCCTGGGCGGGCAGCGCCTGTTCTTCTTCCCCGACTCGCAGCTCGAGATCCCGATCGCGCGCTTCCTGTCGCGCGAACTCGGCGCCGAGCTGCTGGAGGTCGGCACACCGTTCCTGCACCGCGAGCTGATGGCCGAGGAGCTGGCGCTGCTGCCGGCGGGCACGCGGCTGTCCGAAGGCCAGCACGTCGAGCAGCAGCTCGACCGCTGCCGCGCCGACCGCCCCGACATCACCGTCTGCGGCCTGGGCTTGGCCAACCCGCTGGAGGCCGAGGGCCTGACCACCAAGTGGGCCATCGAGCTGGTCTTCACACCGATCCACGGCTACGAGCAGGCGGCCGACCTGGCCGAGCTCTTTGCCCGCCCGCTGCGCCGGCGGGCGCTGCTGGCGCCGTCCAACCCCACGCGCGCGGCGGCCTGAACCCATGCAACTGACGCTCTGGACCTACGAAGGCCCGCCCCACGTGGGCGCCATGCGCGTGGCCACCGCGCTGACCGACGTGCACTACGTGCTGCACGCGCCGCAGGGCGACACCTACGCCGACCTGCTGTTCACGATGATCGAGCGGCGCGACCGCCGCCCGCCCGTCACGTACACCACCTTCCAGGCGCGCGACCTGGGCGGCGACACTGCCGAACTGTTCAAGACCGCCACGCGCGAGGCCTTCGAGCGCTTCCGGCCCAGGGCGCTGCTGGTGGGCGCCAGCTGCACGGCCGAGCTGATCCAGGACGACCCCGGCGGCCTGGCCCAGGGCCTGAAGCTGCCCATTCCCGTGGTGCCGCTGGAGCTGCCCGCCTATCAGCGCAAGGAGAACTGGGGCGCCTCCGAGACCCTGTACCAGCTGGTGCGCGCGCTGGCCCCGCGCCGAGAGGCCGTGCCGCGCCGGCCGCAGCGCGAGCGCAAGTGCTGCAACCTGCTCGGCGCCACGGCGCTGGGCTTCCGTCACCGCGACGACGTGGCCGAGGTGACCAGGCTGCTCGGCCAGATCGGCGTCGACGTGCACGTGGTGGCGCCGCTGGACGCCTCCGCCGCCGACATCGCCCGCCTGCACGAGGCCGACTTCAACGTCGTGCTCTACCCCGAGATCGCGGCGCAGGCCGCCAGCTACCTGCAGCGCGCATTCGGCCAGCCCTTCACCAAGACCGTGCCGATCGGCGTGGGCGCCACGCGGCGCTTCATCGCCGAGGTGGCGCAGCTCGCCGGCATCGACGCCACCGCGCTGCTCGAGCGCAGCAGCTCGCGCGCCAGCTGGTACTCGCGCTCGGTGGACAGCACCTACCTCACCGGCAAGCGCGTGTTCGTGTTCGGCGACGCCACGCACGCCATCGCCGCCGCGCGCGTGGCGTCCGAGGAACTGGGCTTCCAGGTGGTGGGCCTGGGCACCTACAGCCGCGAGTTCGCGCGCGACGTGCGCGAGGCCGCGGCGAAGTACGGCGTCGAGCCGCTCGTCAGCGACGACTACCTCGAGGTCGAGCAGAAGATCGCCGAGGCGCAGCCCGAGCTGGTGCTGGGCACGCAGATGGAGCGCCACATCGCCAAGCGGCTGAAGCTGCCCTGCGCGGTGATCAGCGCGCCGGTGCACGTGCAGGACTTTCCGGCGCGCTACTCGCCGCAGATGGGCTTCGAGGGGGCCGCGGTGCTGTTCGACACCTGGGTGCACCCGCTGATGATGGGCCTCGAGGAGCACCTGCTCACCATGTTCCGCGAGGACTTCGAGTTCCACGAGGGTGCCGCGGCCTCGCACCTGTCGCACGCCGGCGCGCCGCGCGAGAGCGTGCCGGTGGCCAGCCAGGCGCCGGTGGTCGAGCCTGCGCCCTCGCCCGCCGCCAACGAGCCCGCGCCGGTGGAAGCCGCCGTGCCCGTGGTCGCCCAGGCCGGCGCCACCTGGGCCCCCGACGCGCAGAAGGAACTGCAGAAGGTGCCCTTCTTCGTGCGCGGCAAGGCGCGCCGCAACACCGAGCGCTTCGCGGTCGAGCGGGGCCTGGCCCTGATCACCGTCGAGACGCTGTACGACGCCAAGGCCCACTTCGGGCGCTGAACACCCGCGAGCCGCATGAAGCCTGCCCCCACCGCCCCGCTGCGCTTCGTCCTCGTGACGATGGACCCGCACCTTCAGGGCGCGGCCGAGCGCGCGCGGGGCACCCTGCAGCGGCAGCTGCCGGGCCTGCGCTTCACGATGCACGCCGCCTCGGAATGGGCCAGCGACGGCCACTCGCTGCAGCGCTGCAAGGACGACATCGCCGCGGCCGACATCGTCGTCGTGACCATGCTCTTCATGGAAGAGCACTTCAAGCCCATCCTGGACGACCTGGCGGCTCGCCGCGAGCATTGCGACGCCATGGTCTGCGCGATGAGCGCCGGCGAGGTGTCGCGCCTCACCCGCATGGGCCGCTTCGACATGGCCAAGCCGGCCAGCGGCGTGCTGGCGCTGCTGAAGAAGCTGCGCGGCAAGAGCGGGGCCGAGGCCGCCAAGGACGGCAAGGCTCCCAGCGCCAGCAGCGGCGAGCGGCAGATGAAGATGCTGCGCCGGCTGCCGCAGCTGCTGAAGTTCATTCCCGGCACGGCGCAGGACGTGCGCGCCTATTTCCTGACGCTGCAGTACTGGCTCGGCGGCTCGCAGGACAACGTGGTCAACATGGTCCGCTTCCTGGTGGACCGCTACGCCGGGATGGCCGGCAGCGACGGCGCGCGCGCCGCGCTGCGCGGCAGGACGGCCGCCGACGAGCCGGTGGAGTACCCCGAGGTCGGCGTCTACCACCCCCGCCTGCCCGGCCGCCTGTCGGCCGACGCCGCCGGGCTGCCACAGGTGGTGCCGGCCGAGCGCGCGCGCGGCCGCGTCGGCCTGCTGCTGCTGCGCAGTTACCTGCTGGCCGGCAACGCGCGCCACTACGACGGCGTGATCGCCGCGCTGGAGGTGCAGGGCCTGCAGGTGGTGCCGGCCTTCGCGTCGGGCCTGGATTCCCGCCCCGCGATCGAGCGCTTCTTCATGGCCGACGGCCGCGCCACGGTGGACGCGGTGCTCTCGCTCACGGGCTTCTCGCTGGTGGGCGGGCCGGCCTACAACGACTCGCGCGCCGCCGAGGCCATCCTCGCCCAGCTCGACGTGCCCTACCTGGCCGCGCACTCGGTGGAGTTCCAGAGCCTGCCGGAGTGGGGCGGCTCGGCGCGCGGCCTGCTGCCGGTGGAGACCACCATCATGGTCGCCATCCCCGAGCTCGACGGCGCCACCGGCCCCGGCGTCTACGGCGGCCGCGGCGGCCCCGCCGGCAGCACCTGCAAGGGCTGCGAGAAGGCCTGCCACTTCGAGCAGGCCGACACCGACATGCAGACCTGCAGCGAGCGCACGGCGATGCTGGCCGCTCGCGTGGCCCGGCTGGTGGCGCTGCGCCGCAAGGCCCGCGCCGAGCGCCGCGTGGCGATGGTGGTGTTCAACTTCCCGCCGAATGCCGGCAACCTGGGCACGGCGGCGCACCTGTCGGTGTTCGAGAGCGCCTTCGAGACGCTCAAGGGCTTGCAGCGCGAAGGCTACACGGTCGAGCTGCCGGACAGCGCCGACGACCTGCGCCGCCGCCTGCTGCAAGGCAACCGCGATCGCTTCGGCGCCGACGCCAACGTGCTGGCGCAGATCCCCGCGGCCGACCATGTCCGGCGCGAGCCCTGGCTCAAGGACATCGAGGCCGCCTGGGGCCCGGCGCCGGGCCGGCAGCTGAGCGACGGCCGCTCGATCTTCGTGCTCGGCGTGGAACTGGGCAACGTGGTGCTGGCCGTGCAGCCCGGCATGGGCTACGAAGGCGACCCGATGCGGCTGCTGTTCGAGCGCGGCTTCGCGCCGACGCACGCCTTCAGCGCCTTCTACCGCTGGCTGCGCGAGGACTTCCGGGCCGACGCGGTGCTGCACTTCGGCACCCACGGCTCGCTGGAGTTCATGCCCGGCAAGCAGAGCGGCATGACCGCCAGCTGCTGGCCCGACCGGCTGATCCGCGACCTGCCCAACTTCTACCTGTATGCCAGCAACAACCCCAGCGAGGGCGCCATCGCCAAGCGCCGCGCCGCGGCCACCCTGGTGAGCTACCTGACGCCGCCGGTCTCGGAGGCCGGGTTGTACCGCGGCCTGCTCGACCTGAAGGGATCGCTGCAGAGCTGGCGCGGCCGCGACGCAGGCACCGGGCAGCAGGCGCTGGCCACGCTCATCCAGTCGCAGGCCGCGGAACTCGATCTCGCCGCCGCCGAGCCGGCCTGGACGCCGGCCGAGGCCGAGCAGCACGTGCAGCGCCTCACCGCCCAGGTGCTGGAGCTGGAATACACCCTGATCCCGCACGGCCTGCACGTCGTTGGCAAGCCGCCGGGTGCCGCCGAGCGCGCGAGCCTGCTGTGGGCCCGTGTCGAGGCCGACAACCCCGCCGGACTGAGCCGCGAGTGCGTGGAGGCCATCACCCGCGGCCGCAGCCCCGAACAGGCCCTGGCCGACGCCGGCCGCCCGGCCAACGGCGATGCCGTGGCCGCGCTGGCCGAGGTGGCGCACCACGACCGGCTGATGGCCGAGGACCACGAGATCCCCGGCATCGTGCGCGCGCTCGACGGCCGCTTCGTCCCGCCGGCGCCGGGCGGCGACGTCATGCGCAACCCCGAGGTGCTGCCCACCGGCCGCAACCTGCACGGCTTCGACCCCTTCCGCATCCCCAGCACCTGGGCCGTGCGCGACGCCACGCGGCAGGCCGACAAGCTGCTGGAGCGACACGCCGCCGACGGCCACGGACTGCCCGAGACGGTGGCCCTGGTGCTGTGGGGCACCGACAACCTCAAGAGCGAGGGCGCGCCGCTGGCGCAGGCCCTGGCCCTGATGGGCGCAGCGCCGCGCTTCGACGGCTACGGCCGCCTCGCCGGGGCCACGCTGATCCCGCTGGAGCAGCTCGGCCGCCCGCGGGTGGACGTGGTGATGACGCTGTCGGGCATCTTCCGCGACCTGCTGCCTCTGCAGATCCGCATGCTGGCCGAGGCCGCGTGGCTGTGCGCCAGCGCCGACGAGCCCGAGGATCGCAACTACGTGCGCAAGCACGCGCTGGCCTGGCAGCGCGAGCACGGCGGCGACCTCGAGACCGCCGCGCTGCGCGTGTTCGGCAACGCCGACGGCGCCTACGGCAGCAACGTCAACCTGCTGGTCGACAGCAGCACCTGGCAGGACGAGGACGAACTCGCCGAGGCCTACACCAAGCGCAAGGGCTTCGCCTACGGCCGCGCCGGAAGGCCGGTGGCACAGGCCGCGCTGCTGAACCACGTGCTGGCCGACGTGGCGCTGACCTACCAGAACCTTGACTCGATCGAACTCGGCGTCACCACCATCGACACCTACTTCGACACGCTCGGCGGCATCAGCCGTGCCGTCAAGCGCGCCAAGGTGGCAGGCGGCGCCACGGGGGCGGCGGCCGAGGTGCCGGTGTACATCTCCGACCAGACACGCAGCGCCGACAGCGGCACCGTGCGCACGCTGTCGGAGCAGGTGGCGCTGGAAACCCGCACGCGCATGCTCAACCCCAAGTGGTACGAGGGCATGCTCGAGCACGGCTACGAGGGCGTGCGCCAGATCGAGGCCGGCATCACCAACACCTTCGCGTGGAGCGCCACCACGGGGCAGGTGGCGCCCTGGGTGTACCAGCACCTCACCGAGACCTTCGTGCTCGACCCGGCCATGCGCGAGCGCCTGGCCCGCCTGAACCCCACCGCCAGTGCCAAGGTCGCGAGCCGGCTGCTCGAAGCCTGCGACCGCCAGTACTGGCAACCCGACGCCGCCACGCTCGACGCGCTCCGGCGCGCCGGCGAGGAACTCGAAGACCGCCTCGAAGGCGTCTTCGAGGGTGCCTATCTCAGCAGTCCACAGAGAGCCGCCGCATGAACGTCACCGAGATCCCCGTCACGAACATCGCCCGCGGCGCCCGCCCGGCGCCCGACCCACGCGAAGACGGCGAGGGCAGCGTGCAGGTGCAGCAGGACGCCGGCGTGAAGATCGGCACCGCCAAGGTCTTTGCCATCTACGGCAAGGGCGGCATCGGCAAGAGCACCACCAGCTCCAACCTCAGCGCCGCCTTCAGCAAGATGGGCAAGCGGGTGCTGCAGATCGGCTGCGACCCCAAGCACGACAGCACCTTCACGCTGACGAAGAAGATGCTGCCCACCGTGATCGACGTGCTCGAGACGGTGAACTTCCACGCCGAGGAGCTGCGTCCCGAGGACTTCGTCTTCGAGGGCTACAACGGTGTCATGTGCGTCGAGGCCGGCGGCCCGCCCGCGGGCACCGGCTGCGGCGGCTACGTGGTGGGCCAGACGGTGAAGCTGCTCAAGGAGCACCACCTGCTGGAGGACACCGACGTGGTGATCTTCGACGTGCTGGGCGATGTCGTGTGCGGCGGCTTTGCCGCCCCGCTGCAGCACGCCGAGCGGGCGATGATCGTCACGGCCAACGACTTCGACTCGATCTTCGCGATGAACCGCATCGTGCAGGCCATCGGCGCGAAGGCCAAGAACTACCGCGTGCGCCTGGGAGGCGTGATCGCCAACCGCAGCGCCGGCACCGACCAGATCGACAAGTACAACGGCCGCACCGGCCTGCGGCTGGCCGCGCACCTGCCCGACCTCGACGCTATCCGCCGCAGCCGGCTGAAGAAGTGCACGATCTTCGAGATGGACGCCACGCCCGAGATCGAGGCGGTGCAGAAGGAGTACCTGCGCCTGGCTGCGGCGATGTGGCTGGGGCCCGATCCGCTGCCGGCGGTGCCGCTGAAGGACCGCGAGATCTTCGATCTTCTCGGCTACGACTGAGCCCGGGACGAGCCGCCATGTCGTCCGTCGACACCTACACCCGCCGCCGCGGCGAGATCGAGCACTACTTCGACCGCACCGCGGCCGACACCTGGGCCCGCCTCACCAGCACGGCCCCGGTCAGCCGGGTGCGCGCCACCGTGCGCGCCGGCCGCGACCGCATGCGCGACACGCTGCTGGGCTGGCTGCCCGTCGACCTGCGCGGCCAGCGCGTGCTCGATGCAGGCTGCGGCACCGGCAGCTTCGCCATCGAGCTGGCGCGCCGCGGCGCGCAGGTGCTGGCCATCGACCTGAGTCCGCAGCTGGTCGACGTGGCGCGCGAACGCTGCCTGGCGCAGCTGAAGGCCGAGGGCGCGCCGGGCTCGATCGACTTCCGCAGCGGCGACATGAGCGACGCCGCCCTGGGCGCCTTCGACCACGTGGTGGCGATGGACTCCCTGATCCACTACCGCACGGCCGATGCCGTGCGCGTGCTGGGTCGGCTGGCCGGGCGCACCGAGGGCTCGATGGTGATCACCTTCGCGCCGGCGAGCCCTCTGCTGTGGGCCTTCTACGGCGCGGGCAAGCTGTTCCCGCGCAGCGACCGCTCGCCCAGCATCGTGCCGGTGTCGCAGGCCGCCCTGGCCCGGCAGATGCAGGCCCAGCCGGCCATGGTCGGCTGGCAGCTGGCCGGCACGCAGCGCATCGCCAGCGGCTTCTACACCTCGCAGGCCTACCGGCTGCTGAGGGGCGGCGCCTGAACATGGACCTCGCCCGCGTCGCCCTCGGTCTGATTCGCCGCCGCGGCCGCATCGACTGGGGCGGCGTGGCCACGCGCTATCTGCCCTTCGCCGACGTCGCCACGCCCGAGCTGCCGCTGGCGCAACTGGTGCGGCTGGCGCTGTTCCAGGTGAGCGTGGGCATGGTCACCGTCCTCACCGTGGGAACGCTGAATCGGGTGATGATCGTCGAGATGGGCGTCGGCGCCTGGCTGGTGAGCCTGATGGTGGCCCTGCCGCTGCTGTTCGCGCCCTTCCGCGCGCTGGTGGGCTTCAAGTCCGACCAGCACCGCAGCGCGCTGGGCTGGCGCCGCATCCCCTACGTGTGGTTCGGCAGCGGCGCACTGTTCGCGGGGCTGGCCATCATGCCCTTCGCGCTGGTGCTGCTGACGGGTCAGACCACCGTGCAGCTTGTGGCCGGCCACGTGGCCGCCTCGCTGGCCTTCCTGCTGGCCGGCGCCGGCGCGCAGACGGTGCAGACCGCAGGCCTGGCGTTGGCCACCGACCGCGCCACCGAGGCCACGCGCCCGCGCGTGGTGGCGCTGATGTACGTGATGCTGCTGCTGGGCATGGTCGGCAGTGGCGCCGTGTTCGGACTGCTGCTGGCCGACTACACGCACACGCGCCTGGTGCAGGTGGTGCAGGGCACGGCCGTCGTGTGCCTGGTGCTCAACGCCATGGCCGTGTGGAAGCAGGAGGCCCGCGACCGCGACCGCGCGAAGGCGCCGCCCGACGCCACGCCCTTCTCGCAGCGCTGGGCGCAGTTCGCGCGGCACGGCCGCGTCGCCCGCTTCCTGCTCGCCGTGGGGCTGGGCACGGCGGCCTTCAACATGCAGGACATCATCCTCGAACCCTACGGCGGCGAGGTGCTCGGCCTGAGCGTGGGCCAGACCACGGGGCTGACGGCCATCATGGCCGCCGGGGCCCTGTGCGCGTTCGCCTGGGCGGCGCGGCGCCTGCTGCGCGGCACCTGCCCGCGAAGGCTGGCGGCGCACGGCCTGCTCGTGGGCCTGGTGGCGTTCTCGCTCGTGGTGTTCGCCGAGCCGTTGGAATCGCCCCTGACCTTCCGCGCCGGGGTGGCCCTGATCGGCTTCGGCGGCGGCCTGTTCTCGGTGGGCACGCTCAGCGCGGCCATGTCGATGGACAGCGGCGGCCTGCACGGCATGGTGCTCGGCGCCTGGGGTGGCGTGGTCGCCACCGCCGCCGGCCTGGGCGTGGCCCTGGGCGGCGCGCTGCGCGACGCCGTCGGCCACCTCGCGATGAGCGGCTCGCTCGGCGAGGCGCTCGCGATGCCGGCCACCGGCTACGCCTTCGTCTACCACCTCGAACTCGCGCTGCTGTTCGCGACGCTGGCCGTGCTCGGCCCGCTCGCGACGCGGCGGCGCATCCCCACCCCGCCCCCGCCCGAGGCCAGCGGCTCCGAACCGCGCCGCTTCGGGCTGGCGGACTTTCCGGGTTGAGCAGTTCCCGAGACCCGCCCACACGGCCACTTCGCACGCCAACCCTCCAAGGAGCCAACCCATGGGAACCGGAGCCATCACTGGATACGTCGACGTCGCACAGCTCGTGCTGTACGTCTTCTGGATCTTCTTCGCCGGCCTCATCTACTACCTCGCCCGCGAGAACCGGCGCGAGGGCTATCCGCTGGAGACGCACCGCGGCACCACGCACGACGGCTGGATCGGCGTGCCCGCGCCCAAGACCTACCGGCTGCGCGACGGCAGCGAGATCCAGGTGCCCTCGGGATCGGCCGGCGCGCAGAACGTGCAGGCCGAGCGCACCTACGACAACGAGGGCTCGCCGCTCGATCCCGTCGGCAACCCGCTGCTGGCCGGCCTCGGCAGCGGCGCCTGGGCGGCGCGGGCCGACCACCCCGACCTCGACGCCCACGACCAGCCCAAGATCCGGCCGCTGGCGATGTTCCCCGAGATGAGCGTCAGCGAGAAGGATCCCGATCCGCGCGGCATGCCGGTGCTCGACCCGTACGGCGAGAGCGCGGGCACGGTCCGCGAGCTGTGGGTCGACGGACCCGAGATGATGTTCCGCTTCCTCGAGGTCGAGCTGGCCGACGGCAGCCGCCGCGCCCTGGTGCCCATCACCTTCTGCCGCATCATGCGCGACGCGGTCCACGTCCATGCGCTGCTGGCGCACCAGTGGGCCGACGTGCCGGCCACCCGCTCCACCGACAGCATCACGCTGCTCGAGGAAGAGAAGATCGCTGCCTACTTCGGGGCCGGGCTGCTGTTCGCCGAGCCCACGCGCACGGAGCCGCTGGTATGAAGCCCGCGGCAGCCGCCTTCGCGAAGGCCCCGCACCGGGGCCAGGAGCACGAGTTCGAGCCGCAGTTCGGGCTTCCTGAACGACTGCCTGCCAGCGAGCGGCTGCTGTGGCAGGGCCAGCCCCTGCCGGGCCTGGTGGCGCGGCGGGTGTTCCACCTGCCGCTGGTCACGGCCTATTTCGGCGTGATGCTCGCGTGGCGCATCGGCGCGCAACTTCAGGATGGCCTGCCGCTGCTGGCCGCGCTGCGCGGCTCGCTGGTGCTGGCGCTGCTGGCCGCGGTGGCGATCGGCATCCTGGCTGCGCTGGCGCGGCTGACGGCGAGCACCACGGCCTACACGCTCACCGACAAGCGCATCGTCATGCGCATCGGCATCGTGCTGACCGTCACCTACAACCTGCCGCTCAGGCACCTCGACGCCGCCCACCTGCTGCCCCTGGGCGGTGGCCGGGGCGAGATCGCGCTGCAGCTCCGTGGCGACACCCGCATCGCCTACCTCCACCTGTGGCCGCACGCGCGGCCCTGGCTGTTCGCTCGGACGCAGCCGATGCTGCGCTGCCTGGCCGATGCCCAGGGCGTGTCGCGACAGCTCGCCGAGGCCTGGGCGGCCGTCAACGCGCAGGCCGCGCGGCCCGAGGCCGCGAACGGGCCGGCGTCCCTCGGCCTGCAGCCGCAGGGGCAGGCCGCATGAGCGCGGGCAGCGTGCACGCCCAGCCCGAGCGCATCCCGCGCTGGCTGGTGCGCGGCATCGGCATGCTGCTGCTGCTCGTGCTGGGCACCGTGGGGCTGATGCGCCTGAACGGCTTCAGTCCGGCGGTGCAGCCGGCCTCGGCGCTGGCCACGCGGGCGCTGGCCTTCGCCGACACCCCCGATGGCGCCGTGCGCGTGAGCGACGCGACCGGCGGCGAGGTGCTGGCCGAGTTGCGCGGCGAGCTGGGCTTCCTGCGTGGCGTGCTGCGCGGCCTGGCCCGCGAGCGCCGCGCCCACCAGCTGGGCGGCGACGCGCCCTACGTGTTGAGCCTGCACGCCGACGGCCGCCTGCTCATCACGGACCCCCTCACCCATCAGCGCATCGACCTCGCGTCGTTCGGCCCCGACAACGCGGCCGTGTTCGCCCGCTGGCTGCCCGCCGGCGCGCTGCAGTCGCTGAAGACCCAGGAGAAGACCCCATGAGCACCACCCACGCCATCGCCAGCACCGACCAGGTGATGCAGCGCGCCAAGACCGAGAACCTGATCTCGCCGCGCTTCTACACCACCGATTACGCGGCCATGGACCGCCTGGACGTCAGCACGCTGCGCGCCGAGTGGGACGCCATGCTCGCCGAGTACGAGGGCGACAACAACCACGACCACTTCAAGCGCGACGAGGCCTTCGCGTCCGAGGTGAAGCCGCTGCCGCCCGAGCTGCACCAGGAGTTCCTGGATTTCCTCATCACCAGCATCACCAGCGAGTTCAGCGGCTGCGTGCTCTACAACGAGATCCGCCGCAAGGTCGACAACCCCGACATCAAGCGGCTGATGACCTACCTGACGCGCGACGAGTCGCGCCACGCGAACTTCATCAACTACTCGCTGCGCGACTACGACCTCGCGGTGGACCTGCAGGCGCTGAAGGCGACCAAGGCCTACACCTACTTCAAGCCCAAGTACATCTTCTACGCCACCTACCTGAGCGAGAAGATCGGCTACGCGCGCTACATCACCATCTACCGGCAGCTCGAGCGCCACCCCGAGCTGCGCTTCCACCCCATCTTCCGCTGGTTCGAGCGCTGGTGCAACGACGAGTTCCGCCACGGCGAGAGCTTCGCGCTGATCATGCGCGCCAACCCGCAGCTGCTGAGCGGCGGCAACGTGCTGTGGATCCGCTTCTTCCTGCTGGCGGTGTACGCGACGATGTTCGTGCGCGACCACACGCGCCCGGTGCTGCATCGCGCCATGGGGCTGGAGCCCGACGAGTTCGACTACCGCGTCTTCGACATCACCACCGAGATCAGCAAGCAGGTGTTCCCGGTGTCGCTGGACACCGACTCGCCGGCCTTCCGCCGTGGCCTGGCCAGTCTGGTGGAGGCGCGCATGGCCTTCGATGCCGGCGCGGCGCGCGGCGGCCTCGGCGGCCGGCTGCAGCAGGCGGGCGCGGCACTCAAGGGCGCCTGGCACTTCGCGAAGCTGTACCTGCACCCGGTGAAGAAGCACGAGCTGCCGGCGCAGATCCGCGTCGCGCCGGTGTGGTGAGCCGGGACCGGACACGCCCGTGCTGATGGACTACCTGCTGCCCCCGATCGCCGCGGTGCTGCTGTGGTGGCTGGGCACGGGCGTGGTGATCGTGGTCGACCGCCTGCCGCCGAGCTGCGACGGCCGCAAGACGGTGGCCTTCGTGGCCGCCAGCAGCTTCGCCATCGCGGCCCTGGCCTGCATCGGGCAGACGGCGCACAGCCTGGGCGTCGGTGCGGCCTACGCGGGCTTCGTCTGCGCGGTGGTGTTGTGGGGCTGGCACGAGCTGGCCTTCCTGGGCGGCTGGCTGACAGGGCCGCGACGAGTGGCCGCCTCGCCCGGCGCGCGTGGTCTGCCCCGCTTCGGCCAGGCTCTCCAAGTACTGCTGTGGCACGAACTGGCCCTGCTGGCCACGGCCCTGGGCCTGTGGCTGTGGCTGGGCCGCAGCGCCAACCCCATGGCGGCCTGGACCTTCACGCTGCTGTACGCCATGCGCGTGTCGGCCAAGCTCAACCTGTACCTGGGCGTTCGCAACCTGGCCCTGGACTTCCTGCCGCCGCACCTGCTGTACCTGGGCAGCTACTTCCGTCAGCGTCCCTTCAACGCGCTGATGCCGTGGTCGCTGCTCGGTGCTGCGGTGGTGACGGGGTGGCTGGTACACGGCGCGCAGGCCACCGCGGGTGGCGCGCAGGCCGCGCACCTGCTGCTGGCCTCGCTGCTGACGCTGGCGCTCGTCGAACACCTGATGATGGTGCTGCCGCTGGAGCCCTCGGCGCTGTGGCGCTGGGCCCTGCGCCGGCCCGTGGAGGCCCAGCCATGATCACCAACCCCACCCCGCAGGGCGCCGGCACCGCCGTCGTCATCGGCAGCGGTTTCGGCGGCCTCGCGGCCGCCATCCGGCGGAGCGTGCGCGGCGGGGGCGTGCAGGGGCGCGTGCGCACCAGCGTGGGAGGCGCAGCGGAGGGGCTCGATGGGCCCGCTCCTGGGCCACTGCGCCTTGGCTGGCGCGCAGCACCAGGCCAGGTGGAGGGAGCCCGAGCGAGGGCGCATCCTGCGCGCGGC
>JBKDQY010000230.1:0-16249 GCA_046341655.1 Betaproteobacteria bacterium | reverse complement strand
GGATCGCCGCATGCACTGCCGCCCCGCCTGCGGCGCCTGCTGCACGGCGCCGTCGATCAGCTCGCCCATCCCGGGCATGCCCGCGGGCAAACCGGCCGGCGTGCGCTGCGTGCAGCTCGACGAGGCCGAGCGCTGCCGGCTGTTCGGCCGCCCGGAACGACCCGGCGTCTGCATCTCGCTGATGCCGCAGCCGGCCATGTGCGGCGCCAGCCGTGCCGAAGCCCTGGCCTGGCTCACACGCCTGGAGCTCGCCACCGCGCCGGCTGCGCGATGAGCGCCGTGCAGGGCCAGCGCCTCGCCGAATCCTCCCCGCGCGGGCTGAATGGCCGCCCGTGCGGCAGGCCGATCAGGTTCCGATGCGCGTTCGCCGCGGGATCACGGCGACTTCAGGCCGCACCGACCAGCCGCCACGAGGCAATTGAAAGAAATAGCTAAGGATGAGTTCAAGCATGACGGGCTCCTCGATCTTCACGCGCCACTTTGGCGAACCGAGAAGATTTCATCAGCCCGAAAGCAATTCCGTAACTGTCAACCTTGATAGGGTCCCGCCAAGGCGATCCCGAATGCAGCGGAGGCAGCGTCCCGTCTCCAAAGCGACCACCGACGATTCGGTGCCCTTGAAGGCGTTAGAGCAGCCCGTGCCGCAACGCGATCAGTACCGCTTGGTGCTTGGTGTGGGCGCCCAGTTTCTCGCGCAGGTTGCGCGTGTGGAAGTTCACCGTGGGCACCGAAATCATCAGCCGGTCGCTGATCTGTGCGGCGGTGAGGCCCTCCATCGTGAGCTTGAGCACCTCGCGCTCCCGCGCCGTAAGGGCCTGCTCCTCGATGGCCAGGAGCCGGTCATGCTGGAGAAGCCGTACGGCAGCGTCCTGGGCATGCACGGCCAGCAACTGCAGGTCGCCCATCAGACGGGTCAGCAGAGAATCGTCGCTCGGCAGCGGATCCGGTCGATCTACCCCCAGCACGAAGTGCAAGTGGTTCGGAAGATGCAAGGCAACTGCCACGCCAGTCCGGTAGCCGAACCTGGCCTGGTGCTCCCATAGATCGCCCGCGCCCTGGCTCACATAGGTGGTCTGGTCATAGATCACCGGGACACTCATCCGCTTCAGCCGCTGCAAGACTGGATCGCGTCGATATGCGTTGACGTCGACGTACGCCTCGGCGTACTCGCGTGGCGTGTTGCCGACCGAGACGAACACCGGCTCGCTGCTGGCCTGCTCCACGACCAACATGCCGCTGACCAGCGGAAAGTCCAGCTCACCCGCGAGCCGCACCAGGCCGCGCTCGAAGCTCGGCAAGTCCGCCGACTGGCCAATCTCGATGAGGTCCTGTTGACGCATCCGTGGAATCTGCCCGGCCACCTGACAGAGTTGACAGCTTGCGCGTGACAGGTCGGTGAGCCAACACTCCGCCGCACCGCTTGCACCCGCATGGAGATTGTGATGGCGATTCCGAGTTGGCACATCGTGACCTGGCCCGCCGTGGTGGCGCGGGTCGATGACTGGCGCACCTGGGCCGACCGGTTCCTCCATCTCGGCACCTCGGTCGAGGACGACGACGAGTTCCCCGGCCTGCAGCGCGGTCACGCCGTCTGGGGCCTGGACGTCGGTGGCCGACGCATCGGCCTGGCCTGGGAATGGCGCGAAGTGCGCGCCAACGTCATAGCCATGGGCGACCCGATGGTGGTGGTGGCCAACGTCGAGCTGCTCGACCGCGGCGGCCACCATCTGCACGACGGCCTGCGCCTGCTGGCGCTGCACGATCTGATCCACGACCTGCCCTGGCAGGACGAGGTCGGACGCGCGCGCGCGCGTCGGGTGTTGCCCTTGGCGGCCTGAACCAGGCCGCCCGGGTCCGCGCTACTTCCGCGCCGCGGCGCGCAGCAACCGGCTCACCGCCCACAGCGCCACGGCGCACAGCAGCACGCTCGAGGCCACCGAGGCCGCGATCTCGGGCGCGCCGAGCGCCTCGCCCTTGAGCACGCGGCCCATCAGCGTGGTCTGCGCCAGCGCAGGCACCCAGTAATGCCAGGGGGCCACGCCTTCCTGGCTGAAGACCGTCACCAGCGGCAGCGTCGACGCCGCCAGCACCACCACGGTGGTGCTGGCCTGCGCCTCCTTGAAGCTCTTGCTGCGGATGGCGATGGCCATCAGCACGGCCGCCAGCGCGCCGGCCAGCGGCAGCAGCAGCGCGATGAAGGCCGCGGCCTCCATCGGGCCGAATCGGAACATGGCCGCCAGCGCCTCGCTGCGCATCAGCCACTGCCCGGGCAGGAAGCTCAGGCAGCTCAGCAGCGCGATCAGCATGCCCACCGCGGCCACCGCGCCCCACTTGCCGAGCACCAGCGCCGCGTGCGGCGCGGGGTTCATCAGCAGCGGCTCCAGCGAGCCGCGCTCGCGCTCGCCGGCCGTGGTGTCCAGGGCCGCGGTCAGCGCGCCGTACAGCACCGCCATCAGCACGAAGAACGGCACCATGGCGGTCAGCTGTGCCGCGCGCGAGCTGCGGTCGGCCACGTCGCGCTCCTGCACCTCCACGGGGCGCAGCAGCGCCGGGCTCACGCCACGCATCACCAGCCGCAGCGTCGCCTGCTCGGTGTTGAAACCCTGCAGCAGACGCGCCAAGCGCTGCACGCCGGCCTGCGCGCGCTGGTTGGCGCTGCTGGACACCACCTCGACCAGCGGCATCTCGCCCCGGGCCAGCGCAGCCTCGAAGCCGGCCGCGACCACCACGACCGGGTCGCCGAGCTTGTTGTCGCGCAGCTGCGCCTCGAAGTCGGCAGGCGCGTCCTTGATCGTGAAGGTCTGGCGCTCGATGTAGTTGCGCAGCGCGGGTGCGTGCTCCAGGCCCACCGCGACGACCTCGCGCGCCTCGGCCCGCTTCTCCAGGCCCGACACCAGCGCGCTGATCAGCACCAGCACCAGAGGCCCGACCGCCACGCTGGACAGCAGGACCATCAGCAGCGTGCGGCGGTCGCGCAGCGCGTCGACCAGTTCCTTGCGGAAGACGGTGAGGGCGGCGGCGATCATCGTTCGCTCCCGGTGGGGGTGGATCGGTCAAAGGCCAGCTGCACGAAGGTCTCCTCGAAGTCGGGCTGCCCGGTGCGCTGCGTCAACTCGGCCACCGTGCCGTCGGCCACCGTGCGGCCGTGCGCGACGACGACGACGTGGTCGCAAAGGCGCTCCACCTCCTGCATGATGTGCGTCGAGAAAACGATGCACTTGCCCTCGTCGTCGCGCAGCCGGCGCAGCGCCTCGCGCAGCGCGCGCGTGGCCAGCACGTCCAGGCCGTTGGTGGGCTCGTCGAGCACGATGTTCGGCGGGTCGTGCACCAGCGCGCGGGCCAGCGCCGTCTTCATGCGCTCGCCCTGGCTGAAGCCGTCGGTGCGGCGGTCCAGCAGCGGCTCCATGTCGAGCACGCGCGCCAGGTGCGCCGCGCGGGCGGCCGCGGCGGCGGCCGTCATGCCGTGCAGGCGCCCGTAGTAGACGATGTTCTCGCGCGCCGTCAGGCGCGGGTATAGGCCGCGCGCATCGGACAGCACGCCCAGCCGCGCCAGCGCCTGGGCCGGCGAGCGGGCCACGTCGATGCCGTCGACCTCTATGCGGCCCTCGTCGGGCACCAGCAGCGCCGCGACCATGCGCAGCGTGGTGGTCTTGCCCGCGCCATTGGGGCCCAGCAGGCCGGTGATGCGGCCATCGGGCGCGCTGAAGTCCACGCCGTCCACCGCCTGCACCACGCGGGCCGGCTGCCGCCCCAGGCCCGGCAGGCCCGAGGCCGGCTGCACGAAGCGCTTGCGAAGCTGCTGCACGCGGATCATCGCGGGGCTCCCGGTTGCTGCGCGCCCGGCGCCAGCGGCACGAAGGCCGCCGGCCGCGGCACGGCCTTGGCACAGCCGGCATCGACCTGCTGCGCCGCGGCGTCGGTGTCGGCGTCGATGAAGCGGAACAGCGCGTCGCGCAGGCAGGGCAGGGCCATGACGCCGTGGCCGGCCTGCGCCACCACCACGTGGCGCGCGGCCGGCCCCAGGGCGCGAGCGATGCGCTCGCCGTGGCGCGGCGGCGTCACGGGGTCGGCACCGCCCGACAGCACCAGCGTCGGCGCGGCCAGCGCGGGCACGGTATAGAAGGCTGGCGGCACCTCGGCGCGCGGCCAGTCGGCGCAGACGCGCGTGTAGAGCCCGGCGAACTGCGTGCCGAAGTCGGCGCCGGGCCTCTCCTGCGCCTGCGCCATACGCGGCAGGTCTTCAGCGCAGACGACGCTGAAGTGCATGCCCATGGCCAGCTGCGTGTCGCGCCGCGCGCTCATGCCCAGGCTCATCGCGAGCAGCGGGCCGAGGTCGCCCCGCATCGCGCGCTCCATCGCCGCCGGCAGCGCCGCAGCCAGGGCCGGCGCGTACAAGGGCAGCCGCAGCTGCGCCGCCAGCAGTTCGCGCGTGACGGTGAGCGTCTCGGCCGCGCCGGTGAGCGGGTGCGTCACCGCCATCGCCTGCGGCAGCGTGGCGCCGAAGGCGCGCCAGCGCTCGCGCAGCTGCGGGTGACGGCCGCGACACCCGGCGTCGGCCTCGCAGGCGGCGAACACGGCGTCCAGCGCGGCCTGCCCGTCGGGGGAGAAGGTGGCGGGCAGCGCCATGTCGGGCGGGGCCACGCCGTCCAGCACCAGCCGGCGCACGCGCTGAGGGAACTGCCGCGCGTACTCGAGCCCGGCGCGCGTGCCGTAGCTGCCGCCGACCACGTTCACCCGCTCGGCCCCCAGCGCCGCGCGCACGGCGTCGAGGTCCTGCATGGCGATCGTCGTCGTGTACTGGCGCAGGTCGCCGTGCGGCAGCTTCTGCAGCGCCTCGCGGCAGCGCGCCACCAGGCGGGCGCCGCTCTCGTCGTCGAGCCGGCCGGCGAGCGGTGCCGAGGGTTCGTCGTCCTCGCAGGCCAGCGGCGCGCTGCGGCCGACGCCCCGCTGGTCGACCAGCACCACGTCGCGCCGGTTCAGCAGCCGCGCGAACAGGCCCTCGGCCGACCCGGCCAGGCCGATGGCGCTCTGTCCTGGCCCGCCGGCGAGCAGGAACACGGGGTCGGGCTTCTTGTTGCGCGCAAGCGCCGGCAGCACGGCGACGTGAACGCCGATGGACGGGCCCTGCGGCTGGGCCGGGTTCAGCGGGCGCTGCAGCATGCCGCACAGCGCATCGTGCTCGACGCCGCGCAGGCGGCAGGGTTCGAGCTTGAGCGCCGGGGTGGCGGCCGCAACCGGCGCCAGGGCCACCGACAGCGCCACGCCGAGGCCGGCTGCCGCCGCCAGGAGGGTGGGGGGCTTGTTCATGCAGCGCATTGTGGGCGGCGCCCCGGCGCGGCGGCGCGGCTGCGCGGCGAGCGGCGGGTCCGGCCGCACGAACGGCGGGCCAAGGAGGGCGAACAGCCGGCCGGGGAGGCGCTCAGCCTGCCGAACCGCGCGCAGGCGTGGGCACAGGCCCTGTGATGCGCAGCCGCCGCAGCGGCTGCACGGTGCCGGGCGCATGGCGGGCGCGCAGCTGGCCGCAGCCGGCATCGACGTCCTGGCCGTCGGAGTTGCGCAGCTTGGTCAGCACGCCGCGGCGGTGCAGCCAGCGCGCCATGGCCGCGGCGCGCTCGATCGGCGGGCGCCGGAAGGCGCTGCCCTCGACCTCGTTGAACGGGATCAGGTTGAGCATGGCGTGGCGGCCGCCCAGCAGCGCGGCCAGGGCCTCGAGCTCGTCGTCGCCGTCGTTGACGCCCTCGATCAGGGTCCACTGGATCTGCGCCGGGTAGCCGGTGGTGCGCGCATAGACGTCGGCGGCGTCCACCAGCTCGGCCGGTGTCAGCCGCGGGGCGCGCGGCAGCAGCTGCTCGCGCAGCGTGGGCTTGGTGGTGTGCAGGCTGAGCGCCAGCGCCGGCTTCACGCGCTGCAGCGGCAGCTGCTCGAAGGCGCGGCGGTCGCCGACGGTGGAGAACACCAGCTGCTTGTGGCCGATGCCGCCTTCCTGGCCCAGGCACTGGATGGCCTCGATCACGGCCTCGAGGTTGTGCGCCGGCTCGCCCATGCCCATGAACACGACCTTCTGCACCGGCTGCAGCCGCCGCGCCATCACCACCTGGGCCACGATCTCGGCGCTGCCGAGCTGCCGCTCCAGGCCGCCGCGGCCGGTGGCGCAGAAGGTGCAGCCAACCGCGCAGCCCACCTGCGTGCTCACGCACAGCGCGGGCGTGCGCGTGGGCGCGAGCAGCACGCTCTCGACGGTGGCGCCGTCGTGCAGGCCCACCAGAAGGCGCAGCGCGCCGTCGGCGCCGGCGTGCTGCGACTGCACCCGGGCCAGGCGGGCGAGGTCTTCCTTCAGCGCCCCGAAGCCCTGCCGCAACGCCAGCGGCAGGAAGTGCTCGGGCTTGCGGCGCGCGGCGGCGGGGTCGCGGCACTGCAGCCAGTCGCGCAGCACGCGGGCCTCGTGCTGCGGGCCGGCGCCCCAGGCCGCCAACTGCGCGCGCAGCGCGGCCAGCGTGAGGGGTGGTGCGGGGCCGGCGTCCATGGCGGCGCGGATTGTCGCCGCGCGGCGCGGCCCCGGGGCGGCGTGTGAAGAACGGCAAAGCCGTCCCCACGCGCTAGGCGTTCGGTTAAAGCGTTGATGATTGCACGCTGATTCGATACGGTGCCCTCTGAGCCAATCGGTTCAGAGGGCACTTTTCTTGTCGAAGATTTCTTCTGCGGGCTATCGCTTCCCTGCTCCCGTGGAGGGGATTCAGGTCAACTTCTGTAAGAACGTCCACTGCGCAGCTTTCGGCGTTCCTGAGACGCTCCATCGCTCCCGCAGGGCTCCGGGCGTAGCGCCTGAGCCTGGGGACTACACACGTCATGGTGCACGAACCGGCATCAGTTAGGAGCGGACACCTGCATAGCCACACGCGCTTCGAAGCCCACCTCAATAACCTACGAACGTTTCGGGCTCTATGGGACTTCCGTTTGTGCGACGACGCCGGTACGGTGCGCGGCGAGCAAGCGCGCACGGTGTCGTGCCTTGTCACTTTGCCATCAATGAGATTCCATCTCGCTCAAATTCCGCGCTTAATTGACCAGGGACCGCACAGACCGCCGCACCCCCGGGGCGTCGGGATGTAGATACCACGGCTGCGGTCGACAGGAATGCACCGACCACCCGAACCACCTGACGTTGCGTTCTATCAGACGGGTCGCGCCCGCCCAAGTTCATGTGAGACGCACCATTCAGCACAGCTGCCCACTTGCAGGGGGCCGGCATTGATTTCCACGGCTCCAGCCGGTGCTGCCAAGGCGCGCCCCCGAGCTCAGTGTCTTGCGTCCCCGTGATGGACAACACCGGCTTTTGAATGCCCGACCACGCGTGGTCGGGAAAGATGGTGCCAGGGCCCTGCGGTGATAGTGCCACGTACAGGTCGAAGTCGTCCGTCCCTGCCACGCCCAAGTGATTTCGCGCGCCGGCGGTCAACATGACCGTGGCCGCACCCATTGAATGCCCGGCCAGAACTGCGGGGCCTTGTGCACACCGAGCGCGTGCCCAAGCCTTGGCCGCGTCGATGTCCTGAAAGCGAGCTTCATAGGCAGCAGGGTCCGTCACCAAATCGGCAAGTCCGACCTGCAGGCCCTCACCACTGGCGTGGCGGCGGACTGAGCGCAAACTGCTTTCCGGGTGCCCCACCACGACGCTGAGAAATCCCTCCTGAGCCATGGCCCTGCCCAAGTATTGCAATCCCTTTTCGGAGCCGCCCGCACCATGAGAAATGACAGCAATACCTCGACATGCTACAGGGCTCGGTTCAGCGGCCTCATCCCGCTGTCGACGAAGCCAACGCCTACGCTCTGCGGGGCCTCTGCTCTCGTCAGCAGACGCTTGAGCGGGGAACACCCGGGCGGCAATCGTGTGCCCGTCTGCGCGACGAAGCTCCAGCTCCATTACTTGATGAGGCGACGAATCTCGACCCAAGGTCTGAGCCAGCGTGGGTGGCGTAGCGCCACTGCCCAGTAAGAGGACTATCAACAAGAAATGCCACGTTGACCGGTAGAGGTAGCTGAACATACGCAGTGATTGTTGTGAAATCTGTTGTCGCGCTAGCCGAGCATCATCGTTGTGCCGGCCCGGCCTCGTATAGCCACCCCCTTGTCTAGCCAGTTTAGGGCGCAATAGACGGGGCAGGCTCCTTGTGCTCAAACGGCCCTAACGGCTCACCGACTAGATGCGCCCGCTCATTACTGTTGGCGCCCGGTTGGTCTAGATGGCTACCATGTCCCATCAAGCCCTTAGCGGCGGTACCAGCCATTAAGAAGGCCGCAGTCCCGAGGGAGCGGCGGCCTTTGAGGGTGGCGAAAATCGGCTCTACCAAATCAGCACTCTTACCGAACGCCTAGGCCCCACGCGCCGCTTGGCGGCAGGCGGCAACCACAATCGTGGGATGTCCTCGCACCGACACCCCGCCCCGCGCCCACCCGCCCGCCCGCTGCTGCCCGCCGGGCTGCTGCTGGCCACCACGACGCTGGCCCTGGCCCAGGGCACGACACCCGCCACGCCGGCCGCGCCGGCGGCCGCGGCCTCGGCGCCGGTCGCTGCGGCGCCTGCGCGGGCCCCTGCCCCGGCGCCTGCCGCCGCTCCGGCCCCCGCACCTGCCTCACCCGCCACCGCAGCCCCGACCTCGCGCATCGAGATCACCGGCGGCCGCGACACCGACACCGAGGCCCGTCGCCGCGCCAGCGCCGCGAAGATCGTCGTGGGCCGCGACGAGATCGACAAGTACGGCGACGCCACCGTCGGCGAGGTGCTGCGCCGCCTGCCGGGCGTCACCACCCCCGGCGCCCCCGGCCGCGGCGGCCCCCCGCGCATGCGCGGCCTCGGCGGCGGCTTCACGCAGATCCTGATCGACGGCCAGCGCATCTCGCCGGGCTTCAACCTCGACAGCCTCAGCCCCGACCAGGTCGAGCGCATCGAGATCCTGCGCGCGCCCACCGCCGAGACCGGCGCGCGCGCCATCGCCGGCACCATCAACATCATCACGCGCGAGGGCTTCCGCATCCGCCTGAACGACCTGCGGGTGGGCCTGGGCACCGAGGGCGGCCAGCCGCGCGGCGGCATCAACTGGAGCCACAACGACACCGCCGGGGCGCTGACCTACACGCTCGGCGCGAACTTCTTCCAGTTCCGCAGCCTCGACGAGAACACCACCACCACCACGGTCGAGCGCCTTGCCGACGGCGCGCCGCTGGAGGCGCGCGAGTCGCGCGGCAGCACGCGCAACGAGCGCTTCGGCGCCAACCTCAACGCGAGGCTGCAGTGGCGGCTGGGCGGCCAGGGCGATTCGCTCACGCTGATGCCCAGCGTCTTCCACAGCGAGAACTTGGGTCGCGGCACGACGGCGCTGACGCAGTCACTGCGGCGGCCGTTGACCCCGGCGTTCTACGACACCGCCACCAGCACCAACGACGGCCAGTTCACCAACGCCCGCCTCGGCGCCATGTGGCGCCAGCGCCTGGGCGACGTGCGCGTGGAGCTCAACGGCAACGGCGCCGCCTTCCGCTCGCGCAGCAGCGCGCTGCGCGAGGAGCTCGGCGGCGCCGGCCTGGCCCCCGGCTTCGTCAAGCTGTTCGACGACCGCACCGAGACGCGCGAGCGCTCGGCCAACGTGTCGCTCAAGGGCTCGCTGCTGGCCGGCGGCCGCGAGGTGGCCGGCAGCCCGCGCCCCGGCGGCGTGGCGGCCCCCACGCCCGAGCACCAGCTGGTGTTCGGCGGCGAGGTCGAGACCGTCTCGCGCGACGAGACCCGCGTGTCGGTGCCCGACGTCGCCGAGTTCGGCGACAACCTCAGCGCCAGCACGCTGCGCGTGGCCGCCTTCGTGCAGGACGAGTGGAACCCCACGCCCAAGTGGGGCGCCAACTTCGGCCTGCGCTGGGAGGGCATCCGCACGCGCGGCGACACCGGCCAGGGCACGCGCCCCGAGAACACCAGCAGCGTCTGGACGCCGCTGCTCAACGCCGTCTACCGCCCCGACCCCCGCAGCCGCGACCAGCTGCGCCTGTCGCTCACGCGCAGCTACCGCAGCCCGCCCACGGGCGCGCTGATCGCGCGGCCCGCGATCAACCGCGAATACCCGGTCACGCCCGTCGACCAGACCAACACGCCGACCTTCCCCGACAGCGCCGGCAACCCCGACCTCAAGCCCGAGCTCGCCACCGGCATCGACCTCGCCGTGGAGCGCTACCTCGAGGGCGGCGGCATCCTCAGCGCCAACCTGTTCCACCGCCGGATCAGCAACCTCATCCGCGGCCGCACCGATCTGGAGAGCGTGCCCTGGAGCACGCAGCAGCGCTGGGTGCGCCGCCAGCGCAACATCGGCGACGCCAGCACCAGCGGCCTGGAGCTCGAGGCCAAGTTCCGGCTCGACCAGCTCGTGGCCGGCGCGCCGCGCATGGAGCTGCGCGCCAACGCGGCGCTGTTCCGCAGCCGGGTCGAGGGCGTGCCCGGCCCGGACAACCGGCTCGAGCAGCAGTCCCGGGGCACTTTCAACGTCGGCGCCGACTACCGCTTCCGCGGCACGCCCATCACGGCCGGCGGCAACATCAACCTCGTGCCCGAGACGACCACGCGCCTGGACGAAAGCCAGACCACCACCGCCAGCCGCAAGCGCGTTTGGGACCTTTACGCGCTGTGGACCTTCAACCCGGCGCTGGGCCTGCGGCTGCTGGCGAACAACCTGGCGCCGCTGGACAGCAGCACGCTGGACGTGATCGACAGCGCCGGCGAACGCACGCGCCGCTTCAGCACCGGCCCCAGCCAGACGAACTGGCAGCTGCGGCTGGAGATGAAGCTCTAGCCAGGGGTCGGCAGTCGATGTGGCGCGCCGCCGCCGATGCCGTGCTGGTGCTGCACGCGGCGGTGGTGCTGTTCGTCGTGGGTGGCCTGCTGCTGGTGGTGGCGGGCAACCTGATGCGCCACCGCGCCGGCGGCCCGCGCTGGCCCTGGGTGAACCGGCCGTGGTTCCGGATGCTGCACGGCGCGGCCATCGCCACCGTGGTGGCACAGGCCTGGCTGGGCGCAACCTGCCCGCTCACCGAGCTGGAGTGGTGGCTGCGCGCGCAGGCCGGCGAGGCGCTGCCGCAGCAGGGCTTCATCGAGCTGTGGCTGCACCGGCTGCTGTTCTACACGGCACCGCCGTGGGTGTTCGCCACCGCCTACACGGCCTTCGGGCTGGCGGTGGCGGCGGCCTGGTGGCGCTGGCCGCCGCGCAGGCGCTGAAGCGCGCTCAGGTCGGCGTCGGCACGCCGGTCATGCGGTCGTGCCGCAGGAACCAGCGCCGCGCCAGCGCCACCAGTTGCGGCTCGGTGGGCTGGTCCACCATCTCGTGGCCCACCAGGTGCCCGGCGATGGCCGGCCGGTGCTTGTGGGCGTAGCGTTCGAAGTCCGCAATCGCGGTGTGGCTGCCCGTCACGAGCACCTCGGTGATGCCCTCGAGGGCGTCGCAGACCTCGCCGAAGAACTCGTGCACGGTGCGCACGCCGCTGCGATGGCGGTGCGAGAGGTGGCGGTGCTCCTTCACCCGCGAGGCCTGCACGTGCTCGGCGTCGAACTGCAGCAGGCGCGCCTCGTGGTGGTCGATCAGCAGCACGGCGTGGAAGTAGGTCATGGTGAGGCTCCAGTCAAGGGGTGAAGGGGTGGCGATCCGGGGCAGGCGCTCAGGCTCGGCCGTGCTCGAGTGCGGTCTGGCAGGCCACGCAGCGCAGCGCCCAGGGCTCGACCTTGAGGCGGTCGAAGGGGATCTCGGCGCCGCAGTCGGCGCACAACCCGTAGCGGCCGGCATCGGTGTCGCGCAGCCGGGCCAGCGCGGCGCTGACCTCGCCCAGCGCCACGGTGTCGCGGTCGCCCAGGGCCTGGTCGAGCTCGCGCTCGGCGTCGCGCTGCGGGGCGTCGTCGCCGTCCTGCTGCAGCACCTGGCGCGCGTGCTCGGCGCGGGACGTGCCGCCCAGGTGCTCGGCGAGGCGCCGGTCGATCTGTTGCAGCTGCTGCTGGAGCGCGCTTTCGAGCAGCGCGTGCTGGCCGGCGGTGAGGTGGCGCATGGTGGTCGGTCTTCCGGAGTTTCGGGAGTCGGGACATCTGGCCCGCTTCGTCATGGTGCGCCGTTGCGGAGCCGCCGGCCTTGAGGCGCGTCAAGGGGCGCTCCCTACAATGCCGGGCACGATGAGCCCGACCCTGCCGCCTGCGGCCTGCGACGTGCTGGTGATCGGTGCCGGCCCGGCCGGCAGTGCCTGTGCGCAGCGGCTGGCCTCGCACGGCCGCCATGTCGTGCTGGTCGATCAGCATGTCTTCCCGCGCGACAAGGCCTGCGGCGACGGCCTCATCCCCGACGCCCACGCCGCGCTGGCCCGCCTGGGCGTGCTCGACGAAGTGCTGGCGCAGGCACAGCCCGTGGGCGTGGTGCGCTGCATCGCGCCGCGCGGCCACCATGTCGACGTGCCCGGCCACCTGTGCGTGCTGCCTCGCCGCGAGCTCGACCACCTGCTGGTGCGCGCGGCCGGGCGCGCCGGCGCGCAGCCGGCCATGCCCTGGCGCTTCGAGCGGCCGCTGCTGCAGGGCGAGGGCACGCCGGGCGAGCGCGTGGCCGGCGCCCGGCTGGTGGCGCGCGACGGCAGCGTGGCCGAGGTGGCGGCGCGCTGGGTGGTGCTGGCCACCGGCGCCGCGGCGCCGCCGCTGGTGGCGGCCGGCTTGGCCGAGCGCCACACGCCCAGCGGCGTGGCGCTGCGCGGCTACATCCGGCACCCGGCCCTGGCGGCGGAGCTGCGCGAGCTGCAGCTGGTGTGGCACCCGCGGCTGAAGGGCGGCTACGGCTGGATCTTCCCCGCCCCCGGGGGGCAGTTCAACATCGGCACCGGCGTGGTCGGCAGCCACGAGCTGGGCGAAGACGGCCGCGGCCGGCGCCGCGCCGGGCCCGGCCTGCGCCGCATGTTCGATACCTTCTGCGAGCTGCACGAGCCCGCGCGCCGCCTGGTGCAGGAAGGCACCTGGACAGGCGAGCTCAAGGGCGCGCCGCTGCGCTGCTCGCTGGCCGGCGCGCGCTTCTCCCGGCCCGGCCTGCTGGGCACCGGCGAGGCCATCGGCAGCACCTACGCCTTCACGGGCGAGGGCATCGGCAAGGCGCTGGAGACCGGCCTGGCCGCGGCCGACGCCGTGCTGGCCGGCGACGCCGACGATGCCGCCGTGCGGGCACACTACGGCGCCACGCTGGCGGCGCTGAAGCCGCGCTTCGACACCTACGAGCGGGCGAACTACGTCAACCGCTGGCCCTGGATCGCCAACCTCGTGGTCAGCCGCGCGCGCCGGAGCCCGGCCATCCTGCGCAAGCTGCAGGGCCTGCTCGAGGAGACGCAGAACCCCGGCAACCTGTTCAGCATCGGGGGCATGGCCAGGCTGATCTTCGATTGACGCTTGCGCCCAACCCCACCCCACCCCAACCCCACCGGAAACCGCATGACCAAGACCGCCGCCTCTGCCCGTTGTGCCCTGCTGGCCTCGCTGACCGCCCTGGCGGCCTGCGGGGGTGGCGGCGGCAGTTCGCCAGCGCCCGCACCGGCCCCGGTGGCCTGCACGCCGTCGCCACCGCCGCCGCCGCCGGTCACCGTGTCCGCGGCGCCGCAGGTGACCTTCGCCGTCACCAACGGCGCGGGCGTTGCCGGCACCGTGGTGCTGACGCTGGACCGCACGGCCGCGCCGGTGACCGTGACCAACTTCCTGCAGTACGTGAACAGCGGCTTCTACAACTGCACGGTGTTCCACCGGCTCGTGAGGGACTTCGTGCTGCAGGGCGGCGGCTTCGCCACGCCGCTGAACGTGAGCGCGACGGCGCTGAACTCGCCCAAGCCGACCAATCCCCCCATCGTGCTCGAGGACAACAACGGTCTGTCGAACCTGCGCTGGACGCTGGCCATGGCCCGCACCGGCCTGCCCGACAGCGCGACCTCGCAGTTCTTCGTCAACCTCGCCGACAACAGCGCCACGCTGGACCGCGCCGGAACCCGCCGCGGCTACGCCGTGTTCGGCAGCATCACCTCGGGCACCGAGGTGATCACGGCCGCCGCGGCCGCGACGGGCTGCGTGGACTGGGGCTCGATCTTCGGCGACGGCAGCTGCCTGCCCACGCCCAACCTGACGATCACCGCCGCCATCCAGACGCGCTGAGCCGGGCTGGCGGCGCGGCTACAGGGGCCGCAGCTGGTAGTGCTGCGGCAGCAGCACGTCGACCGCGCCATGCCGCCCCGGGGACTCGAAGTAGGTCGACGGGTAGTCTTCGAGGGGCTGCGTGCCCAGCTCCCTCGCCAGCGCGGCAAGCACGAGCGCCTTCAGGTAGTCCTCGCCCGCGGGCCCCGTGAGTTGCGCGGCGTCGGCGCGCGCCACCGCCTGCGCGATGCCGGCCTGCAGCCGCTCGGACTGCCGGCCCATGTGCGCGCGCAGGCTGCCGGCGTCAAAGCTGCCCAGCACGATGCGCAAGCGCGGAATGGTGATCTCCGCGCGGTCCAGCTGCAGCACCAGGGGCGCCGACAGCAGTTCCACCGATCGCGCGTCGCGGTCCTGCGCCTCCTCGGCAAAGGCGCGTGCGCGCAGCTCCGGGAACTGCCGCACCAGCGCCTGCCGACGCGCGTGCAGCTCACGCAGCTTGGCCTCCGGCAAGCCGCCGCCGGCAAAGGCGACGCGGATCGAAGCCAGCTCGGCCTGCGGGTCGGGCTTCGGAGCGCCCAGCCAGAACGCACCCGCCACCACGGGTACCGCCAGCGCGGCCCACAGCCAGCGCGCGCCGGCCGCCGCGGCCGCCCGCGGCGCCCTGGCCGTTGCGCCGTCGCCGTGGTGGTTGCCGCGTGCCGCGGGGGCCGCGGCACCGCGCGCGGGCGCCAGCGTCTCGTCGTAGGCCGCGCGCCGGGCCGGGTCGGACAGCACCTCGTAGGCCTCGGTGATGGCGGCGGCGCGACGGGCGGCGTCGGCGTCGCCCGGGCGGCGATCGGGGTGGAAGCGCTGGATGAGGCTGCGGTACGCGGCCCGCACAACGTCGGGACTGGCCTTGCTGCTGACTTCCAGCGTGTCGTAGTGCGTCATGGCTGAGGTGGGCTCGCTGCTCACGGCAGCCAGGCGGGCGCGGACCCTCGCCCGTGCGGCGGCTGTGCAAACGCCGGTCGCGCGCATGGGCCGGGCGTGTTCAGGGCTCGTCGATGCGCTGGCGCAGCTGCTTGATCCGCAGCTCCAGCCGCCTGCGCTCGGCTTCGCCACGGGCCAGCTGCAGCTCCAGCTTGAGTTGCTCTTCCTCTTCCTTGAGCCTGCGCACGAGCGCGGCGTGGCGGCGGGCCTCCTCGTCGGCGCGCTGCAGGTCCTGCGACACGCGCTCGCCGATGCGGCGCGACTCCTCTTCCCAGCGGCGCTGCTGCTCCGCCTCCTGCCGCCGCTCCTGTTCAGCCTGCCGCGCATCGTTCTCGCGGCGCCGCCGCTCGGCCTCCATCCGCTCGAGCTCGGCCATGTTGGCCGGCCGTACGCCGTAGGTCTGGTAGTAGTCCTGCAGCGCCACTTGCTCGGCGGCTCGCATCTCGGCGACCGCGCGCTGCTGCGCCGAGCCGGCCACCGTGCAGCGCGTGAAGCCGAAGGCCGCGATGCCGACGACCACGAGCAGGCCGAGCGCCCGCAGGACGGTGCTGGCGCCGGCCAGAAGGCCCGCCGCGCGCCGGCTGGTCGTGCCCTCGAGCCCGGCGCGCGCCAGCATCGCGTCGGCCCTGAGCGACAGGGCGTCGGCGCGCAGGCCGAGAGCCTCGGCACGCACCTGCTCGCGCGAGACCATGGAAGGCATCATGCCGGCGGCGGCGCGGGCCGCGCGCTCCGCCGCCTGCAGCTCGGCGTCGTAAGCGGCCCGCAGGGCCGCGTTGCCCAGCGTGCTGAACGCCACTCGCAACACCTGCGCGCGCTCCACGATCGCCTGCGGCGTCATCCCGCCCCGCTGCGCCTCAAGCGCGTCCAGCTCGCGCCGGTAGGCGGCCTGCACGTCGGCAGCCGAGGCCAGCGGCGACACGCCCAGGAGCTCGTAAAGCGTCGACTTGGATTGCATACCGATTTCTTGCGTGCCGACCAATCCGCGCTGATGCTAGCCGCGGGGCCACGCGCGCGGACCGGCGCGCGCCCCGGGGTCGAGGGGACGCGTGAACAGCTTCTCGCAGACCGGCCGGCCCCGCGGCAGGGGCTGTGCCCGCCGCTGCCGCTGGCCCGCGCTGA
>JBKDQY010000229.1:0-10256 GCA_046341655.1 Betaproteobacteria bacterium | reverse complement strand
ATCGACAGGCCCAGGCCGGTGCCGCCGTACTTGCGGGTGGTGGACGCGTCGGCCTGCTGAAAGTCGGCGAACAGGCGCGCCGCCTGCTCCTCGCTCAGGCCGATGCCCTCGTCGCGCACGGCCAGGCGCACTCGTGCGGCGCCGTCTGCCCGCCCGACCAGCCGCACCGAGACATGAACCTCGCCGCGGTCGGCGAACTTGACCGCGTTGTCGCCGAAGTTGATGAGGATCTGCCGCAGCCGTAGCGGGTCGCCCATCAGCCGCTCGGGGACTGCAGGATCGAGCTCGGTCACCAGGCGCAGACCCTTGGCCGCGGCCTTGGGCCCCAGCAGTTCCGAGACGCGGTCGAGCACCGCCGCGAGCGGGAACTCGGTGTGCTCCAGCGTGAGCCTGTCGGCCTCGATCTTGGAAAGGTCGAGGATGTCGTTGACGATGGCCAGCAGGTGGTCGGCCGAACGGCGGATGCGCTCGACGCAGTCGCGCGTCTTGTCGTCGGTGGCGTGCCGCAGGGCGAGGTGCGTCAGGCCCAGGATGGCGCTCATCGGCGTGCGAATCTCGTGGCTCATGTTGGCCAGGAACTCCGACTTGGCGCGGCTGGCGCGCTCGGCGACGTCCTTGGCCAGGTGCAGTTCCTCCATCAGGCGCTCGCGCTCGCTGACGTCGCGCACGATCAGCGTCAGGTAGTCCTGGCCGGCCTGCGACCAGTGCGAAAGCTTGGCCTCCACCCTGATGGGCTGGCCGTCGGCGCGCAGAGCCAGCATGGCCCAGGGTGAGCCGTCGAGTCGCACGCCGGCCGCGTCCGGCGTGCCGATCACCAGCGCCGGCGAGTCGGGCAGGAAGTCCGCGAGCGGCCGCGCCAGCGCGGCAGCCTCGGGCACGCCGAAGATGCGCTCGGCAGCTGCGTTCCAGCCCACGACGCGCTGCTCGCGATCGGCGGAGATCACGGCATCGGGAATGGTCGCCACCATGGTGTCGAGCTTGGCCACCTGCCGCGACAGGCTTGCCCGCAGCGCCAGGCGTTCCAGGTGCATGGCCAGGCGCTTGCGCGTGGCCGCCGTCTCGTAGGGCTTCTCGATGAAGTCGATCGCTCCCTCGCCGAACGCGCGGTCGCGATTCTCGCGGTTGTTGTAGGCCGAGCAGAAGACGATCTCGCACTCGGGTTGCAGGCGGCGGATGCCTTCGCCGACCTGGAAGCCGTCCAGGTCGGGCAGGTTCAGGTCGAGCACCGCCAGCTGGAACCGGGCACGCTCGCACAGCCGCAGGGCCTGCGCGCCGAGCTTCGCGAACGACGCGTCGGCGCCCGTGGCCGCCAGCAGTTCGCCCATCATGCGCAGGTTGGCCGCGTTGTCGTCGACGACCAGCACCCTGATCTCGCCCGCGCCGGGCGTGGACACCGGGCCCGGGCTCATGGGCAGGCTGCGGCGCGGACGGCCGCCCGGTTGCAGAAAGGCACGGGCCCCGGACGCATCCGCCGCGCGCTGCGATGTTCAGGCCGGGTGGGCTTCATGCGGTTCCTTCGAGGCCGCTGCAAGGTCCTGCAGCACGAGGTCGGAATCCTGCTCGCGCAGGGCGCGCGCCAGCACCTGGGCCAGCGTCGTCTTCAGGGCGGCGTCCTCGACACCCTCGAGCAGGCCCTCGACGCGGCGGATCTGGCCGAGCTCGGCCGCAGCCCGGATCTGCTCCACCAGGGCCCGGGCCGGGGGCTCTTGCAGCGCCTGCGCCAGGCTGCCCTGTGCCGGCGGCGGGGCGGGTGTGGCGGCCTCGTCGTCGCCGTACTCGTACTCGAGCCTGAGCAGCGCCGCCACCTGCTGCAGCAGCGACAGGGCCTCCACCGGCTTGCTCAGGAAGGCGTTGGCGCCTGCCGACAGGCTGCGCTGCTGGTCCTCGGCAAAGGCGCTGGCCGAGGCCACGATGATGGGCGTGGCCGGCGCACGCGGGCCTTCGCGGATGGCGCGGATCAGCTCGAAGCCGTCGCGCCCGGGCATCACCAGGTCGGTGATCACGAGGTCGAACTCGCGCGCCCCGAAGACGCGCAGCGCGTCGTCCACGCCCGTGGTGGACTGCACCTCGAAACCCACCGTGCGCAGCAGGCCGGCCATGACGTCGAGGTTGGCCTCGTTGTCGTCGACGAGCAGCACGCTGGCCGCGCCCCCGCGCAGCCGGCGCGGCATGCCCCGCGCGGCCGATGCGGCAAGGGCCGCGGCCTCGTCGGCGGGCTCCACCGGCAGCACCACGGCGACTCGCGTGCCCTGCCCCGGCACGCTGTCGATGCGGATGCTGCCGCGCATCAGCGTGACCAGCTGGTTGACGATGGCCAGTCCCAGCCCGGTGCCCTCGGAGTGCCTGTTCAGCTGCTCGAACGGGGTGAAGGCGCGGCTCACCTCGTCGGCGCTCATGCCTGCGCCGCCGTCGAGCACCTCCAGCGCCAGCGCGGTGCCGGCGCCCTCGTCGCGCATCGCCACCTTCAGCACCACCTCGGACTTGCGGCCGTACTTGAAGCCGTTGACGACGAGGTTGATGACGATCTGCCTGAAGCGGTCGGGGTCGATGACGACGACGCGGTGCGCACCGAGGTCGATGTCGGCGCGGAAGGCCGCGCCGTGCTTGGCCTTCTCGATGTCGAACAGGCGCACCAGGTCCTGCAGCAGGCTGGCCATGTCGACGGCGCGCAGCTCGAGTTCGATCTTGCCGGCCTCGATCTTGGACAGGTCGAGGATGCGGTTGATCAGGCTCAGCAGGTGCTGGCCCGAGCTGAGGATGCCCTGCACATGGCGGCGCTCGCCCTCGTCCAGCGAGCGGCCCTGCAGCAGGATCTGCGCGTAGCCCAGGATGCCATTCAGGGGCGTGCGCAGGTCGTGGCTCATCGCGGCCAGGAACACGCTCTTGGCGCGGTTGCGCTCCTCGGAGATGGCGCGCCGCTGGTCGAGGGTGCGGAACTCCAGCCGCCGGTAGCGCACGACCAGCGCCATGGCCGCGCACACCAGCACGAAGGCCAGCACGCCGACGTAGTCGGCGGCGCGGAGCCGCCCGTAGAAGTGGTCGGCGTCGGTGACGGTGGCGATGAACCACTTCGCCTCGGCGACCGGCACGAACGAGGCGACGACGCGCTGGCCGTCGATCGTCGTCTCCAGCCAGCCGGGCCGGCCCTTCAGCATGGCGGCCGTGACCTCCCGCAGGCCGGGGTCGGCGTCCTCGAGCAGCGACTGCGCCTTGGTGTTGATGTTGCCGCGCCGGCGCTCATCGGGGTGGGCGATGGCGATGCCGGTGGAGTTGACGGCGAACGAATAGCTGCGCGGCCCGTTGTTGAAGCCGCCGAGCTCGCGCACGATGGTGGCGGTGTCGATCATGCCGCCGAACACGCCGAGGATCTCGGCCCCGGGTTCGTCGCTGCGGTAGATGGGGCTGGTGACGGCGACGATGTCGGTGCCCAGCGAGCGCGAGACCACGGGGTCGGAGGCGTAGACCCGGCCCTGCATCGAGGCCTTGAAGTGCGCGCGGTCGCTGAGGTTCTGCCCCTTCACGAAGTCGACCTTGGAGTTGTAGTAGCTGCCGTCGGGGTTGATCTGCGCGAAGATGTAGAACCACGGCGTGCGCTCGTGCTTGGCCTTCAGGAACGGGCCGGACACCGACCAGTCCATCGCGCGCAGCGTGGGCGTGTTGGCCAGCGTGGCCACCTCGGCCTTGCGCATCGACAGCCAGGTGTCGACGCGGCCGGTCAGCGTCTCGGTCTTGCCCTGCAGCGCGCCGATCTCCTCGGCGAGCAGATCGGAACGGAACTTCGTGAAGCCCAGGTACCCCATCAGGCTGACGGCCACGAAGAAGACCGCCAGCATCACGTTGAAGCGGAGGTCAAGGTGCTCGCTGTCGTTCTTCAAGCGGTGCTCCTGGTCTTGAAAGGGCATTGTCCGCGAGTCCGGCCAGGATGGGCAACGAGGCCCGGGAGACTGTCACAGAGTCTGACACCTCGCCGGGCGATGGCCGGTGGGCCGTCGCGCCTCGCGGTTCCGTTCAGCGCCAGGCGCGTTGCACGGCGGCCAATTCTTCGTCCCCGACAGCGGGATATCCACCACCACCACGCCCGCGCTGGGCAGGGTCCGCCAGGCCCGTTCGCCGCCGCTGAGGCCGCGCGGGTCGCCCTCGGTGGACTGCCCCACCAGAGGCGCTGCCCGGGCCTGCCGGGCCATCCTCACACGCCTGCGCCCAGCCACAACGAAACGGCCCCTCACCTTGCGATGAGGGGCCGCTGGGTGGGCTTGCGCCCGGTGTTACCTGGGGTGGCTGATGGGACTCGAACCCACGACGACCAGAATCACAATCTGGGACTCTACCAACTGAGCTACAGCCACCGTCGAACCTGAAGATTATAGAGGCGTGCCGCCCACCCTCAGCGCCCGCTGCCCGCGGCTTCGGACTGCATGCGCACGCCCTTCTCGATCCGGGCCTTGAAGCGGGCGCGCAGCGACTCCGCATAGGCGTCGGCCTCGGCCGCGCCCCAGGTCTGCGCGTAGCGCTCGCGCAGCAGCGCATCGGGCCCCGCGGCAGCGTCTCGCTGCAGCACCTTCGTGATGCGCAGCACCAGATATCCGCCGGCCTTGAGGTCGACGCCCACGATGGCCGGCAGCGTGCGCGCGTCGGCACCCATCACCGCGTCCACCACCGACGCCGGCGCGCCCTGCGTGTCCACCCGCGACAGCATCGCGGTCGGGCCCAGCAGCGCCTCGGTCGGGCTCTTGCGCAAGGCCTCCACGCGCGCCTCGCCGGCCTGGCGGGCCAGGGCCTGGCTGCGCTCGGCCACCAGGCTCTCGCGCACGAGTTCCTTCACCTCGGCCAGCGGTCGCACGCGCGCCGGGCTGTGGCTGACGATGCGAGCCGCCACGAGCTGGTTGCTGCCGGTCTCCACCGCATCGGTGTTGCGCTTGCCCTCGATGGCCTCGGTCGAGAACACGGCATCGAGCAGCTTGCGCGACGCCAGCGGGCCCGTGGCGCCCGGCGCCGGCTGGCGCGTGACGGTGGCGGTCTGCTTCGAGAGCTTGATCTTGTTGGCCGCGGGCTGCAGCGAATCGGACTGCTCGTAGACGATGTCGGTGAACTCCTGCGAGACCTTGGCCCACTCGGCACGGGCCAGCTGCTGGCGCAGCTCGGTCGCGATCTCGGCCTTGACCGAATCGAAGGGCTTGCTCTGGCCCCCGCGCACGGCGGTGACCGTGAGGAAGTGGTAGCCGAAGTCGGTCTCGAAGACCTCGCTGATCTCGCCCGGCTTGAGCTTGAAGGCCGCGTCCTCGAAGGGCTTGACCATGGAGCCGCGGCCGAAGAAGTCGAGGTCGCCGCCCTGGGCGGCGGAGCCCGGGTCCTGCGAGTGCTGGCGCGCGATGGCGGCGAATCGCTTCGGATCCTTGCGCGCCTCGGCCAACAGTTCCTCGGCGCGCGCCCTGGCCTTGGCCTTCTCGGCCGCCGGGGCCGACGCCTCGGCCTTGATCAGCACGTGGCTGGCGCGGCGCTCCTCGGGCGTGCCGAAGCGGCCGGGGTTGGCGGCGTAGAACTTGCGGAGTTCCTCGTCGTCGACGGCCTGCCGCGCGGCGATCGCGGCCAGGTCGAGCACCAGGTACTCGATCTGCGCCTGCTCGGGGGCGCGGAAGTCCGCCTGGCGGGCGTTGTAGTGGGCCTCGAGTTCGGCATCGCTGGGGTTGACCTGGGCACGGAAGTCCGCCGGCGCGAAGCGCTGCACCTGCACCTCGCGGCGCTGCAGAAGCGGGTTCAGCGTGGCGTCGGCGATCGCGGGGGTGGCCACCGCCGTGCGGGCCACGCCCAGCAGCACCTGCTGCGCGGCCAGGTCGCCCCGCAACTGCTGCGCGAACATCTCCGAGCTCATGCCCTGGGTGGCCAGCAGTTCGCGGTTGACGGTGCCGTCGGGGTTGCGCAGGCCCGAGAACTGCGGGTCGCTGGCGAACAGCCGACGCAGCCGCTCGTCGGACGGCGCCAGGTGCATCCGGCGCGCGGCGGCGTCGAGCACGCGCTCGCGCACCAGCGCCTCCAGCGTCTGCGCGCGCGCGGCGTCGGTGTCCAGGCCGGTGGCGGAGGGGTTCTCGCGGCGCTGGCGGTCCACCGACCGCTGGTGCGCCCGCTCCCACTCCGCCCTCGTGATCGAGCGGCCGTCGACGCTGGCCACGCTGGCGTTGCTGCCGTCGCGGAACTGCGTGTAGCCCTCGACGCCAAAGAACACGAACGAAGGGATGATCAGCAACAGCAGGGCACCCAGCACGATGCGGGTGTTGTTGCGGACGAAATCGAACATGGGAAGGGACCTCGGGCCAACGGGTGCGGCCATGCTCGGCAAGGGCGGCCGCGTGCAGCGGCCACGGCGGGCCGGACGCAGCAGGGGCCGTCCGGCCGCATGGGCGGCGGCGGATTCTACGCAGCCAGCCCGCCCAGGCCCTGCGCGGGGCCTGCCTGGGCGGCGGGTGGTGGGTGCTGACGGGTTCGAACCGCCGACCTACGCCTTGTAAGGGAGCCGCGCTACCGGCTGAGCTAAGCACCCGGTGGGTGGCCGCGCGCGCCCCTGCGAGGGCGTCGCGCGAAGCCTGCGCGCAGGCGGGTCAGAGCGCGTCGCGCAGCCCCTTGCCTGGGCGGAACTTGGGCACCTTGGCGGCCTTGATCTTGATGGCGGCGCCGGTGCGGGGGTTGCGGCCGGTGCGGGCCGCGCGCTTGGGCGCGGTGAAGGTGCCGAAGCCGGTGATGGTGACGCTGTCGCCCTTCTTGAGCGTCTTCTTCACGGCACCGATCAGCGCCTCCAGGGACCGCGCGGCTGCGGCCTTGGAGATGTCGGCCTGCGTGGCGATGTGTTCGATCAGTTCGCTCTTGTTCACGTCACGGGTCCCCTGTAGGAGGTGGTCATCGGGAGGCCGCGGCCACCCTCGTCGGCCACGCCGTCACCGGCTGCGGGCATTACAGCGCCCGCGTCGGAGCAGTGTCAAGCAAACGCCGGATTCTAGGTGCAACGTGCCGTCCGGCGGGCTTCAGACCGCGCCTTCATGCCGCCTGCGCCACGCAGCCGGCGATGGCGCGGCCCACGTCGGCGGTGCCGGCGCTGCCACCGATGTCGCGCGTTCGCGGCGCGGCCGGGTCGGCCAGCGTCGACTCGATGGCTCCTAGCACCGCGTCGTGCGCGTCGCGGTAGCCCAGGAAGTCGAGCATTAGCGCCGCGCTCCAGATCTGGCCGATGGGGTTGGCGATGCCCTGGCCCGCGATGTCGGGCGCCGAGCCGTGCACGGGCTCGAACAGGCTGGGCCACTGCCGCGTGGGGTTGAGGTTGGCCGAGGGCGCGATGCCGATGGTGCCGGTGCAGGCGGGGCCCAGGTCGGAGAGGATGTCGCCGAACAGGTTGCTCGCCACGACCACGTCGAACTGCTGCGGCCGCTGCACGAAGTGCGCGGTCAGGATGTCGATGTGGAACTGGTCGACCGCCACCTGCGGGTAGTGCGCGGCCATGGCCTTCACGCGCTCGTCCCAGTACGGCATCGTGATGGCGATGCCGTTGCTCTTGGTGGCGCTGGTGAGCTTGCGGCGCGGCCGCGAGGCCGCCAGTTCGAAGGCGAACTTCAGCACGCGGTCCACGCCGTGGCGCGACATCACCGTCTCCTGGATCACCACCTCGCGATCGGTGCCCTCGAACATGCGACCGCCGACGCTGCTGTACTCGCCTTCGGTGTTCTCGCGCACGATCCACATGTCGATGGCGCCCGGCGCCAGCGGCCGGCCGGCGCGGTCGACCAGCGGCGAGTGGATGCCGGGCATCAGGCGCGCCGGACGCAGGTTGACGAACTGGTCGAACTCGCGCCGCATCTTCAGCAGGCTGCCCCACAGCGAGACGTGGTCGGGCACGGTCGCCGGCCAGCCCACGGCGCCGAAGAAGATGGCGTCGAAGCCGCCGAGCTGCTCCTTCCAGTCGGCCGGCATCATGGTGCCGTGCTTCGCGTAGTAGTCGCAGCGTGCGAAGTCGAAGGTCTCGAGCTGCAGCGCGATGCCGAAGCGGCGCGCCGCGGCGTCGAGCACGCGCAAGCCCTCGGGCATGACCTCGTTGCCGATGCCATCGCCGGCGAGCACGGCGATGCGGTGGGGGCGGGTGTTCATGGATCAGGTCTCCAGCGGTCGAGAGAATGGCAGGGCGTCGGCGAGCAGCGTCCCGGCGGCAGACCCGGGGAAGAGCCCGGAGCCCATGGCCGCAGTGTGCGGTGCCGGGCCCGGCGGCATCAAGACGCGAACGCGCATCACAGTGCTGTCCGCCAGGCAGCACTGGCGGCGCGGTCGCGGGGGCCGGTCGCCGCTTGGCGTTGAGTCTCCTTTAGCATGCCGCCGTCGAGATTGACCCCTGCACCGCCATGAGCCTGTCCTTTTCCACGCCGCCCGCCGGCCTTCGCGCGGCCCTGGCCGCGGTCGCGCTGGCCCTGCTGGCCGGCATGGGCGCCGCGCCCGCCCGGGCCCAGCCCGCCGACCTCGGCGAGGGCTTCCTGTGCTGCAACATGCGCACCGACGGCAAGACCTGGATCAGCGACTCGAACTACCTCGAGAAGGACTCGGCGACGCTGCCCGCCGGCACGCCTGTGCGCCACGACGGCTACGGCCGGCAGCGCGTTCTCGTGCTGATCGACGGCAAGCGCTTCACCATCGGCAACGACTACAGCCGCACGCTCAGGCTCGAGGAGTTCGCCCGCCGCTACATCGTGGCCGAGGATCCGCGGCCCAGGATCGCCGCCCTGCCGCCGGCCATCCGCGCGGCCATCGAGGCCTTCAAGGTGGCGCCGGGCATGACGCGCGAGCAGGTGATCACGGCCATCGGCTACCCGATGACCAGCGAGAACCCCAGCCTCGACGCCGCCGAGTGGCGCTACTGGCTGCACAGCTTCAACCCCTTCGTCGTGCGCTTCGACGCGTCGGGGCGGGTCAGCACCGTCGAGAGCGACCCCGAGACGCTGGCCCGGGTGTTCGCCCGCTGAGCGGCATCCCCGCGATCAGCGGCCCGGCCCCGGCGAGCGCACCACCAGCGCCACGCCGGCGGCGGTGAGCACCAGGCCCAGCAGCACGCCGGGCCCGAGCGACTCGCCGAACAGCAGCCACGCCAGCACGGCCGTGCAGGGCGGCACCAGGTACATCAGGCTCGTCACCTTGGTGGCCGCCCCGCGCTGGATCAGCAGGTACAGCAGCGAACTGCCGCCCAGGGTGAGGGCCAGCACGCTCCAGGCCATCGCGAAGCCCAGCTCCGGGTGCCAGCGCCAGCCGCCCAGCGGCGAGAGGGCCTCGACCAGCGCCAGCGGCAGGGTGGCGGCCAGCGCCGCCATCAGCTGCACGCAGTTGGCGCTGCGAACGTCGCAAGGCTGCACCCAGCGCTTCTGGTACAGCGTGCCGGCGGTGATGGACAGCAGGGCCAGCACGGCGCAGCCGACGCTGAACCAGCCGGCCTCGCCGACGCCCAGCTTGTGCCAAACCACCAGCAGCAGGCCCGCCAGGCCCAGCACCAGGCCCGCCCACTGGCGCGCGCTGACGCGGTGGTCGGCACCCTGGTTGCTCATCCACATCGCCGTCAGCACGGGCTGCAGGCCCACGATCAGCGCCGCCAGGCCCGCGCCCAGGCCCAGCTTCACGGCCAGCCACACGCCACCCAGGTAGCCCGCGTGCAGCAGCACGCCGGTCACGCCCAGGTGCAGCCACTGGCCGCGCCCCTGGGGCCAGGCCACGCGGGCCAGCACGATCCAGACGGCGAAGCACAGCACGCTCAGGCCGTAGCGCACGGCCAGGAAGCCCAGCGGCGGCGCGTGCGGCATGCCGTAGCGCGCGACGATGAAGCCCGTGCTCCAGATGAGAACGAACACCGCGGGCATCGCGCGCAGCAGCGTGTCCTGCCCGTCCCCCTGGCCGCCCGAGCCGCTCATGGGCCGCTCAGCGCGCGCGGGCGCGGATCTCGGGGATCGCCTTGCGCAGGTAGTAGGCCATCGACCACACCGTCAGCACGGTCGCCAGCCAGATGAGCGCGGTGCCCCACAGCCGCGTGTCGATGAAGCCGAACAGCCCGCCGTCGTACAGCAGGAAGGGGATGGCAATCATCTGCACCGTGGTCTTGAGCTTGCCCAGCATGTGCACGGCCACGCTGCGGGATGCACCGATCTGCGCCATCCACTCCCGCAGCGCCGAGATGGCGATCTCCCGACCGATGATGACCAAGGCGACGAAGGCGTTCACGCGGTCAAGCTGCAGCAGGATCAGCA
>JBKDQY010000228.1:0-20958 GCA_046341655.1 Betaproteobacteria bacterium | reverse complement strand
TGCCCCGGCAGCACGCCGTCCTTGAACCGGAGCGTGCCGGTGCGCGTGCCGGCCTGGACCGTGTAGTACACGGTGTCCGAGCCGTCGCCGCGGCCGAAGAGGAAGGTGTCGCTGCCGCCGGCGCTCTCGATGCGGTCATGGCCCGGACCGCCGTCGAAGGCGTCGTCGCCCTCCCCGCCGTCGAGCGTGTCGTTGCCGGAGCCGCCGCGCAGCGTATCGTTTCCCGCTCCGCCCAGCACGAAGTCGTTGCCGGCCAGGGCGTCCAGGGTGTCGTTGCCGCCGGTGCCGACCAGGAAGTCGTCGCCCGCCGTGGCGCCCGTGGCCAAGCGCGCATAGATGTCGGCCACGCCCCATTCGGTGCCGTCGGCGAACACCACGCGATGCAGCGCCTTGTTGGGACCCGTGGCCGCCAGTTGGCTGAAGAACCTGTGAACGACGAGGGTGTCGCCACCGTTGCCGACGGAGATCTGCAGGGCGACCGGGCCACCGTACCAGTCGTCGTACACCCGCTGCAAGGTCACCTGGCCCGGCAGCACGCCCACCAGTCGCAGCGTGTTGACACGCTGGGTGTCCCAGGCGCCGCCGCCGTAGTCGCTCAGCGACAGGTCGTCACGGCCGTCGCCGACGCCGAACAAGACCTGATTGCTGCCCTCGCCGGGCTCGAGCCGGTCGTCGCCTCGGCCACCCATCAGGGTGTCGTTTCCACTGCTCCCCCACAACTCGTCTTTGCCGTCACCGCCCAGCAGCGTGTCGTCACCCTCTTGGTCGTAGAGCCTGTCGTTGCCATCGCCGCCGTCGAGCCAGTCCTTGCCGCCGTAGCCTTGCAGCACGTCGTCGCCGTTCCCCCCGTACAGCGAGTCGTTGCCAGCGAACCCGTACAGCCAGTCGCTTCCCGCCGCGCCGTTCAGCAGGTCGGCCTGGTCCGTGCCCCACAGCGATTCGTTGCCCGCCGCGCCGTAACCGAGCCGGAACAGCAGCTCGGCGATGTCCCAGCGCGTGCCGTCGCTGAATTCCACCCGCTGCAGCCCGTTGAAGGCGTTGGCCGGCGTGCCGCCATAGAAGAAGCCGTTGAAGACGATGCGGTCCGAGGTGCCGTCGATCCGGAGTTCCAGCGCGTCATTGCCGCCCGACTGGCTGTCGGTGACGCGGCGCACCAGAACCTGCGAGGGCAGCACGTCGGCGGCCCTGAATCGCAGCACGTTGAGCTTGTTCGGGCGGGCGTCGAAGGCGCTGGTCACCGTGCTCGCGCCGTCACCTCGCCCGAACAGGTACAGGTTGTCGGCGGAGGCGCTGGCCGTGGCAGTGGCCTCGATGACGACCTCCAGCGGCGTGCTGCCGTTGTAGAAGCTGCCGTTGTTGCCCACCACGAAGTCGAGGGTCTCGCCGCTGGCCATCGGCACCGGCGCGACCGAAAACACCGACAGGTTGCTGGTGCTGGCGAAGTGCTGCAGCGGCCTCAGCAGATCGCCGTTGAGAACGATGCTGCCGCTCATCGAGCCGCTGTCGCCCGCGAAGAACTGGCCACTGACCGTGTATAGCCCGTTGGCCGGCGCCGTGAAGCGCAGGATTGCGAGGTCGCCCCAGGCACGCGGGCCGGGATGCAGGGAAACCTGGCCCGGGCCGACGCCCTGCTGGGGGCTGCCCGCGGTGTTCTTCCAGGCTGCCGGCGTGCCCGGCGAACCGTAGCCGGCCTTGCTCCACCCGGATCCTTCGGCCACGTCGAAGGGCGTCATGGCGTAGCCGGCGCCGCCCTCCGGCGAGTAGCCGTAGGTCCAGACGCCGGCGGGGTTGCTCGTGGTCCTGAAGTCCGCGACGGCGTCGTACGTGGCCGCGTCGAACGGCTGGCTGTCGGGCGTGGGCGTCAGTGGGCCAGCGGCCCCCTCCAGGGGCTGCACCTGCAATGCGCCGGGGCCTTGCGCCGTGTCCGCCGGGGCGCTTGGCGCCTGAACGGTCTGCAAGGGGTCGGCGTCGACGCGCTGGTGAACACCCGGCAGCGCGTCGGCTGACAGCAGCAGCTTGGGCTCGAGCGACTCGATGCGCCAGTTCGGCGCCCCGGCGGCCGCGGCAGGCGCGGCGCCCGTGCCGGTCTTGCCCGACAAGGCGGCCTTGACGGCCCGCCCGACGGGGTTGTCGCGAAGACGCACCGACGTGGCAAAACGACGGGCCGCGTTCAGCGCGCGGCTGCGCTCAGAGGACTTGCTCATGGATGCACATAACCTCGTGTCTTTTTCTCAAGCCCGCCGCGCGCAAGGCACGCCGCGGACTGATGTCCGACTCGCCCACTCATTGCCTCTTTAGCAGGCGCATGGCTCCTCGGGGGCGCGACTCGGATGGCAACTTTGGTAGGTCGCTAGGCGGTTGCGAGGTCGCGTTTTCCCGCCACCCCCAAACTTGAAGTGGCGCCTGGCGCGCGGCCATGCCCCTTGTTGGGGCGCTCTGGACTTCATCGCGAACCCGAGCGTGCCGCCCACCCCCCGGCATGAGGGGGAGCGGCAGACCAATCAGGCCGCTTTCAGCATCGTCGGTCCGGGAAGATCAGAACAGCAGCGACCAGATCACCGCGCCCAGCAGCGCGAACGACAGCGCCACGACATAGGCCAGCGACACCACCGCCGCGCGCAGCCAGCGCCAGGGCCAGCGGCCGCCGTACACGCGCTTGAGCGCGGCCAGCGCGTACAGCGGCACCAGCGCCGCCGCCACGGCCACCATCCCGGGCACGGGCACCAGCGTCAGCAGCAGGCAGATGAACCAGAACGCGTGCAGGTGCAGCGCGAACACGAGGTGCTCGGTGTAGCGCAGCCGGCGGTTCCAGTGGACGATCTTCTGCAGCAGCGCAAAGAGCGGCACCATCAGGAACATCGCGCCACCCAGGTTGCCGATGACGCGGCCCGACAGCGCGTCAGCCTCGCGCTGCAGCCCCTTGGGGTCGGCGTCGAGCCGGCGCTCAAGCCGCTTGCAGAACCACGCGGGCAGGCCGCGGCAGTAGAAGGCACCGTCCTTGAGGCCGGCCGCCGTGCCCTCGCCGAACTGCAGCAGCGCGTACTCGCCCTGGCGCAAGTCCAGGTCCGCGGACAGGCCGAGTTCGGGATCGGTGTCGGCCACCACGCGCAGCAGCAGGATGGTCACGAGGCTGATCGTCAGGTACAGCCGCAGCGGCAGCACGTAGTGCTTGCGGCGGCCGGCCAGGTACTGCCGCGTGAGTTCGCCGGGCTTGAGCAACAGCAGCTTCAGCGTGCGCCACAGAGCCCCCTCGGTGCTGAAGTAGGCGCCGCCGAACTGCTGGATGAACTCGCCCAGCGTGGGCGCGCGCACGCGGCTCTCCTGTCCGCAGGCCGGGCAGAAGGCCGGTGGCGGGTCGGCGAACGGCTCGCCGCAGTTGGCGCAGGCGCGCGGCTGGTCACTCATGGGCTCAGACGAGCAGGGCGACCAGCGCCGTGGCGGCCACGATCGCCATCACCAGCAACAGGTGCACCGCCGACAGCAGCGCCCCGCGCCACACCAGCCCCCAGGCGCGGCCACCGTACACGCGGCGGAAGGCCAGGCCCGCGTAGGCCGGGATGAGCACCAGCGCCGGCAGCATGGCCAGCGCCGGCAGCGGCACGACCACCGCGACGACGAGGAACCAGAACGCGTGCAGGTGCAGCGCGAACACCAGGTGCTCGGTGTAGCTGAGGCCCCGGTAGCGGAACAGCAGCGCCAGCACCGCGGCGAAGGCCGGCATGAGCACCAGCATCACCAGGCCGGCGTTGCGCGCCAGCCGGTCCTGCACGCGCTCCACCTGCAGGAGCAGGTCGCGCGTGGGCATGTCGAGCTTGGCCTGGATGCGCGTGCACAGCCAGGACGGCAGGCCCTCGCAGTAGAAGCGCCCCTCGGCCATGCCGGCGCGGCCGATGCCCAGCTCCAGCGCCACCGCGCCGGGCCGGTCGGGCAGGGCCTGCAGCACGGCGGCGTCGTCCAGCGCCGACATCTGCAGCGAGCTGGCGATGCGGATCACCAGCAGCATCAGCAGCGTGGTCAGCACGAACAGCCGCAGCGGCAGCACGTACTGGCGGCGCCGGCCATTGAGGTACTGCGCCGTCAGCTCGCCGGGGCGGGCCAGCAGCAGCTTCAGCGTCTGCCACATCGCCCCCTTGGGCGCGAAGTAGGTGCCGCTGAACTGCTGCGCGAACTCGGCCACGGTGGGCGGCTTGATGTTGGTCTCCTGCCCGCACTCGGGGCAGAAGTTGGGCCGCGACTCGGGCAGCGGCGCCTCGCAGTTGGTGCACCGGCCGTCGATGGCGGCCAGCGTGATGGCGCGCACCTCGGCGCTGGGCACCGGGCGCAGGCGGAGCGCGTGGCGCCAGGCCATGCGGGCCGTTCAGCCCAGCGCCTCGTCGAGCACCTCCACCCAGTGGCGCACGGGGGTGGCGGTGCCGGTCTGCAGGTGCTGGATGCAGCCGATGTTGGCGCTGACGATGACCTCGGGCACGAGCGGCTCCAGGTGGCCGAGCTTGCGGTCGCGCAGCTGCGTGGCCAGCTCCGGCTGCAGCACGCTGTAGGTGCCGGCGCTGCCGCAGCACAGGTGGCTCTCGGCCGCAGACACCGAGACCTCGAAGCCCAGCTCGCCCAGCGCGCGCTCGACGCCGCCGCGCAGCTGCTGGCCGTGCTGCAGCGTGCACGGCGGGTGGAAGGCCAGCCGGCGCGGAGCCAGGGCCCGGCCACGGCCCTGCGTCGCGGCCTGCAGCCGCGGTGCCAGGGCCGGCAGCAGCCCGGGCAGCAGCTCCGAGAGGTCCTTCGTCAGCGCGCTGATGGTCGCGGCCTTGTCGGCGTAGTCGGCGTCGTGGGCCAGCGCGTGGCCGTAGTCCTTGACGGTCGCGCCGCAGCCGCTGGCGTTCATCACGATGGCCTCGACCGTGCCCTGCGAGGTCAGGCCCTGCACCAGCGGCCACCAGGCGTCGATGTTGCGGCGCATGTCCGCCAGGCCGCCCTCATGGTCGTTCAGGTGCGAGCGGATGGCGCCGCAGCAGCCGGCGCCGTCGGCCACCAGCGTCTGGATGCCGGCGGCGTCGAGCACGCGCGCGGTGGCGCTGTTGACGTTGGGCATCATCGCCGGCTGCACGCAGCCCAGCAGCATCAGCACCTTGCGCGGGTGCTCGCGCGTGGGCCAGCGGTGGGCGCGCGCGGCAGCCGCCCCCTGCGCCGGCGCCGGCACCTTGGCCTTCAGCGCCGCGGGCAGCAGCGGCCGCACGGCCTGGCCCAGCTTCATCGCGGGCCCGAACAGCGGCGAGGTCAGGCCCTCCTTCAGCAGCCAGCGCACGGCCTGCTCGCCGCGGGGGCGCTCGACCTTGGCCTCGACGACGCGGCGGCCGATCTCCACCAGGTGGCCGTAGTCCACGCCGCTCGGGCAGGTGGTCTCGCAGTTCCTGCACGTGAGACAGCGGTCCAGGTGCTGCTGCGTCTTGCGCGTGACCTCGGCGCCCTCGAGCACCTGCTTCATCAGGTAGATGCGGCCGCGCGGGCCGTCGAGCTCGTCGCCCAGTAGCTGGTAGGTGGGGCAGGTGGCGGTGCAGAAGCCGCAGTGCACGCACTTGCGCAGGATGGCCTCGGCCTCGCGGCCGTCGGGCGTGTCGCGGAACTCGGGGGCGAGGTGGGTTTGCATGGTGGCTACGGCAGGCAAGGGAGGGGCGGCAGCAGCAACAAGGCCAGGCCTCGCAGGGAGTTCATCTCAGGCCGCCCGGGCGCGCACGGCCCAGTAGTGGCGCGGCAGCGCATCGTCGCCCAACCAGTCGCAGCGCGCCGCTCGCGCGCCCAGCGCCGCCTCGACCTCGGGCCGGGTCGGGTGGTTCTTCAGCACGCGGTGGCGGCTGCCGTCGGCCAGCCGGCGGAGCTGCCAGCAGTCGCCCTGCGCATCGACCTCGGCGACGGGCGTGCTGCTGCCCTCGACGAAGCGGTTGTCGATGAAGACCACCGGCGCGCCCGGCGCCAGCCGCGCGAACAGTGCATCCAGCCAGCCCGCCATCCGCGCCCGCGGCACGTGGCTCCACCAGAAGCCGACGAAGGCGGCGTCGAAGCGCTGCGGGCCCAGGCCGTCCAGCGTGTAGGCGTCGGCGGTGGCGAAGCGCACGCAGCGCGGCATCGCCGCCTTGGCCCGGGCCACAGCCAGCGTCTCGGGGTTGAGGTCGGTGGCCAGCCAGAACGCGGCGTCGCGCGCGCCGTGCACGGTCCACCAGCCGGTGCCGGCGGCCACCTCGAGCACGCGGCGGCCGGCGAGCACGCCCGGCAGCCAGGCCTCCAGCAGCCGCAGGTCGGCCTGACGCTCGGGCTTGGCGTAGACGGCCTCGTACTCCGCGGCACGCGCGGCGTAGTAGGCCGCCATCGAGGCCTCGGGCGACGCCAGGGCCACCATCACAGCCCCGGCAGCAGCCGGCCCGGGTTGAAGATGCCGGCCGGGTCGAACTGCTGCTTCAGGCCGCGGTGAATGCGCGCCAGCACCGGCGCCAGCGGCGCGAAGCTGCCGGCCGACTTGTCCCGCGCGCGGAACAGCACCGCATGCCCGCCCACGGCGGCCGCGGCCTCGCGCAGCGTGGCGGCCGGGGCGCTGGTGCAGATCCAGCGCTGCGCGCCGCCCCACTCCACCAGCTGCTCGCCCGAGAGCTTCAGCGGCGGCGTCACCGCCGGCACCGACAGCCGCCACAGCGCCGCGCCGGCCGTCACCGCCCGGGCGGCGCCGGCGAAGAACTCGTCGGTGTGGTCGCGCAGGCCGAGCCAGAACGGGTCGGCCATCGCCGGCTCCACACGCTCGCCGCCGATGCGCGCCAGCGCGGACTGCACCGCCGCCTCGGCGCCGGCCAGGCGCAGCACCAGCATGCCGTCCCACCAGGCGCTGGCGTTCAGCGGCAGCGGCTGGCCCAGCAGCTCGTTGACGCGGCGGATGGCGCCGGCGGCGTCGAGCTCCAGCCGGGTGGTCGCCACGGCGCGCGGCAGCGGCAGCACCTTCAGCGAGACCTCGGCGATCAGGCCCAGCACGCCCAGGCTGCCCGCCAGCACGCGGCAGACGTCGTAGCCGGCGACGTTCTTCATCACCTGGCCGCCGAACGAGAGCACCTCGCCGCGGCCGTTGACCATCGTCGCGCCCAGCAGGTAGTCGCGCACGCCGCCGGCGGCCAGCCGCGCCGGCCCGGCCAGGCCCGCGGCCACCATGCCGCCCACGGTGCCGCCCGAACCGGACGAGGAAGCGAAGCGCGGCGGCTCGAAGGCCAGGCACTGTCCTTGCTCGGACAGCGCCGTCTCGAGCTCGGCCAGCGGCGTGCCGGCGCGCACGCTGACCACCAGCTCGCTGGGCTCGTAGCGGCTGATGCCCTGCAAGGGCCGGACGTCGAGCGCCTCGCCCACGGACTCTCCGCCGTAGAAGGCCTTGGTGCCGCCGCCGCGGATGTCCAGCGGCTGCCGGTCGGCCGCGGCCGCGCGGATGCGGTCGACGAGGCGCGCCAGTGCCGGGTCGGTCTGCGCCATGGTCCTCAGAAGCGCTCCAGGTGGGCGAAGGGCAGCAGGCCCTTCCTCACGTGCATCTTCCCGTACTCGGCGCAGCGCTGCAGCGTCGGGATGACCTTGCCCGGGTTCAGGCCGCCGGCCTCGTCGAAGGCGCGCTTGACGCCGAACATGGCCTCGCGCTCCTCGGGGCTGAACTGCACGCACATGCTGCTGAGCTTCTCCACGCCCACGCCGTGCTCGCCGGTGACGGTGCCGCCCATGGCCACGCTGGTCTCGAGGATGTCGGCGCCGAACAGCTCGCAGCGGCGCAGCTGGTCGGGGTCGTTGGCGTCGAACAGGATCAGCGGGTGCAGGTTGCCGTCGCCGGCGTGGAAGACGTTGCAGCAGCGCAGCTGGTACTTCTTCTCCATCTCGGCGATGGCCAGCAGGATGTCGGCGAGCCGCTTGCGCGGGATGGTGCTGTCCATGCACATGTAGTCGGGGCTGATGCGGCCGCTGGCGGGGAAGGCGTTCTTGCGGCCGCTCCAGAACCGCAGGCGCTGGGCCTCGTCCTTGCTCACCTCCAGCCGCGTGGCGCCACAGCCCGACAGCACCTCGAGCATGCGGTCGATCTCCTCGGCCACCTCCTCGGGCGTGCCATCGCTCTCGCACAGCAGGATGGCCTCGGCCGAGAGGTCGTAGCCGGCGTGGACGAAGTCCTCCACCGCGGCCGTCATGGGCTTGTCCATCATCTCCAGCCCGGCCGGGATGATGCCGGCGGCGATGACGGCGGCCACCGCGTCGCCGGCCTTCCGCACGTCGTCGAAGCTGGCCATGATGCAGCGCGCCAGCTGCGGCTTGGGCGTGAGCCTGACCACCACCTCGGTGGTCACGGCCAGCATGCCCTCGCTGCCCACCACCAGCGGCAGCAGGTCCAGCCCGGGCACGTCCAGCGCCTCGGAGCCGAACTCCACCGGCTCGCCCTCGACCGTGAAGCCGCGCACCCGCAGCACGTTGTGCAGCGTCAGGCCGTACTTCAGGCAGTGCACGCCGCCGGAGTTCTCGGCCACGTTGCCGCCAATCGTGCACGCGATCTGGCTGCTGGGGTCGGGGGCGTAGTACAGGCCGTGCCGGGCGACGGCTTCGCTGATGGCCAGGTTGCGCACGCCGCACTGCACGGTGGCCGTGCGCGCGTGCGCGTCGATCTGCACGATGCGGTTGAACTTGGCCAGCGACAGCGTCAGGCCCAGCGGGTGCGGCATGGCGCCACCCGACAGCCCGGTGCCGGCGCCGCGCGCCACCACCGGCACGCCCAGGCGATGGCAGGCCGCCAGCACGGCGGCCACCTGGGCCTCGGTCTCGGGCAGCGCCACGGCCAGCGGCAGCTGGCGGTAGGCGGTCAGGCCGTCGCACTCGTAGGGCACGGTGTCCTCGGACTGCCACAGCAGCGCGTGCGCCGGCAGCAACGGGGCCAGGGCCTCCACCAGGCGCCCCCGGCGGACGCGGCGTTCGGCGGCATCGGGCGGGGCGCCCGGTTCGGTCGTGGGCAGCGGCGCGTTCATGCGGAGACTGTAGCGCCGGGCCCGCCGCCGATTCAGCCGTGCCCGGTGAAGACTGTCAGTACCCCGGTGTAGCCGTAGACGTGGTGGCGCGCCACCTCGCCGGCCGCGAAGAAGCCCACCAGCGGCACCTCGGGCCCGCCGCCCGACAGCGCGTGCTGCACGAGCTGCAGCTCGGCCGAGGGGCCGCCGAAGTGCGGCCCGCCGCGCCCCGAGCAGGAGACGTAGATGGCCCCGGCGATGCTGCGCGGCCCGCCCGGTGCGGTCTCGTCGGCGGCCATGGGGGTGTCGGGGCCCTCGCCCGCGGCCAGGGCCGGTGACGGCGCCGACTCCAGCTCGTCGCGGATCTCGGCGCAGATGCGGATCAGGTCGCGCCGCGCCGCCTGCACGTCGCGGTGGCAGAAGCCCAGCGACATGCCCGGCTCCACCAGGTCGGCCACGGCCACGGCCTCGCGGGCGGGGTCCAGGCCCACGAGGTGGCGCACGCGCGTGTCGGCGCCGAACTGCCCGCCGCGGCCCAGCATCTGCGCGTCGGCGTCGGCCAGCGCCACCAGCGTGGCGCGCAGCCGGGCCAGCGCGGTGCGCGGCTCCGACAGATCGGCCAGGCCGATGTCGCGCAGCAGGCAGGGCAGGGCCGGCTCGCCGTCGAGCGAGAGCACGAGGTTGTGCTCGGCGGCCGTGACGCGCCGCACCGGCCCCAGCGGCTGCGAGCCCTGCGTCACGCGCGAGACCAGCGCCACCTCGCGCGCGAAGGCCACGCCCGACAGGCCGCCGCGCCAAGCGCCGTCGGCCACGTGCACGGCGCCGCGGCGGCTGGAAGCCAGGCCGCCGAACAGGTAGCCCGAGCTGACGCGGTCGCTCATCTCGCCGATCAGCTCGGCCAGGTCGGGCGTGGCCGGATCGGCGTGCACGAGCGCGCTGAAGGGCTCGATGCGGTGCAGCTTCTTGGCGCCCGAGAAGACCTCGAATCGGCCGGCCGGCAGCGCGGCCAGCATCAGCACCAGGGCCGGCTCGTCGATGTACTCCACGCCCATGGCGGCCACGCCCACGCCCACGCTGCCCACCCAGGCCACGCCGGGCCAGCGCAGCCGCAGCTCGGCCACCAGGGCGTCGGCCTCGCCGGCGAAGTGGTCGGTGAAGTAGACGAAGCCCAGCGACAGCGGCCCGCGCGCGCTGGCCTCGTGCTCGCCGCGCCGGGCCTCCACCTGCGCGGCGGCCAGGGCCAGCGCGCCGCGCCAGTCGGGGTGCGTGGCGTGGCCGACGAGGAAGGCGTCCATGCGGCGGCGCGGTCGTTCAGGGGCGGCGCGGCGGCGCTCGGCGCGCCGGCTTGGCCGCGGCACCGGCGGCCTTGGCCGGCAGCGAGGCGGCGGCCCGCAGCGCGCTGCCGGCGGCGTCCACCGACTGCTTCACGACCGCGCCGGCCAGGCCCCTGGCGCCGTCCCGGGTGCCGTCCCTCAGCGCCTGCGCGGCGAGTTCGGTGAACTGCTGCGTGAGAGCACCCCACCACTGCATCGGATCGACCGCGGGCGCGGCCGGCGCCGCCGCGGGCCTGGCGCGCGGCGGCGCCTTGCGGCGTGGCCGGGCCGGGGCCTCAGGTTCAGGCTCTGGCTCGGGTGCCGGCGCCGACGCGGCGAACGGCTTGATCGTCAGCGACTCCTTCAGCTCGGCCAGCGGCAGGTTCATGCCCTTGAGCGTGGCCAGCGTCATGCGCTGCACCTCCAGCGCCTGGATGGTGGTGGCCAGCAGCCGGGCGTTCTGCTCGAGCCAGAACTGCACGGTCTTGAGCTCCTGGATGCGCTTGTCCAGCTCGGCCGGGTCCAGCGTGGGCGCGATCCACTGGCCGACATTGGGCAGGCCGGCCCCGGCGTTCTTGAGCAGGCCTTGCAGGAAGTCGAAACCCGGCACGTGGCGGGTGAAGTCGGCCGCTGAGCTCATGGGCAGGGTCCCTTTCGGCGCTGGCGCGGCGCTGGGTGAGCCGCGTGGCCCATTGTGCGCCAGCACCGCGCGTCAGAAGCTGACGCGCTCGACCTTGAACCCCTGCTGCTCCAGCAGCCGCGGCAGCGACTTCGGACCCACCATGTGCAGCGCCCCCACGGCGGCGAAGACGCGTCGGCCCGCACGGTGCTGGGCCACGATGCCCTCGGCCAGCGCGGCGTTGCGGGCGTCGGTCAGGCGCGCCATGAGCGCGCGGTCGGCCTCGTTCATGTCGCACTCGCACCAGGCGGCGGGGTCCTGCAACGTCGCCAGGTCGCCACGTTCCCAGGCCGTGGCCAGCCGGCCCATCACCCGGCGGGCGCTCTGGCTCTCGAGCTGCGCCAGCGCCTGCTCGAAGAGCAGGCGGGCCTCGTCCTCGTCGGCCGGCACCAGGCTGCGCACCTGCAGCTCGGGGGTTTCCAGGGCCACCAGCCGGCGGCCGGCGCTGCGCGCCTGCGTGGCCAGCACCATCTCGGCCGAGAACGAGGGGTCCATGCCGAGCCAGCGCGCCTCCATCACCGTCAGCGTGGTCACCTGCAGCAGCGGGTGCAGCGTGGCCATGGCCTCGGGGGCCATGCAGGCGCGGCGGTAGGCCTGGTCGAGCCGATCGCGCAGCGCCGCCGGGAACCGCGGCGGGTGCGCCACGGCGGCCAGGGCCGCGGCGAGCGCGGGGTCCAGCGGGACGATCTCGAGCGCGACGACATCGCTGTCGCGCAGCGCCGCGGCGGTGCGCGGGCCCAGCTTGCGCCAGTGCGGACGGCCCACGTGCAGCGTGCCGTACAGGTGCAGCGTGCGGCCATCGCGCGTGGCGCGCCACAGCAGTCCGCGGTCGCGCGCGGGGGCGGACTGCTCGGCGGTGCTGGCTTGCGGCAGCGCCGGCGGGCAGGTTGCCGGCACAGGCGGCGGCGCGGGCTGTGCCCCTGCTGCCGCCGCCAGCGCAAGCGCCAGGCAGGCCAGCCATGCGCGCCTCATCAGCGGGCCCCGCCGAGTTCGATGCGCAGCACGTTGCGCTGCTGCTGCAGAGGCAGGCGGCCGAGGACGTCCATGCCCAGCAGCGGCGCGTGCAGCTGCGGCAGCGCGGTGATGCGCAGCCGCTCGGCACGCACGCCGCCGACCAGCTCAAGGTCGCCGACCACGACGCGGCCCTGCACCACGCCGCCGGCGGTGGCCGACTGCACCACGCCCACCGTGGCCAGCCCCAGTTCGTCGGCCAGCCGCGAGGGGATGGCCGTGATGGTGGCGCCGGTATCGACCAGGAACTCCACCTCGCGGCCCGCGAGCCGGCCCACCCAGTGGTAGTGGCCGTCGGCGCTGCGGCGGATCTCGACGGCCTGGCCGTCGAACGAAAAGCGCATCTGGCGCTCGCGGGTCTGCCAGGTCTGCACGCCCAGGAACACCATCAACCCCAGCAGCAGCCAGACGGTCGCGTGCTTCAACCAGCCGGGCAGCTCGTGCATGGGCGGGTCTTCAGGCGGCGGGCTCGCCGGCCTGCTCGGCGGCGTCGACGCTGATCGCGAGGATGCCCAGCGGTGCGTCCGCCGCGGCGGTGTCCAGGCCGATGCCGAGACGGTCGCCAGGGGCCAGGGCGAGCGTCGTCGCCGGGCCTTCGGCGCCCCCGGCTTCGCCGTGGGCCACCGGCGCCAAGGCCTGCGACAGCAGCGTGCCGGCTGCCAGCGGGCGCCGCCGGGCCGCCGCGGCCAGCCAGCGGCCGAGGCTGCCGGCGCGGCCGGTGTCGGCCCGCCAGGCCTCGCGGCCGGCGCGCTGCACGCGCAGCAGGCCGGCGATGCGGCCGCGGCGCCAGGCGTCGCCGAGGTCGTCGGGCGTCACGGCGACGGGCCCGACGGCCGCCTGCGCGTGGGTGTGCAGGCGCCAGGCGGTGGCCTCGTCGGCGCCCTGCGACACCTCGGCGCCGAGCAGCAGCAGGCGCACCGCCTCAAGCGCCGTCTCGGCGTCGGCGCCGCGGGGGATGGCGCCGGTGACCGCGGCCAGCAGGGGCGGCAGCACGAAGGGCGGCTCGGCCGGCTCGGCCACCAGCGGCACGCGCGCGCCCGCCAAGGCGCCGGCGGCGGCGGCCTCCAGTGCATCGCCGGCCGTGCGCAGCCAGGCCACCGGCCGCGGCAGCGGCGCCAGGCAGCGCGCGGGGTCGAAGGGGAACGCGTGGCGCGCCTTGCCGCCGTTGAGCGTGGCCGAGAGGTCCTCGAGCTGCGGGGAGACGAAGTTCCAGTCGTCGAGCAGCTGCCGCATCGAGGTGGCGATGCCGGCGGCGAAGTGGGCTTGCGTCAGGTCGCGCGAGACGACGGCCAGCTGACCGTCGCGCGAGCCGTCCATCAGGGTGGCGAGTTTCATGCGGGCTGGGCGAGGATGGCACTATTGTGGAGTGAGCATCCCCACCGGAGTCCCCTCTCCCCAGCCTAGGGGCAGACCCGAGGCGCGCCGCTGGCCGCTGGCCGCCACCCTGCTGGCCGTGGTGGCACTGGCGCACGGCTTGGCACTCGTGGGCCTGGTGGCGGCAGGCAGCGTCGCCAACCCGGCGCGCGCCGGGCTGTCGGCGCCGGAGCCCTCGCCGACGGTGTCGGTGCGCGCCCTGCCGGTGGCGGCGTTGGCTGCGGCCGCCCCCGCGCCGAACCCTTCCGACGTGGCACAGCCGCGGCCCCAGCCCACGACGGGCGCCGCGACAGCCGCCCGTGGCGCCCCCCTGGAGGAGGCCGCCGAACCCGCGACGGCAGCGCCGCAGCCCCTTGCCGCCCCGCTGCCGCCTGCCGAGCCGCCGGCCGACCCACCCGTGGCCCGGCACGTCGCCGCCTCACCCGAAACCATGGACTTGCTGCAGGTCGCCGCGGCCCCGGCCGCGGCTGCCGCACCGGTGGCGCCCCAGGCCGGGACGCCGCTGCCTCGCTACCGCGCCCAGTTGCCGCCGCCCTTCGAGGTCCGCTTCGACATGCGCCGGGGCGCGTTCAGCGGCCAAGCGCAGTGGACATATGCCAACCAAGGCGGTCGCTACCGGCTGGAACTGCAGACCACGATACTGGGCCAGAACGTGAGCCACCTCCGAAGCGAAGGCGGCACCAGCGGCGCCGGGCTGGAACCGCTGCGCTTCGTCGATGGCCGGCGCGGGCGCGATCGCCGCGCCGTGAACTTCCAGCGCGACGCGCCCGGCGGCCCGCGCATCAGCTTCAGCGGCCCCGGCCACGAGCTGCCCCTGCCCGAGGGTGTGCAGGACCGCCTGAGCTGGCTGCTCCAGCTGGCCGCCATCATCGACACCGACCCGGCGCTGCGCCGACCCGGCGCCCGCATCCTGATGTGGGTGGTGAGCCCGCGCGGCGAGGCCGATGTCTGGACCTTCGAGGTCGCCGGCGCCGACACGCTGCGCGGCGACGACGGCCGCCCGCAGCCGGCACTGGCCCTGCAGCGCAAGGCCGACCGCAACCTGGACACCGAGGTGCGCGTCTGGCTGGACCCGGCCGCCCACCACCTGCCGCTGCGCGCCGCCTGGCGCCACGAGGGGGAGGGCCCGGTGGTCGAGCTGCGGCGCGAGGCGCTGGCCTGGCGCTGACGCCCACCCCGGGGCCGCGGCCCTTGAAAGCCGCTTCGCCGGCCCCCACGTGCGGCACCATGCAGATGCTCTACAACTCCGACAGCTTCGTGGTCGTGCAGTTCGACGCCCCCGGTGACGAACCGGGCAAGGCCGCCGGCGGTTACGAGATCGTGGACAAGTTCGCGCGGCGCGAGATCTATCTCCAGGGTGCACTGGCCGAGCGCTTCGAACGCGGCGTGCAGGAACTGGTGCGCCAGGGCCCGAGCCTGGAGTCGCTCGACGAGTTCATCGCCGGCTTCGCCGGGGCAGCGCAGCAACCCCTGGTGCTACACTGATTTCGGCCGTCCCGGGGCGTGTCCCGTGACCTCCTGAAGGGCTCCTCGCGCCGGCCCACGGTCTCCACCGCTCCGGTGTCAAGCCTGGCAGCCGGGCACCGATATCGCCCCAGTGGGAGCCCCGTTGGAAGAACTGCGCCAGTACCTGAGCGAGCACGCCGTGGCGCTGTTCGGCCTGGTGAGCGGCCTGCTGTCGATCACGGTGCTGCTGGGGCTGCGCGAATGGCAGGGCCGCAGGCGCCTGCGCGACCGGCTGGCCGAGGCGCACTCCGAGCTGAGCGACCTGCGCCATCGCGATTCGCTCACCGGCCTCGTGTCGCGCGAGGCCCTGGAGCACGAACTCGCCCGGGCCGTGGCCGCCGCCGACGCGAAGGGCCGTCCGCTGTGCGTGGCCTACCTCGGGATCGACGGCTTTCGCGCCATCAACGACGCCTACGGCCTGCGCGTCGGCGACGCGATCCTGCGCGAACTGGCCTCGCGGCTGTCGGCTTGGCTGGACGACCGGCCGCACGTCGCCCGCCTGGGCGGCGACGAGTTCGTGCTGTTCTGCGACACCGGCGGCGACGGGCTGGACGAGCTGGCAGGCCGGCTGCAGGCCCTGGTCGGTGCGCCGCTGCAGGCCGAGGCGCTGAACCTCCGGGTGGGCACCTCGATCGGCTTGGCCGTCTACCCGGACGACGGCGCGCGCCCGCGGCTGGTGGCGCACGCCGGGCTGGCGATGCGCAGCGTCAAGCACACCGGGGGCAACGGCCACGCGCGCTTCGACCCGGCGATGAACGTCGACCACCGCGAGCACTCCGAGCTGCTGCAGGACCTGCGGCAGGCCCTGACCCTCGGACAGCTGCAGCTCGTTTACCAGCCCAAGATCGACGCGCGCTCGCTGCAGGTCACCGCCGCCGAGGCGCTGCTGCGCTGGCAGCACCCCCGGCGCGGGGTGGTCAGCCCGGAGGTCTTCGTGCCGCTCGCCGAGCGGCACGGGCTCGTCCGCGCCATAGGTGCCTGGGTCATCGAGGAGGCGTGCCGCCAGGCCGCCGAGTGGCGGGAGGCGGGGCTGCGCATGCGCATCGCCGTCAACATCTCGGGCCACCAGCTGCGCAGCGAGGACTTCGTCGACCAGTTGCTCGATTCGCTGCGGCGCCACGGCATGCCGCCGCACCGGCTGACCTGCGAGATCACCGAGAACGTGGCCATCGAGGACACGCCGGCCACCCGCAGCGCGTTCGAGCGCATGCGGCAGGCGGGGCTTCACGTGTCGATCGACGACTTCGGCGCAGGCACCTCGGCCAGCCTGGCGCACATCCGCCGGCTGGCGCCCGCGGAGCTCAAGATCGACGCCGGACTGGTGAAGGACATCGAGCACAGCGAGCCGGCCCGCGCCATCGTGCGAGCCATCGTGCAGATGGCGCGCTCGCTGCAGATGCACGTGGTGGCCGAGGGGGTCGAGACCGAAGCCCAGCGCGACACGCTCGTGGCCCTGGGCTGCGACGAGCTGCAGGGTTACCTGTTCGCCAAGCCGATGCCGGCCGCCGTGCTGGCGCTGTGGGCCAGCGGCGACGGGCCGGCCACGGACTCGGCCTTCCGACCGTCCCTGTTCGACCCGACGGCGCCGGCGCCGCTGCAGTGAGCCGGCGCAGCCCCCGCGCCCGGGGTCGCCACGCAGGCGATGCCGTCGTTCGTGACCGCCGGGACAATTCACAAGCTCGGGGTGGAGCTCCCGGCGCCGGGACCTGCCCGCAACGATGAGATGATCCGCGCATGGTTGCTGGAGACTGGTCCCTGCTGCTGTGGTCGATGGCCGTCGTCGTGGCGATGCTGGCGTCGCACCTGTTCATTGCCTGGATACGCCGGGCCCAGGGGTTGCAGCGCCCGCGCGACGCGATCGGGCCGGCGCTGGGGTCGGGGGGCGCGCTGGCGGTCGGCATTTCGTCGGCCATGCTGCTGGCGCTCGGCGCCGAGAGGCTGGCGTTTCCCCTGGGCTACCGCTGGCCGGCGCTGCCGGCGCTGGTGACGCTGTCCTTCGTCCTGTGCCTGACCGCGGCCTGGTTGCTGATCCGGAGGCGGAACCTGCCGGCGCTGGCCGGCGCCGGCCTGCTGATGGCCCTGGCCTCCCTGTCGGTGCAAGCCGGCTGGCTGCAGGCCGCCGGCTTCCGCCCGGGCCTGATATGGAACCTGCCCCTGGCCGGTGGGGCTGCGACCGCCACCCTGGTGGGCTACACCGCCGCCATGTGGCTGGCGTTCTCCGACGCCAGCAGCGACGGCGCGCGCCGCACTCTGTGGCGCCTGGGTGCTGCGGCGCTGGTGGTGCTGACGATGGTGGCTTCGCAGGAGGTGCTGATCACGGCCGCTGGCCTGCAGGCGCAGATCGGCTCGATCTACCGCAACGAGTTGTCCTCCACTTGGCTGACGCTGGTCGCTGGCGCCGTGGTGCCCACGGTCATGGCCCTGATGGTGCTGGACGTGGCGCTGCGAAACCACGGCGACCGCCTGCGCAACCGCCGCAGCCCCACGGGCGTCGAGCTCGACCTGCCCAGGCGGCGCAAGCGACGGCGAAAGTACCGCGCGTTGTGAACGCTGGCCCCCAGGCTCGCTTCGCTCGCCACCCCCCGAGGGGGCTTGTCTAGAGCTGTTCCCAGGGCAGCCCGTCGTGACGCCAGCCGTTGAGGCGGCCACGCTGAAAGTGCTCGTCGAGTTCGCCCTCGAAGCCGTGCAGCACGTTCACCACCTCCTTGAAGCCCGCGGCCTCCAGCGCCTGGCCGGCCTCCACGGTGCGCTTGCCGGAACGGCAGATCAGCACCAACGGAGCGTCTTCGCGGCCGCCCTCGCGGCGCACGCGGCGGACGAAGCCATCGGGGTCGGCCTGCATCTCGGGGTACTCGTACCAGGCGACGTGCACCACCCCGGGCGGGTGGCCGACGTAGAGGTACTCGATCTCCATGCGCACGTCGACGAACAGCGCGTCGGGCCGCGCTTGCAGGTACTGCCAGGCTTCGAGGGGAGTGAGGTGTTTCATGCGCACGGCGCCGGGCGCCGGGTGGGGCTTCCTAGAATCAGGCAATGAACGCGCCGACTCCGCCCGTCCCGACCGCTGCGACCGCCCGCTACACGCGCGGCGCCGCCCTGCCCGCCATTTTGCAGCAGCGCATCGCCATCATCGACGGCGCCATGGGCACGATGATCCAGCGCCACCGGCTCGGCGAGGCGGACTTCCGCAATGAGGCGCTGGCCGCCCACCCGACAGACCTCAAGGGCAACAACGACCTGCTGGTGCTGACGCGGCCGGATGTCATCCGCGGCATCCACGAGCAGTACCTCGCCGCCGGCGCCGACCTGATCGAGACCAACACCTTCGGTGCCACTGCCATCGCGCAGGAGGACTACGGCCTGGCCCACCTCGCGCGGGAGATGAACGTCGCCGCGGCCCGGCTGGCGCGCGAGGCCTGCGAGCGCTTCTCCACGCCCGACAAGCCCCGCTTCGTGGCCGGCGCGCTCGGGCCCACGCCCCGCACGGCCAGCATCAGCCCCGACGTCAACGACCCCGGTGCGCGCAACGTGAGCTTCGACCAGCTGCGCGACGCCTACCGCGAGCAGGCTGCGGCGCTGCTCGAGGGCGGCTGCGACGTCTTCCTGGTCGAGACCATCTTCGACACGCTCAACGCCAAGGCCGCCATCTTCGCGCTCGACGAGTTGATGGAGTCCACGGGCGAGCGGCTGCCGGTGATCATCAGCGGCACCGTCACCGACGCCTCGGGCCGCATCCTCAGCGGACAGACCGTGGCCGCGTTCTGGCACAGCGTCCGCCACGCGCGGCCGCTGGCCGTGGGCCTGAACTGCGCCCTGGGCGCGGCGCTGATGCGGCCCTACATCGAGGAGCTGTCCAAGGTGGCCTTCGACACCTGGATCAGCTGTTACCCCAACGCCGGCCTGCCCAACCCGATGAGCGACACCGGCTTCGACGAAACGCCCGAGGTCACGGCCTCGCTGCTGGAGGAGTTCGCCCGCAGCGGCTTCCTCAACATCGCCGGCGGCTGCTGCGGCACGACGCCGGAGCACATCGCCGAGATCGCCCGGCGGCTGAAGCCCTACCGGCCGCGGCAGACGAAGCTGTTCACGCCGCTGCTGGCGGCGTAGTCACACCTCGATCTTGGTGCCCAGCTCGACGATGCGGTTCGTCGGCAGGTGCAGGAAGTCGGCCGCGGCGGCGGCGTTGCGGTGCATGCTGGCGAACAGCTTCTCGCGCCAGGGGGCCATGCCGCCACCGGCGCGGCCCAGCTTCGGGACGACGGTGTCGCGGCTGAGGAAGTAGCTGGTCTCCATGTCGTCGAGCGCGATGCCGCGGCCGGCCAGCAGCTTCAGCGCCTCGGGCACGTCGGGGTCGTTCTTGAAGCCGAAGTGCAGCGTCACCTGCCAGCAGTCGTGGCCCAGCGGCTCAAGCTCGACGCGGCGGTCGAAGCCGATCCAGGGCAGCTCGTGGTGCACCACGGTGACGAACAGGTTCTGCGCGTGCAGCACCTTGTTGTGCTTGAGGTTGTGCAGCAGCGCGAACGGCGTGCTGCCCTGCTCGGCGCTGAGGAACACCGCGGTGCCCGACACCCGCTGCGGCGGGGCCAGGAACAGGCTCTCGACGAAGGGGCCGAGCTCCAGCGCCTCGTCGCGCAGCCGCTCGGCCATCAGGCGGCGGCCGGCGTGCCAGGTGGTCATCAGCGCGAACACCGCGCCGCCGATGGCCAGGGGGAACCAGCCGCCCTCCAGCACCTTCACGAGGTTGGCCGAGAGGAAGACGATGTCGACGGCGAAGAACAGCCCGGTGGCCGCCACGCACAGCCCCAGCGGCAGCTTCCAGGCGTGCCGGATGACGAAGAAGGTCATCACCGTGGTGATGGTCATGTCGATGGTGACGGCGATGCCGTAGGCCGAGGCCAGCGCGCTGCTGCTGCCGAACACCACCACTGCGAAGACCACGCAGCCGTAGAGGCTCCAGTTGACGAACGGGATGTAGATCTGGCCGCTGGCGCGCACGCTGGTGTGCAGCAGCCGCAGCCGCGGGATGTAGCCCAGCTGCACCGCCTGCTTGGTGACCGAGAACGCCGCCGTGATGAGCGCCTGCGAGGCGATGACCGTGGCTGCCGTGGCCAGCCCGATCAGCGGGAACAGCGCCCACTGCGGCGCCATCTCGTAGAACGGATTGGCCACGTTCTCGGGGTGCTGCAGCAGCATCGCGCCCTGGCCGAAGTAGTTCAGCAGCAGCGCCGGCATCACGACGGTGAACCAGGCCAGGCGGATCGGCCGCTTGCCGAAGTGGCCGAGGTCGGCGTACAGCGCCTCGGCGCCGGTGACGCACAGCACGATGGCGCCGAGGGCGATGAAGGCCACGCCGGGCTCGGCGAGCATGAAGCCCAGCGCGTGGTGCGGCGACAGGGCCACCAGCACGGAGGGGTTGCGCGCGATGTGCACGACGCCCAGCACCGCCAGCACCGCGAACCACGTCAGCGTGACCGGCCCGAACCAGCGCCCCACCGCCGCGGTGCCGAAGCGCTGCGCCGCGAACAGCAGCGTCAGCACGGCCAGCGTCACCGGCACCACGTAGCGGTGCAGCCCGGGCGCCGCCACCTCCAGGCCCTCGACCGCCGACAGCACGCTGATGGCCGGCGTGATGACGCCGTCGCCGAAGAAGATGGCGGTGCCGAAGATGCCCAGCAGCAGCAGGCGCGAGCGCAGCGCCGGCCGGTCCTTCACGGCCTGAGAGGCCAGCGCGAGCATGGCGACCAGGCCGCCCTCGCCGTGGTTGTCGGCGCGCAGGATGAGCGTCACGTACTTGAGCGTGACGACCACCGTGACCGTCCAGAACACCAGCGACAGGATGCCCAGCACGTGGTCGGGCGTCATCGCCACGCGGCCGTGCGCGAAGACCTCCTTCAGCGCGTACAGCGGGCTGGTGCCGATGTCGCCATACACGACGCCGATGGCGGCCAGGGTCAGCGCCGGCAGCGCGGCGCGCTGACCGGGCGCGGATGCGCTCATTCGAAGTTCTCGGCCTCGGGGTCGGTGGCTTCCAGCTCGTAGGAGGCCGCCAGCATGGCCAGCCGCCCCATCACGCCGTACATGTAGA
>JBKDQY010000227.1:0-21998 GCA_046341655.1 Betaproteobacteria bacterium | reverse complement strand
GATCTGGAACCACACCTTCTTCTGGAACTGCATGAAGCCCAACGGCGGCGGCGAGCCCGGCGGCGCGCTGGCCGCGGCCATCAGCGCCAAGTGGGGCAGCTACGCCGCCGTCCGCGACGCCGTCGTCAAGAGCGCCGTCGGCAACGGCGGCAGTGGCTGGACCTGGCTGGTCAAGAAGGCCGACGACAGCGTCCGCATCGACAACATTGGCGCCCCCGGCACCCCTCTGACCACCGGCGACACCGCGCTGCTGACGGTGGACGTGTGGGAGCACGCCTACTACATCGACTACCGCAACCTGCGCCCGAAGTTCGTCGAGACCTTCCTCGACAAGCTCGTGAACTGGGAGTTCGCGCAGAAGAACTTCGGCTGATGCCGGTCCGTTCGCTGGCGCGATGAGGGTCCTGCTCGTCGAGGACGACCACGCGCTGACCGTCGGCATGCGCCACGCGCTGCAGGCCGAGGGCTGGCGCGTGGACGTGCTGGCCTGCGGCGAGCAGGCCAGCCACGCCGGCCTGACCGGCGAGCACGACGTGGCCGTGCTCGACCTGGGCCTGCCGCGCCGCAACGGCATGGAGGTGCTGCGCCACTGGCGACCGCGCGGCGCGGCAATGCCCGTGCTGCTGCTGACGGCGCGCGACCAGCTCGCCGACCGTGTGGCCGGCCTCGATGCCGGTGCCGACGACTACCTCGTCAAGCCCTTCGACCTGCCAGAGCTGCTGGCGCGGCTGCGCGCACTGGGCCGGCGGTCTGCCGGCCGTGCAGACAACACCTTGTCGCTGGGCGACCTGGTGCTTCACGTGGGCGACCGCGAGCTTCGCCACCGTGGCGATCGGGTGGCGCTGTCGCCGCGCGAGCTGGCCCTGACCGAGCTGCTGATGCAGCGCGCCGGGCGCGTCGTGCCCAAGGATCAGATCGTCGCGCGGCTGTCGAGCTGGGAGGCGGATTTCAGCGAGAACTCCGTCGAGGTCTACGTGCACCGCCTGCGCAAGCGTTTCGGCGAGCTGGGCGTCGTCATCCGCACGGTCCGCGGCTTCGGCTACGTGATGGAGGCGGCCGAGTCGTCGCCGCCATGAGCGGGCCGGCCTGCGCCGTGGGATTCGCCCCGGCACGGGGGGGGCCGAGGGACGCGGGGTGAAGGCTTCGCAGGCGCCCTCGCTGGCCCGGCGGCTGCTCGTGCCGCTGGCCTGGATCTGGCTGGTGGGGCTGGGCGTGGCGGTGACGGGCGCGGTGTACATCGCGCGCGATGCGGCGCAACGGGCCTTCGACCGCTCGCTGCGCGACGAGGCCTCGGCCATCGCGGCCCGCGTCGTCTGGTCCGACCGGGGGCCGCTGCTCGACGTCAGCCGCCAGATCATGGAGCTGCTGACCTGGGACAGCGAGGACCGCAACGGTTTCGTGATGGTCGACATCGAGGGCACCGCGCTGGCCGGCGATGCCACGGTGCCGGTGCCGCGCTTCGACGTGGCCAGCCTCGAGCAGCCGCAGCTGTTCGACGCCCGGTACCAGGGCCTGCCCGTGCGCGGTGCGGTGTTCTCGGTGACCAGCCCGATGATCGACCGCACCGTCTCCATCGTTGTCGTCGAGACCACCGCCAAGCGGGCGGCGCTGGTGCGCGACCTGCAGCTGGCCGTCGTGCTGCCGGCGCTGGGGCTGGGGCTGGTCACCTTCGGCCTGCTGGGCTGGGGCGTGAACCGCGGCCTGCGGCCGCTGCGCCGGCTCAGCGGCGAGATCGGCCTGCGCGAGCTGCACGACTGGCGGCCGCTGCCGCTGCAGCGCGTGCCGGCAGAGGCCCTGCCGATGGTGGAGCGCATCAACGACCTGATGCTCGACGTGCAGCACTCGGTGGCGCTGCAACGGCGATTCGTGGCCGATGCGGCGCACCAGCTGCGCACGCCGGTGGCCGGCATCCGCGTGCTCGCCCAGGAACTGGAGCGCGAGCTGCAGCGTGCCGGCGTCGAGCCCGGCCACGCGCTGCTCGCCGAGCTGCAGGGCTCGACACAGCGGCTGTCGCGGCTGATCGGCCAGTTGCTCAGCCTGGCCAGTTCCGAGACCTCGCTCACGCTGCAGGGCGAGCAGGCCACCATGGACATCGTGCCCCTGGTGCGCGAGGCCGCCGAGCCGCTGGTGCTGGAGGCGCTTCGCCAGGGCCGGCAGATCGAGCTCGACGCGCCCGGGCAGCCCGTGCCGGCTCGCGCCCACCCCATCTGGCTGGGCGAGGTGGTGGCCAACCTGCTCGACAACGCACGGCGTTACGGCGGCGGGCAGATCCGGTTGCGCATCGCGCAGCTGGGCGGCGGCGGCGCCGAGGTGGTGGTGGAGGACGACGGCCCCGGCGTGCGCCCCGACGAGCTGCCGCGGCTGTTCGAGCCCTTCTGGCGCGGCGAGCGCGCCGACCTCCGCAGCGACGGGGGCACCGGCCTGGGCCTGGCCATCGCGCACGAGATCGTCACGCGCCTGGGCGGCACGCTCGAGGCGGCGACTCGGCCGCAGGTGGACGGCATGCGCTTCACGGTGCGGCTGGCGGCCTGAGCGACCCTTGGCTGTCGCCGGCAAGGGCCGGTGGAGGAGCAGAGCGCCCGAACTGCGGGCCCTCGCCCGTCCTTATCCGGAGTTCGGTGCGCCGGTGTGCCCTCAGCATCTCAGGACGACGCCGACCCCCGGCGAGCGGCCGCATGCGCCGCAGCGGGCCGGCAGGCGCGTCGGGAGAGTGACTCATGCCCCTGTTCAGCGTCAAGAAGCGACCCGATGCCGTGCCGGCGGCCCGCGAGCCGCGCATGCGGATCATGCTGGTCGACGACGAGCCCGCCAACCTGGCGGCGCTGTCGGCCCTGCTGGGCGACGAGTACGAGGTCCTCACCGCGGCCGACGGCGAAGCCGCCTACCAGGCGCTGCTCGCGATGCGCGACCGCGACGGCATTGCGCTGGTGATCAGCGACCAGCGCATGCCGCGGCTCACGGGGACCGAGCTGCTGGAGCGGCTCAAGTCGCTGATGCCCAAGACGCTGCGCATCATCCTCACGGGCTATTCCGACCTGCAGGCGATCCTCGACTCGCTCAACCGCGCGGAGATCTACCGCTACGTCTCCAAGCCGGTCGATCGCGACGACCTGCTGCTGACCGTCAAGCGGGCAGTGGAGGCCTACGAACTGCGCCAGCGGGTCGACCAGACCAACCGCATCCTGCAGCACCAGGCGCTGCATGACCCGCTGACCGGCCTGCCAAACCGACGGTCGCTGGACGGCGACATCGCCCAAGCCCTGGAGGGGAGCCGCGCGGGCGCCACGCCGCTGGCGTTCCTGATGATGGAGCTCGACCGCTTCAAGCCCGTCGTGGCCGGCCACGGATATGCGTTCGGCGACGAACTTCTCGCAGCGGCAGCCCGGCGCATGCAGGACACCGCCGCACGGCTGAAGGACGAACTGCCCGGAGCTCGCATCTACCGGTTCGACGGTGCCATCTTCGCTGCGGTGCTGCCCGTGCCGGGTGGCCGCGCCGCGGCCGAGCGCTTCGCGAGGACCCTGATCGAGAGCCTGCAGGAGCCGCTGGAGATCCACGGGGTGGCAGTCCACCTCAACCTCAAGGTGGGCGTGGCGGTGCACCCCGAGCACGGCACGGGCGCCGCCGAGCTGATGCGCAACGCCGACGCCGCGTTCTCGCAGACCGCCCAGGTGCCGGGCAGCTGCGACATCGTCTACCGACCCGAGATGAACCAGCGGTCGGAGCGCCTGCTCACCCTGGAGCAGGAACTGCGCGGGGCTGCCCGCCGCGGCGAACTTCGGCTGTTCTACCAGCCACAGATCGAGCTGCAGACCGGGCAGCTGGTCGGCGTGGAGGCTTTGCTGCGCTGGCAGCACCCGCAGCATGGTCTGGTGCCCCCGATGGAGTTCATTCCGCTGGCCGAGACCAACGGCCACATCGTCGCGCTGGGCCAGTGGGTGCTCGGCGAGGCCTGTCGACAGGGCGCTGCCTGGCACGCGTCCGGCCTGCCGCTGGTGGTGGCCGTCAACATCTCGGCCGGCCAGTTCCACGACCCGAACTTCCTGCGGCACGTGCACGGCGCGCTCGCCGAGCATCGGCTGCCGCCCGAGGCGCTGGAGCTGGAGATCACGGAGAGCGTCTCGGTGGCCGACACCGATCACTGCATCCGGGTCATGAAGGCGCTGCGCGGCATGGGGGTGCGGCTGTCGATCGACGATTTCGGCACCGGCTATTCGTCGCTCACCTACCTGAAGTCCTTCCCCCTGGACAACCTGAAGGTCGATCAGTCCTTCGTGCGCCCGATGCTGAGCCACCCGGACAACGAGGCCATCACGCGCACCGTGGTGATGCTGGGCCACACGCTGGGCCTGAAGGTCATCGCCGAGGGCGTCGAGACCGAGGGCCACCTCGACAAGCTTCGCGAGCTGCGCTGCAACGTCGTCCAGGGCTACCACTTCGCGCCGCCGCTGCCCCCGGCCGAACTCGAGGCCTGGGCCCGGACCCGCGCCAGGGCCCAAGCCCAGGCGCGCACCGACTTCGTCCGGGCGGTCAGTCCCTGAGCGCCCGTGGATACGTCCTGCCTGCCCACCGCGGCCGGTGCCCCGGTGCCCGAGCACACGGTCGATGACGCCGCGCCACGGGCGCCGTCCGCGCTCGTGCTGGCCGATGCCGGGCAGGCCGAGCCGATGGCTCGGCAACTGATGGCCCAGGGCTGGCTCGTGGCTCGTGGCACGGTGTCTGGCGAGATCGGCGGCGCCCATGCCGGCCATGACCAGCCCGACGCGGTCTTCGTGGACGCCGCAGCCGTGCGGGTGCACGGGGCTGCGGCATGCCGTCGGGCGCGGCAGCGCTGGCTGCCCCAGGGCGGGGTGCTGTTCGTCTTCGGCCAAGCGGCCGACGAGGACGCGGTCCAGGCGGCGCTGGCCGAGGGGGCCAGCGACTGGTTGCGTCTGCCGCTGAGCGAGACCCTGCTGGCGGCGCGGCTGCGGCCGCACCTCGAGCTTGCGCGGCTGCGCCGCCAGTCCGACATGCAGCAGCGCCGCCTGCAATCGCTGCGGGACGCACTCCGCGCACAGGAGCCCCTGGCCACGCTCGGCATGCTCGGGGCCGGCCTGGCGCACGAGGTCAGCAATCCCAACCACTTCGCGCAACTCAGCGCCGACAACCTCCGCCTCGAGCTCGGCCGCTTCCGGTCCCACCTCGACACGCTGCTCGACGACGAAACCGACCCGGAGATCCGCGCCGACTTCGAGCGGCGCTTCGAGCGGCTCGAGCAGCACATCGGCCTGGTGAACGACGGGTGCCGGCACATCGCCGAGGTGGTGCAGGCGGTGCGCTCGCAGGCGCGCCCCGGTTCCGGGGCCGATGTCGAGGAGGACGTCGACGTCGCCGAGGTTCTGGAGCGGTCGATGCGCCTGGTGAACGTGGCTTTCGGGCAGGCGGTGCGATTCGACTCCGACCTGCGCGAGCGCGCACCCGTGCGCTGCGGCCGCGGCGCGATGCAGCAGGTCTTCGTGAACCTGCTGGTCAACGCCTGCCAGGCCATCGAGGCCCGTGCCGCGGGCAGCGGGAAGCGCGAACCCGGCGTGGTGCGGGCGGTCAGCCGGCTGCAGGGCGGCAGCCTGCGCCTGGGCGTCATCGACGACGGCTGCGGCATGGACGCCGAGGTGCGGCAACGCCTGTTCGAACCCTTCTTCACGACCAAGGGCGCCGCCCGCGGCACCGGCTTGGGCATGGGCATCTGCCTCGAGGTCGTGCACGGCATGGGCGGCGACATCGAGGTGCGCTCGCAGCCGGGGCGGGGCACGGAGATCTGGCTCAGCCTGCCCGTGGCCCCGCGTGGTGGCGGATGATGGCGGGGCGCGCGGCGTGGCAGCGCCTGGGCATGCTGCTGCTGGCCTCGCTGGCACTGCTGGCGTCGATGTCCGGCGCGGCGGCGCCGGAGCGGGCGGACGCAGCAGGGCGGACGCTGGTGCTGCAGCCGGACATGCGCATGGTCCCGCTCGGGCGTCTGCTGGACGTGCTGGAAGACGCCGATCACCGCCTGGGCATCGACGAGATCATCGCCAGCAAGGACACCTTGCCCTGGCGCGCCAGCAGCAGTGCCGTTCCCTCGTTCGGTTTCAGCACCTCGGCCTACTGGCTGCGCTTGCGGTACGACAACCGGGACGGTCCGCGGCCCTGGCTCCTGGAACTGGCGTATGCGCCGCTGCAGCACGTGCAACTGCACCTGCTGTTGCCCGACGGCCGCGTGCGCACGCTGGAAGGCGGCAGCGCGCTGCCCCTCGAGCTTAGGCCCGTTGCGAACACCCGCCACGTCTTCCCGCTGGACCTGCCACCCGAGGGCACGCTCTGGATCCGCGTGCACAGCGTCAGCAGCCTCAGCCTGCCGCTCACGCTGTGGCAGCCGGATGCGTTCCTCCTGCACGACAGTCGCGTCTCGCTGGCGCAGGGCTCGTTCATCGGGCTGATGCTGGCGCTGCTGCTGATCAACCTGGTTTCCGGGGTGGTCAGCCGCGAATCCGTGCACTTCATGTACGTGATCAGCGCGGGCTCGTACCTCGCCTACTTCGTGAGCGCCGAGGGCCTCGGGCAGCTCCACCTCTGGCCCGGGCAGCCGGCCTTGACGGCCACGGTGTCGAGTGTCTCGGCGGCCCTGGGCGTCGCGGCGTCCTGCCTGTTCGCGTACCAGGTGCTGGAGAGCCGGCGGCGGACATGCGCGACTGGACGGCTGCTGCTCGGCCTGGCCGCGCTGTGCGGGCTGATGGCCCTGGCTGAGCTGACCGGCCTCCTGGCCTATCGCACGAGCATCCAGGTCCTGCTGGTTCTGACGGGTTCGAGCTGCCTCCTGCTGCCGCTGACCGCGCTGCGGGCACACGCGCACGGCATAGCGGTGGCGCGCTACGTCCTGGTCGGCTGGCTCTTCCAGCTCCTGGGCGTGTTCGTGACCGTGTTGCGCCTGTTCGGCCTGGTGCCGGGGGGGCTGCTCACCGAGCATTCGGCAAGCCTGGGCTTCGCCGCCGGGACGATGCTGCTGACCCTGGCGCTGTCGGTGCGGCTGCGTCAGCTCAAGTCCGAGCACGAGGCGGCGCAGGCCGAGCGGCTGCAGGCCCTGCAGGCTGCTTCGCAGGCGCGCGAGGAGGCGCTGCTGGCCGAGGTTCGCGCCAGCAAGGCCGCCAGCCTGACCGAGGCGCTGGCGACGCTGGAGGATCTGGGCCGCATCGGCCGCGAGGTCACCGGCAACCTCGACCGCGAGGCGGTGTTCGCGACGCTGCACCGCCAGCTGCAGCGGCTGATGGACGGACATGCGTTCGCCCTGCACCGGGTCGACCCGGCGCTGGCCACGCGAAGCCTGCTCTACGGCATCGAGGACGGGCGCCGTCTTCCCGAGCTCGACGCCGCGCTGTCGACCGACGACCCGGTTCGCCGCTGCGTGCGCGAGCGGCGTGCCGTGCTGCAGGGTCTCGCGCCCGGCGCGGCGCGCGTCGACGCGGGCATCGTGCGGATGCTGAGCATGATGTGCGCGCCGCTGTACCTGGGCGAGCGTCTGCTGGGTGTGCTGACCGTGCACTCCACCCGTGAACAGGCCTACGGCGAGCGCGAGGTGGCGATCTTCGAGACCCTGTGCGCCTATGGCGCCATCGCGCTGGCCAACGCCGAGACCTTCCAGGCGCTGCACGAAGCACAGGCACGCATCGTGCAACAGGAGAAGATGGCCTCGCTGGGCGTGCTCACGGCAGGCATGGCGCACGAGATCAACAACCCCGCGCACTTCGCGCGGCTGGCCGGGCAGAATGCGGCGGCGCAGGTGGACGCCCTGCGCGCGTTCATCGACAGCCTGCTGAGCGAGGACACCGCCCCCGAGATCGGCCAGGCCTTCGACGCCCGCTTCGAGCAGATCCGGGCCTCGCTGAAGACCAGCGCGGAGGGCATCGACCGCATCGCGCGCGTGATCCAGCGCCTGCGTGCGGAGAACCCCGAAGGCGTCGGCATCGTGGAAGACGCCGATCTGGTGGCGCTGCTGGAATCGGCCTGGCAGACCTTCCTGCCGTCGGCCCGCGTGGCGCTGTCGCTGCAGACCGACTTCAGCGTCCGGCCGACGCGCGCCTGCGCGGTGGCCGAGGTCAAGCTGCTGTTCCTGGCGCTGCTGGGCAATGCGCACGACGCCGTCGAGTCGGCGAAGCGGCACGGGGTCGTCGCGCTGTCCGCGCACGAGCGCGGCGCCGGTGCGCGGCGCGAGGTGGTCGTCGAGGTGCGCGACAACGGCATCGGCATCGCCCCGCAGCACCTGGACCGGGTCTTCGACCCGTTCTTCACCACCAAGCCGGTGGGCCAGGGCACGGGGCTGGGGCTGTCGATGGCGCGAGAAACCGCGCTGCGCCACGGCTGGCGGCTGCACGCCGCCTCGGTACCCGGCGAGGGCTCGGTGTTCTCGCTGGTGCTGCCGCTGCCCGTGGACGCGCCCTCTGGCATCGTCGGGGAAACGTCGCCCGATGCGCCCGCTGAGGCCCGCCTGCAGCCGGCCGCCCACCCCGAGCCGTAAGCCCCGCTGACTATCGCCGGAACGGCTTGCCGCTGATGCGCGCGCCCGCCTGGATGCCGCGCTTGGCAAACCAGCCCTGGTTCATCTCGAGCGCGAAGCGGACCGGCCGCTCGGAGCAGTGCGACTGCTCGGACCTGGGCGCCATGTCGGCCAGGTTGACGATGGTGCCGTCGTCGGCGATGAAGGCGATGCTCAGCGGCAGCAGCGTGTTGCGCATCCAGAAGCAGCGCACGCCGGGTTCGTCGTTCACGAACAGCATGCCCTCGTTGGTGCCCATGCTGGTGCGGAACATCATGCCGGTGGCCTGCTGCTCGGGCGTGGCGGCGATCTCGGCCTGCACGACGTGGATGCCGATGGTCAGCGGCGTGGTCGGCAGCCTGGGCTGCGGACCGCTCTGCGCCTCGACGGGGGCTGCGGCCAGCGCGGCCAGGATCGGGGCGAGGGCGGTGAGGCGCTTGATCGATGTCATGGGGCAAGCCGGATGAGGCGGCTAGATTATGGTGTGGCTGTGTCTCTCTCATCCCCGCCCGAAGCGGCCGGCGGCGCCGACGTCGTCGACGACCCGCTGGAGTTCGGCCGCTTCACGCAATGGGTCAGCGGCCCGGCGGGGGAGCGCCTTGCAGAGAGTTCGCTGCAGCTGGCGGGCATGCACTGCGCAGCCTGCGCCGGGCTGATCGAGAACGCGCTCGCGCGCGTCGACGGCGTGTCCGCGGTGCAGGTCAGCGCCGCCAGCGAGCGCGCGAGCGTCACCTGGGATCCCGAACGCACCCGCCCCTCGGCGCTGATCGCGGCCGTGCGCCGCGCCGGCTACGACGCCGTGCCCGACGCCGCCGCGCCGGCGCGCGAGATGCGCCGCCGCGAGGCGCGACAGGCCCTGTGGCGCCTGTTCGTCGCCGGTTTCTGCGCCATGCAGGTGATGATGTTGGCGTGGCCCAGCTACGTGGCCACGCCCGAGGAACTCGGCACCGAGATGCTGCGCCTGCTGAACTGGGGCAGCTGGATGCTCACGCTGCCGGTGATGGCCTTCTCGGCGACGCCGTTCTTCGCCGGTGCCTGGCGCTCGCTGCGCAGCGTGCTGGCCGGGCGGGGCCGCCTGTTCGACCCGCGCGCCATCGGCATGGACGTGCCCGTCGCGCTGGGCCTGCTGATCACCTTCGTGGCCAGCACCGGCGCCACCTTCGACCCCGGCGGTCCGTTCGGCCGCGAGGTCTACTTCGACTCGCTGACCATGTTCGTGAGCTTCCTGCTCGGCGCGCGCTGGGTGGAGCTGAAGGCCCGCGGTCGCGCGGCCGAGCAACTTGAGCGCGCCATGGCCCGGCTGCCCGAGACCGCCTGGCGGGTGAGCCCCGACGGGGGCGTCACCGCCGTCAGCACGCTGCGCCTGCACGCGGGCGACCTGGTGCGCGTGCCGCTGGGCCAGGCCTTCCCGGCCGACGGTGTGCTGCACGAGGGCCGCACCGAGGCCGACGAGTCGCTGCTCACCGGCGAATCGACGCCCGTGGCCAAGGCCGAGGGCAGCCCGGTGGTGGCCGGCAGCGTGAACGTGGGCTCGCCGGTGCTGGTGCGCGTGGAGCGCATCGGCGGCGACACCCGGCTGGAGGGCATCGTCTCGATGATGAGGAGCGCGCTGGCGCAGCGCCCGGCCGCCGCGCGGCTGGCCGACCGCTGGGCGCCGCCCTTCCTGTGGGCGGTGCTGCTGCTGGCGGCGGGCGGGGCCGCGGCCTGGAGCCTGATCGATCCGTCGCGCGCCGTCTGGGTGGCGGTGTCGGTGCTCATCGTCACCTGCCCCTGCGCGCTGTCGCTGGCGGCGCCGGCCACGCTGGTGGCCGCGGCGCGCGGCATGGCGCGCGAGGGCGTGCTGCTGCAGCGGCTGGATGCGATCGAGGTGCTGGCCAGGGCGCGCCACGCTGTGTTCGACAAGACCGGCACGCTCACCGAGGACCGCCCCACGCTGGCCGGCGTGCGGCTGCGGCCGCTGGCGCAGCCGGCCGCCGACGCGGCCACGCTCCGACGCCACGCGGCCTCGCTCGCGGGCTGGTCACAGCACCCGCTCTCGCGCGCGCTGGTCGCGGGCCTGGGCGAGGCCTCGGCGGGCTGGATGGAAGTTCGCGAAGTGCCCGGCGCGGGCGTCGAGGGCATCGACGCGCAGGGCCGCGCCTGGCGCCTGGGCTCGCCCGCCTGGGCCGCGGGCGCAGGTGGCGACGACGCCGTGGTGCTGGCGTGCGACGGCGTGGCCCAGGCTGCCTTCGACTTCGACGAGACGCTGCGCGAGGGTGCCGCCGAAGTCGTGTCACGTCTGCAGGCCGAGGGCGTGCAGGTGACGCTGCTCAGCGGCGACCGCGCCGCGCGCGCGCAGGGCCTGGCGGCGCGGCTGGGCATCGCGCGCGTGCAGGCCGGGGCCACGCCCGAAGCCAAGCTGGCCGCGCTGGCCGCCCTGCAGTCCGCCGACGGGCCCGTGATGATGGTGGGCGACGGTATCAACGACGCGCCGGTCCTGGCGCGCGCCGACGCCTCGCTGGCCATGGGGCAGGGTGCCCTGGTGGCGCGTGCCCAGGCCGATGCCGTGGTGACGTCCAGCCGCCTGGACGACATCGTGTGCGCGCGTGCGCGCGCACGCCGCGCGGTGGCCATCGTGAAGCAGAACCTGGTGATGTCGGCGGCGTACAACGCCACGTGCATCCCGCTGGCGCTGGTGGGCTGGCTGCCGCCCTGGGCCGCGGGCCTGGGCATGGCGCTGAGCTCTCTGGTCGTGATCGTCAACGCCCAGCGCGCCGCGCGCTGAACGCGGGCCCCGCATGGAAAGCCTGTACCTCCTGATCCCGCTGTCGGCGCTGATCGTGCTGGGCATCATCGCCGTCTTCGGCTGGGCGCTGAACCGCGGCCAGTTCGAGGACCTCGAGCGCGAAGGTGAACGGATCCTGACAGACGAGCCCGGGCCGGTTGACGCCGGTCAAGCCCGCCGCGAGGACTGAACGGAAGAATGCCTGGACAGGTTGCAGGCGTTGCAGCCGATCCGAGGAGTCCGTTCGATGTCAACCACACGTGCTGCCGCATCCGGGCAGGCCGTCTATGCCGACAACGTGGTCAGGCTGTTCGCCCTGGCCGCGGTGCTGTGGGGCGTGGTCGGCATGCTGGTCGGCGTGATCATCGCCGCCCAGCTGACCTGGCCCGAGCTCAACTTGGGCATTCCCTGGCTCAGCTACGGCCGCCTGCGGCCGCTGCACACCAACGCGGTGATCTTCGCGTTCGGCGGTTGCGCGCTGTTCGCCACCAGCTACCACGTCGTGCAGCGAACCTGCCAGACGCGGCTGTTCGCGCCGGGCCTGGCCATGTTCACCTTCGTCGGCTGGCAGCTCGTCATCCTGGCGGCAGCCATCAGCCTGCCGCTGGGCTACACCCAGGGCAAGGAGTACGCCGAGCTCGAGTGGCCCATCGACCTGCTGATCGCGGTGGTGTGGGTGGCCTACGCCATCGTCTTCTTCGGCACCGTCGGCATGCGCAAGGTCCGGCACATCTACGTGGCGAACTGGTTCTTCGGGGCCTTCATCATCGCCGTCGCGCTGCTGCACATCGTCAACAGCGCCGCCATCCCCTGGGGCGCGATGAAGAGCTACAGCGCCTATGCCGGCGTGCAGGACGCGATGATCCAGTGGTGGTACGGCCACAACGCGGTGGGCTTCTTCCTCACGGCGGGCTTCCTGGGGATGATGTACTACTACATCCCCAAGCAGGCCGAGCGCCCGGTGTACAGCTACCGGCTGAGCATCGTTCACTTCTGGGCGCTGATCTTCACGTACATGTGGGCGGGCCCGCACCACCTGCACTACACCGCGCTGCCCGACTGGGCTCAGAGCATCGGCATGGTCTTCAGCCTGGTGCTGCTGGCCCCCAGCTGGGGCGGCATGATCAACGGCATCATGACGCTCAGCGGGGCCTGGCACAAGCTGCGCGACGACCCGATCCTGAAGTTCCTGATCGTCTCGCTGTCGTTCTACGGCATGAGCACGTTCGAGGGTCCGATGATGTCCATCAAGACCGTCAACGCGCTGAGCCACTACACCGACTGGACGGTGGGCCACGTGCACAGCGGCGCCCTGGGCTGGGTGGGCCTGATCAGCATGGGCTCGCTGTACTACCTGATCCCGCGCATGTTCGGCCGCACCACGATGTACAGCGTCAAGGCCATCGAACTGCACTTCTGGGTGGCCACCATCGGCATCGTGCTGTACATCGCCGCGATGTGGATCGCCGGCGTGATGCAGGGCCTGATGTGGCGCGCGGTCAACCCCGACGGCACGCTGGTCTACACCTTCGTCGAGAGCGTCAAGGCCACCTACCCGTACTACGTGGTGCGGCTGGTCGGCGGGCTGCTGTACCTGGGCGGCATGCTGATCATGGCCTGGAACGTGGTGATGACGGTCAAGAGCGGGCGTGCCGAGGATGCGCGCATCCCGGCCCCGGCCCTGGCCCACGCCTGACCGACCGCAGGAGAGCACACCATGGCACAGCAACACACCCCGAGCGGTCACGAGAAGATCGAGACCAGCAACTTCCTGATGATCGTGCTGATCCTGCTGGCGGTGGCCGTCGGCGGGCTGGTCGAGATCGTGCCGCTGTTCTTCCAGCGCAGCACGACGCAGCCGGTGGAGGGGCTCAAGCCCTACACGCCGCTGCAGCTGGCCGGGCGCGACGTCTACATCCGCGAGGGCTGCTACAACTGCCACTCGCAGATGGTGCGTCCCTTCCGCGCCGAGGCGCTGCGCTACGGGCAGCTCTCGGTGGACGGCGAGTTCGTCTACGACAACCCCTACCAGTGGGGCATCAAGCGCACCGGACCCGACCTGCACCGCGTCGGCGGCAAGTACAGCGACGAGTGGCACCGCGTGCACCTGATCAACCCGCGCGACCTGGTGCCCGAGTCCAACATGCCGGCCTACCCGTGGCTGGTGACGGGTGTCGTCGACGACCAGTCGATCGGGCAGCGCATGAAGGCCCTGCAGACCCTGGGCGTGCCCTACACCGACGCCGAGGTGGCCGCGGCCGCCGAGCAGGTCAAGGGCAAGTCCGAGATGGATGCCGTGATCGCCTACCTGCAGGTGCTGGGCACCGCGCGCAAGTAGCCCGGGGAGCACACCGATGGACGTGAACACCCTCCGCATCGCGGTCACAGTGGCCGGCCTGGCGCTGTTCCTCGCGCTGGTCGTCCACACCTGGAGCCGCAGCCGCCGCGCCGATCACCACGATGCCGCGATGCTGCCGTTCGCCGAGAGCGGCGACGTCGACGTGTCCGCCGCCGGCGGGGACGCTAACCGAACCAAGGAGTAAGCCGTGAGCGATTTCCTGCACAGCGGCTGGGCGCTGTTCGTGGCCGTGGTGACCGCCGTGTCGCTGCTGGCCTGCCTGGTGCTGCTGGCGATCGCGGCCAAGCGCCGCGTGATGGCCAACGACAACACCACCGGCCACGTCTGGGACGAGGACCTCAAGGAGATGAACAACCCGCTGCCGCGCTGGTGGATGGGGCTGTTCGTCATCACCGTGGTGTTCGCCGCGGTGTACCTGGCCTTCTACCCGGGCATGGGCAGCGCACCCGGCCTGCTCAAGTGGAGCAGCGTCGGCCAGTACGAGGCCGAGCAGGCCAAGGCCCGCGAGGCCATGGCCCCCGTGTACGCCCGCTTCGTGGCCATGAACGCCGAGCAGCTGGCGGCCGACGAGAAGGCCATGGGCATCGGGCAGCGCCTGTACCTGAACAACTGCGCGCAGTGCCACGGCTCGGACGCGCGCGGCGCCAAGGGATTCCCGAACCTGGCCGACAACGACTGGCTCGGCGGCAACGACCTCGACTACGTCAAGAAGGTCGTCGTCGAAGGCCGTGTCGGCGTCATGCCGCCGATGGCCGCTGCCGTGGGCACCGCCGAGGACGTGAAGAACCTGGCCAACTACGTGCTGAGCCTGTCGGGCAGCGCCCACAACAGCGTAGCGGCGCAGCTCGGCAAGCCCAAGTTCGCCACCTGCGCGGCCTGCCACGGCCCCGAGGGCAAGGGCAACATGGCCCTGGGCGCGCCCAACCTGACCGACAAGGTCTGGCTGCACGGCTGGGGCGAGCAGGCCATCGTTCGCGCCATCACGCAGGGCATCAACAACCCGATGCCCGCGCAGGGCCGGCTGCTCACGCCCGAGCAGGTGCACGTGCTGGGCGGCTACGTGCTGAGCCTGTCGAAGAGCACGCGCGTAGCCGCCGCGAACTGAGGCCTCCCGGCAGCACCGCATGTCCGCAGGCCCGAGCCCGGTTGCCCCGGCAGAAGACCCCGCCGCCCAGATCGTCAGCCTCTACCAGAAGCAGAGGAAGATCTACGCCCGCGCCGTCAGCGGCTGGTTCGCCGGCTGGCGCTGGGCGCTGGTGTGGGCCACGCAGCTGGTGTTCTACGGCCTGCCCTGGCTGGAGTGGAACGCGCGCCAGGCGGTGCTGTTCGACCTCGGCGCGCGCCGCTTCTACATCTTCGGTCTCGTGCTGTACCCGCAGGACTTCATCTTCCTGACGGGGCTGCTGGTCATCTCGGCCTACGCGCTGTTCCTGTTCACCACGGTGGCCGGGCGCCTGTGGTGCGGCTACGCCTGCCCGCAGACCGTCTACCCCGAGATCTACAGGTGGGTGGAGCGCCGGCTCGAGGGCGACCGAGCGCAGCGCATGAAGCTCGACGCGGCGCCCTGGTCGTTGCAGAAGCTGCTGCGCAAGGGCGGCAAGCAGGCGGCGTGGATCGCCATCGGCCTGTGGACCGGCTTCACCTTCGTCGGCTACTTCACGCCCATCAAGACGCTGGCCACGCAGGTGCTGTCGCTGGGCCTCGGGCCCTGGGAGTGGTTCTGGACCCTGTTCTACGGCTTCGCCACCTATGGCAACGCCGGCTACATGCGCGAGCAGGTCTGCAAGTACATGTGCCCCTACGCGCGCTTCCAGAGCGCGATGTTCGACCCCGACACGCTGAGCATCACCTACGACGCCGCGCGCGGCGACCCGCGCGGCCAGAACGCGCGGCGCAGCAAGAAGGACGGCGCCCGGCCCGAGGGCCTGGGCGACTGCATCGACTGCGGCCTGTGCGTGCAGGTGTGCCCCACCGGCATCGACATCCGCGACGGCCTGCAGTACGAGTGCATCGGCTGCGCCGCCTGCATCGACGTGTGCAACGGCGTGATGGACAAGATGAACTACCCCCGCGGCCTGATCCGCTACGACACCGAGCGCGGCATGGCCGAGGGTGCCCCGCGCGCCACGCTGTGGAAGCGGGTGTTCCGCCCGCGGGTGCTGGTCTACACGGGCATCCTGGGCCTGGTCTGCACGGCGCTGCTGGTGGCGCTGCTGCTGCGCACGCCCTTCAAGGTGGACGTGGTGCGCGACCGCGGCGCGCTGGCACGCGTGGTCGAGGACGGCTGGGTCGAGAACGTCTACCGCGTGCAGGTGATGAATGCCACCGAGCGCGAGCAGCGCTACAGCGTCGCCGTGCAGGGCCTGGAGGGGGCGCAGCTGGACCGTCGCGAGCCCATCGCGCTGGCGCCGGCCGAGGCGCGCTGGGTGGCGCTCGCGGTGCGCGTACCGCCCGATGTGGCGGCCAGGGCCGGCACGGGCGCGCACCCGGTCAGCTTCCAGGTGACGCTGGCGCCGCAGGACGGTGCCGACGGGCACCGAGTCGTCGAGAAGTCCACCTTCCTCGTGCCGCGCTGAGGCTGCGGCACCCAACCCGGAGACCCCCATGAATGCGCGCGACAACCCACCCTGGTACCGCCTGCCCATCGTGTGGATGGTGATCGCCGGCCCGGCTGCCGTGGTGGTGGCCGGCTTCGCCACGCTGGCCATCGCCATCGCCAACCCCGACCCGGTGATCAGCGTGCCCGAGGCGCGCAGCAGCACCGAGATGCCCGCGGTGCAGGGCCGCAACCACGCCGCCACCCCGCGGCCCTGATCGCCGACGCGGCAGTCAGGCCCATGAAGCGCATCGCCCGCCGCGCCGCGGCCATCCTCTGGCCCGCCTTCCTGGTGGCCGCGGTGCTGGAGATCCTGGTCTTCGCCTTCGTCGACCCGAGCTCGCTGCACACGCTGTCGGGCGCCGCGCTGCCGCTGTCGGACACCGCGGTCTACTCGATCGCCTTCATCGTGTTCTGGGCCTGCACGAGCGCGGCTTGCGCGCTGACGGTGCTGCTGGAGCAGGGCCCGGCCGAACTGAACCCGGCTCCCCGCGCTGGGCGCTGAGCCGGCGCGCGGGTGGCGTTCAGCAGGCGGTGCCGTTGACGAGCCGCTGCAGCGCCTCGGCGTCGAGCACCTCGATCTGCCGCTGCTTCACCGACAGGATGCCTTCGTCCTGGAAGCGGCTGAAGGCCCGGCTCACCGTCTCGAGCTTCAAGCCCAGGTAGCTGCCGATCTCCTCGCGCGTCATGCGCAGGATCAGCGAGTTGGCCGAGAACCCGCGCGTGCGCAGCCGCTGCGTCAGGTTGAGCAGGAAGGCTGCGAGCCGCTCCTCGGCGCGCATGCTGCCCAGCAGCAGCATGACGCCGTGGTCGCGCACGATCTCGCGGCTCATGATCTTGTGGAAGTGGCGCTGCAGGTCCGACAACTCGCGGGACAGGTCCTCGAGCTGGTGGAAGGGGATCACGCAGACCTGGGAATCCTCCAGGGCCACCGCGTCGCAGGTGTGGCGGTCGGTGCCGATGCCGTCGAGGCCGAGCAATTCGCCGGCCATCTGGAAGCCCGTGACCTGGTCGCGGCCGTCTTCGGAAGACACGCAGGTCTTGAAGAAGCCCGTGCGAACGGCGTACAGCGACGTGAACGCGTCGCCGACGCGGAACAGCGACTCTCCGCGGGGCACCGCCCGCCGCGTGGCGACGATGTCGTCGAGCCGCTCAAGCTGCTGGTTGGACATGCCCACCGGCAGGCACAGCTCGCGCAGGTTGCAGCTGGAGCAGGCGACCTTGAAGGGCTCGAGCCGGATCGCGGAGGACGGGGGGGACTGCATGGCGGCTTGACTCCTGCCCAAGTATCGCCCAAACCGTGTCGTTGTCCACACAATCGCGGGTGCAGGGACCCGTCCATTGCCTGTTGCTCTGGATCAAGCGATCTTGCGGCGCCATCCGGCACATTGATCGCCATGAGTACCGAGGCACCTCAGGCCGTCTCGACGGCCGGCAGCGCGACCGTCCAGGACGTGCGACTCACCGACGAGCAGCTGGCCCGGCTGGACGTACCCGGCCCGCGCTACACCTCCTACCCCACGGCCGACCGTTTCGTCGAGGCCTTCGGGTCCGACCAGTACCGGCAGGCCCTGCGCCAGCGCGCCACTGGCGCGCGCGTGGGCGGCGTGCCGCCGTTGTCGCTGTACGTTCACATCCCGTTCTGCGAATCGGTGTGCTACTACTGCGCCTGCAACAAGATCATCACGAAGCACAAGAGCCGCGGCGCCGAGTACCTGTACTGGATCGAGCGCGAGGTCGAGATGCACGTGGCCGAGCTGGGCAGCAGCCAGCCGGTGTCGCAGCTGCACCTGGGCGGCGGCTCGCCCACCTTTCTCTCGGACGACGAACTGGGCTCGCTGATGGGGCTGCTCAGGCGCTCGTTCCGCGTGCTTCCGGGCGCCGAGTTGTCCATCGAGGTCGATCCCCGCACCGCCAGCCCCGAGCGGCTGCGCAACCTGGCGGGCATGGGCTTCAACCGCGTGAGCTTCGGGGTGCAGGACTTCGACCCCGAGGTCCAGCAGGCGGTGCACCGGGTGCAGAGCTTCGAGATGGTGCAGGAACTCGTCGGCGAGGCCCGCGCGCTGGGCTTCGGGTCCATCAATGCCGACCTCATCTACGGCCTGCCCAGGCAGACGCCGGAATCGTTCCGCCGCACCATCGCCCAGGTGGCGCAGCTGCGGCCGTCGCGCATCGCGCTCTATGCCTACGCGCACCTGCCGGAAAGATTCAAGCCCCAGCGGCGGATCCACCCCGCCGAGTTGCCGCGGGGCGAGCAGCGCGTGCGCATGCTGGGCGACGCCATCGCCGGCTTCATCGGCAACGGCTATGTCTACATCGGCATGGATCACTTCGCGCTGCCGGGCGATGCGCTGGCCGTGGCGCGCCGGCAGGGCCGGCTGCACCGCTACTTCCAGGGCTACACCACCCAGCCCGACGCCGACCTGGTGGCGCTGGGGGTGTCGTCCATAGGCCGCATCGGCGCGACCTACAGCCAGAACGCCAAGACGCTGGCGGAGTACCAGGATGCGCTGTCCCAGGGTCGCTTTCCGGTGGTGCGGGGCCTGGCGCTCACGCGCGACGACCTGCTGCGCCGGGCCGTCATCATGGCGCTGATGTGCCAGGGCCGCGTGGAGTTCGAGTCCATCGAGCTGGCGCACCTGGTGAAGGTGCCGGAGGTCTTCGCGGCCGAGATCGAGCAGTTGCACGAGTTGCAGCGCATGGGCCTGGTGCAGATGGACGACCGCGAGGTTCAGGTCACGGCCACCGGCTGGTACTTCATCCGCGCCATCGCCATGGTGTTCGACCGCCACCTGCAGTCGGACCGCGCACGCGAGCGCTTCTCGCGCATCATCTGAGCCCATGGACGGGGCCCTGGTCGGCAGCGCGCTGCTGCTGGGGGTGGCGGGCATGCCGCATTGCGCGGCCATGTGCAGCGCTCCCTGCGCCGCCGTGGCCGGGCCGCGAGGCGCCGGTGCCTGGGCCTTCCAGGGTGCCCGCGTGGCCGGCTACGCGGCGGCTGGCTTCCTGGCCTCGGCCAGCGTGGGCAGCCTGGCAGCGCTGGCGCAGTGGACGCCGGCCTTGCGTCCGCTGTGGGTGCTGTTCCACGTTGCCATGCTGGCGCTCGGCCTGTGGCTGCTGGCGCAGGGTCGGCAGCCGGCCTGGATGGGGCAGATCGGTCGCGTGGGCCTGGCCGGGCCTTCCGGAGCCCCGTTGCTGGCGGCCGGGGCGGCGCCGGTGCGGGTGTGGCGCCGTCCGGCGCGAGCGGCCCTGGCCGGTGGCCTCTGGGTGGCCTGGCCCTGCGGCTTGCTGCAGTCGGCGCTGCTCGTGGCCTCGATGACGCAGTCGGCCTGGGCCGGCGCGGCGGCCATGGGCGGCTTCGCGATGGCCTCGGCCGGCGGCCTGCTGGCCGCGCCCGCGCTGTGGCGCTTGCTCCGGGGCCGTGCCGATGCCCCCGCCTTCGAACGGCGGCTGGCGCGCGCCGCCGGCGCCCTGCTGGCGGTGGCGGCGCTGTTCGCGCTGGGGCACGACATCTGGCCGCCCATCGCCGCCTGGTGCGGACTGGGCTGACGCGAACCCGCCCGATGGGGAGCCCTGAAAAGACAACGCCCGGCCAGGCCGGGCGTTGCCAGACGAAGCAGGAAGAATTACTTCTTCGGCTCTTCCTTCTTGGCGTCCTTCTTCATGTCCTTCTTGTCGTCCTTCTTCTCGTCCTTCTTGGCAGCCGGGGCGGCGGCCGGCTTGGCCTCTTCCTTCTTCGCGGCCGGGGCGGCGGCGGCGGCCGGGGCGGCCTTCTTGTCGTCCTTCTTCGCGTCGGAGGCGATGGCGCCGGTGGTGGCGAAGGCGGCGGCGATCAGGGCGGCCAGGAGCTTGTTCATCTCGGTCTTTCCTTTGCAATGCATGGTTTGTCGATACCCCCCTCGCGTAGGGCGGCGACGTCCACAACGCACCGCGCCGTCAGTCGGTTGACAGACCCCGTGAACTAGAATTTCGAGGTTTGCCCGATCACGCGCGGCGGCCCCGGGCCGCCTGCGCGCCCTGCAGTCCCAGAGGAGAAACGTCCCACCATGTACCAGCACATCAAGGTGCCTGCCGCCGGCCAGAAGATCACCGTCAACCCGGACTTCTCGCTCAACGTGACCGACCAGCCCGTCATCCCGTACATCGAGGGCGACGGCACCGGCCTCGACATCACGCCGGTGATGCTGAAGGTGGTGGATGCCGCGGTGGCCAAGGCCTACGGTGGCAAGCGGAAGATCCACTGGATGGAGGTCTACGCCGGCGAGAAGAGCACCAAGGTGTACGGGCCGGACGTTTGGCTCCCCGAGGAAACCCTGCATGCGGTTCGCGACTACGTCGTCTCCATCAAGGGCCCCCTGACCACGCCCGTCGGCGGTGGCATCCGCAGCCTGAACGTGGCGCTCCGCCAGGAACTCGACCTCTACGTGTGCCTGCGGCCCATCCAGTACTTCAAGGGCGTGCCCAGCCCGCTGAAGGAGCCCGAGAAGACCAACATGGTGATCTTCCGCGAGAACTCGGAGGACATCTACGCCGGCATCGAGTACGAGGCCGAGAGCGACAAGGCGAAGAAGGTCATCAAGTTCCTGATCGAGGAGATGGGGGTCAAGAAGATCCGCTTCCCCGAGACCAGCGGCATCGGCATCAAGCCGGTCAGCCGCGAGGGCACCGAGCGCCTGGTGCGCAAGGCGCTGCAGTACGCCATCGACAACGACAAGCCCAGCGTCACCCTCGTGCACAAGGGCAACATCATGAAGTTCACCGAGGGCGGCTTCCGCGACTGGGGCTACGCGCTGGCGGTGCGCGAGTTCGGCGCGCAGCTCATCGACGGCGGCCCGTGGTGCAAGTTCAGGAACCCGAAGACGGGCAAGGAAATCGTCGTCAAGGACTCCATTGCCGACGCGTTCCTGCAGCAGATCCTGCTGCGTCCGGCGGAGTACTCGGTGATCGCCACGCTCAACCTCAACGGCGACTACGTCAGCGACGCGCTGGCCGCGCAGGTGGGCGGCATCGGCATCGCGCCCGGCGCGAACCTGTCGGACAGCGTCGCGATGTTCGAGGCCACGCACGGCACGGCGCCCAAGTATGCGGGCAAGGACTACGTCAACCCGGGCTCGGAGATCCTCTCGGCCGAGATGATGCTGCGCCACATGGGCTGGACGGAAGCGGCCGACCTGATCATCAGCAGCATGGAGAAGTCGATCGCCAGCAAGAAGGTGACCTACGACTTCGCGCGCCTCATGGAGGGTGCGACGCAGGTGAGCTGCTCGGGCTTCGGCCAGGTGATGATCGACCACATGTGAGGCCGTCGCAGCGCGCCGCCCGGCGCCTGCCTCGAGCCCCAGGGCCCCTGATGCCGACTCGACATCAGGGGCCTCGTCCTTTCTGCAGAGCGATCCGCCGTTGCGGCCCGATGCCATGCCCAGCACACCTCAAGCCCCGCCCCCAGCCGCCGGCCAGGCCTGGGCCGCCTTCCAGGGCCGCCGGCCCGCCGGCCGCACGGGCGCGCTGCTGTCGCTGCACGACTTCGAGGCCGCCGCGCGGAAGGTGCTGCCGCGACCGATCTTCGGCTACGTGGCCGGCGCGGCCGAGGACAACCGGGCACTTCAGGACAACCGCTGCGCCTTCGACGAACTGGCGCTCGTGCCCCGGGTGCTGCGAAACGTGGCGCAGCGCGAGCCGTCGGTCTCGCTGTTCGGCACCCGCTATGCCAGCCCCTTCGGCATCGCGCCGATGGGCA
>JBKDQY010000226.1:0-2562 GCA_046341655.1 Betaproteobacteria bacterium | reverse complement strand
ACGTGGCGCAGTTCGGCGCCTTCGTCGACCTGGGCGTGCACCAGGACGGCCTGGTTCACGTGAGCCAGCTGGCGAACAAGTTCGTGGCCGATGCGCGCGAGGTGGTCCGCACGGGTCAGGTCGTGAAGGTGCGGGTGGTGGAGGTGGACCTCGCCCGCAAGCGCATCGCGCTGACCATGAAGCTCGACGCACCGGCCGCCCCGGCGCGTGCCCCCGGCGACAACCGCTTCCGGCCGGCCGGCCGTGGCGTGCAGCCGCGCGGGCCCGGCGCCGAGCCGGCCGGCGGCGGCGCGATGGCCGCGGCCTTCGCCAGGCTGCAGGGGCGGCGCTGATGCGCGCGGCGGCGCTGGCGCTGGTGCTGGTGACGCTGGGCACCCGTGCCGGGGCGGCGGCCGCGGCGCCAGCCCCGCCGGCTGCCGCCCCGCCCGCGCCGGAGGCAGCCCAGGCCATCACGGTGCAGGGCCGCCGCCAGACCGAAGCCGACGAGCGGCGACAGAGCGTCGTCGGCCTGACGGTGCTGGGTCGCGAGGAGCTCGACGCGCACGGCGACCTCAGCGTGCTCGACGTGCTGGCGCGCGTGGCCGGCGTCGACATCGACGGCGACCAGCCGCGGCTGCGCGGCCTGGGCGGCGGCTACACGCAGATCCTCATCAACGGCGAGCCGGCGCCGCCCGGCTTCGCGATGGACCAGCTCTCCCCGGGCGACATCGAGCGCATCGAGGTCGTCAAGGGCCCGACGGCCGAGCATGGCGGGGCCGCCGGCACCATCAACATCATCCTGCGCCGCGCCGCGCGGCTGCGGCAGACCGAATGGCGCGCCGCGCTGGGCTGGCGCGCCGTGGCGCCGCAGGGCAGCACCAGCGTCTCGCACAGCGACCGCTTCGGCGCCGTGGGCCTGCACCTGCCGCTGTCGCTGTTCACCTGGGCCAATGGCCAGCAGCAGGCCACCGAGCGCGACTCGCGCGATGCCGACGGCATGCGGACGCTGCGTCGCACGCAGCAGCAGGACCGCTGGCTCGGCGCCGGGCTGCAGTTCGCCCCGCGGCTGGACTGGGCCTGGCGCGACGACGCCACGCTGCAGTGGCAGGCGCTGGTGCAGGCCAACCGCTCGCGCAACGCCGGCGAGCGCGACACCGAGGTGCTGGCCGGCACGCCGCCCGACACGCCGCGCTGGGCCTGGCGCTCGCGCGGCGAGTGGGCCCTGCAGCGCTACCAGTGGCAGTGGGTGAAGCGATTCGACGGCGGCGGCCGGCTGGAGCTGAAGGCGGCGCTGCAGCTCACGCGATCCGAGGGCGAGGGCCGCGCGAGCGGCTTCGGCCCCGGCGATGCCGTCACCGTGCAGCGCGAGAGCCGGCACCTGCAGCGCGGTCGCCAGCAGTCGCAGGGCGGGCGCTGGCGCTGGCCGCTGGGTGAGCAGCACACCCTCACCGGCGGCTGGGATCTCGAGCGGCGCCACCACGACGAGCGCCGCGACCAGGTCGACAACGGCGTGCCGCTGCTCACGGGCAGCCTGGGCGTGCCCTTCGCGGCGCTGCGGCAGCGCGGCGTGCTGTTCGTGCAGCACGACTGGGCGCCGTCGCCGCAGTGGGCGGTGTCGGCGGCCGTGCGCGGCGAGGCCGTCGATGTGGCCACCGAGGGCCCGCCCGGCCGGGTGCGCCAGCGTCACGATGCCGTGCTGCCGCTGCTGCACCTGCGTCATGCGCTCGACGCCACCGGGCGGGAGGTGCTGCGCGCCAGCGTCTCGGCCCGCCAGCGCGCGCCCGACCTGGGCCTGCTGCTGCCGCGCTACAGCCTCGACGGCACCTATCCCCGCGAGGAGCGCAACACGCCGGTGGCGGCCGACAGTGCCGGCAACCCGCTGCTGCGCCCCGAGCGCGTGCACGGCCTCGAACTGGCCTGGGAGCGCAGCGGCGCGGATGGCAGCGTGCTCAGCGCCGGCTTCTTCCACCGCGAGGTGCGGGACCTCATCCGCCGCCGCATCGCGCTGGAGGCGGTGGCCGAGGCGCCGGTGCCGCGCTGGGTGAGCCGGCCCGTCAACCTGGGTCGCGCCCACAGCAGCGGGCTGGAGTTGGAGTGGCGCCACCGCTTCCCCGACGCGGCCCCGGGCGGGGCGGCGCGCAGGCCCGCCCCCGGCGCGACCGCGGGCGAGCCGGCCGCGGGCACGACCTGGCGTGCCGCGCTGTCGCTGTACCGTTCGCGCGTGGAGCAGACCGACGACCCCGACGCGCGGCTGGAGGGCCAGCCGCCCTGGCGGCTGACAGCCGGCGCCGAGCGGCAGTGGACGGGGGGCCGAGCCGCCGGCTTCACGCTGCTGCACACGCCGGCCTTCAGCACGCAGCAGAGCGACCTGCAGCGCCTGTGGCGCGGCGCGCAGACGCGGCTGGACGCCTACGCGTCGTGGCGCCAGCCGGGCGTGGGGCAGTGGCGGTTGGCGGTGGTCAACGCGCTGGCGCCCGCCGCCCGGCGCCCCCTCGGTGGCCACCTCCCAGCGCTCGCCGCGCAGCGCCGCCGATACCGCCCAGTGCGGCGACGGGGTCCAGTCGTGCTGCACGAAACAGGACC
>JBKDQY010000225.1:0-3159 GCA_046341655.1 Betaproteobacteria bacterium | reverse complement strand
CCGTGGCGCCGCCCTCGCCCGCCGCGTCGCGCTCGGCGCGCGCCTGCCGCGTCACGCGCAGCGCCATCGCGCGCGCGGTGGTGTTGCGCACGGTCACGCCGGCCTCGACGCGGTCGCCCGCGCGCGCCACCGGGGCCAGGCCGGGCAGCAGCTGCAGGTCCTGCGACACCGCCACGGCGGCCTCGCCGGTGCCGAAGAAGCCGTCGCCGGCATCGGCCACGGCCACGAGGCGGACGCGCGTGAGCGAGTCGTTCATCGTCACCGGGATGCGCGCCTCGCCGTTGGCGTCGAGCGTCACGCGGCCGCGCCACAGCAGCAGCGTGTCGAACAGCTCGCGCGTGGGGTTGGCGCCCCCGCCACCGCCGGCCGGCACGGCCTTGCGGCCGTAGTGGCGGCGGCCGACGATCTCGCCCTGCGCCGTGGCCGTGGCCACGCCCCAGGGGCGCGGAGCCAACAGGCCTTCGAGCAGCTGCCAGCTGGTGTTGGGCGCCAGCGCCAGCAGGCCCTCGTCGACCGCCGCGAAGGCCAGCTCGGCCCCCGCCACCGGGCGCCCGCCGCGCGTGACGCGCACCGACACCGGCACCGTCTCGCGCACCTTCACGGTGGGCTGCGGCACCGTCACCGCGACGTCGAGCCGGTGCGCGCGCCGGCCCACGCGCAGCTCGGTGGCGGCCATGCGGAAGCTGGGCTTGGCCAGGTCCACCGTGGCGGTGGGCGCGCGCCAGTCGTCGGCCTCGTGGCGGAAGGCCTGCCACCACTGGCCGGGCTCGCGCCAGCCCCAGGTGAAGAAGCTCCACCACGGCGCCTCGCGCAGGCGGCCGCGCAGCAGCAGCGCGCTGACCACCACGTTGGGCGACCAGCCCGCGGCCTCGTCGGGCACGCGCACCGTGATCACGGGGTCGGACGCGCGCACGGTGACCAGGCGCGCGTCGAGCACGCCCTCGCGCTCCACCGTCACCAGCGCCGTGGCCTGCGCGAAGGGCGTGCGCAGCTGCAGCCGCACGCTCTGCCCGGGCTCGACCTCGCGCGCCTCGGGCAGCAGGTCGATGCGGTCGTCGTCGTCCTGCGCGAACCAGGCCGGCTCGCCGCGCGACACCCAGGCGCGCGCCGCGGCGCTGCTGGCGCGGCCGGCGTCGTCGCGGCCCACGGCCACGAGCTCGACCTCGCCGCCGGCCGGCGGCAGCTTCGCGCCGTCGATGCGGCACTCCAGGCGGCCGCGCGCGTCGCTGCGGCCGCGGCAGAGCTCGCCCAGCTCCTGCACCTCGCGGCGGTTGTCGTAGGCGTAGAAGCCGCCCACCAGCCGCGTGCGCGTGCTCAGCACGCGGTGCTGCCGGCCCTGCAGCACCAGCTCGCGCCCGGCCAGCGGGCGGCCGGCGGTGTCCACCACCACGGCGGTGGCCTGCAGCTCGTTCTTCACGGACGCCCAGCCGGGCACGCGAAGGCCCACCACCACCGCGGCAGGCCAAAGGCGCCAGCGGCGGCTGACGGTCTGCGTCTCGCCGTTGAGGTCGGCAAAGCCCAGCTCCACCTGCAGCTCGGCCGGGCCGTCCAGCGGCGGCAGGCCGGCCACGGCGAAGCGCGCGCGGCCGTCGGCGCCGGTGCGCGCGGGCAGTTGCCGGGCCACGACGCGGGCGGGGTCGGCCGGCTCGTCGTCGTCGGCCTGCGGCGCGCTGCGCGGCGGCTCGAAGACGAAATCCTCCAGCCCCGCGAAGGCCGGCGAGCGCGGCCGCAGCAGCGCCGACAGCGTGGCCGGCACGTCGCGCAGCGGGCCGCCGGCCATCGCCACCAGCCGCCCGTCGAAGGCCAGCTCGGCCGGCGCCACCACGTCGGCCGCCGGGCCCGCCAGGCGCGCGTCAACCAGCGGCACGCGGAAGGCCTCGACGCGGAAGCTGCCGCTGCCCCAGCGCCGCTGGCCGCGCTGCAGCGCCACGTCGTACAGGCCCAGCGGCGCGGTGGCCGGCACGGTCCAGCTGCTTTCGGCGGCGCGGCCGCCGGCCCAGGCCGCCGCCGGCAGTGGCAGCCGCGTCACGGTGTCGCTGCCCAGGTGCGTGATCACCACCTCGTCGGGCAGCTCGGCGGCGCTCACGCGGGCCAGGCCGCGCTCGGTCTCGTCGCGCACGAAGTGCTTCATGTGCAGCGCTTCGCCGGTGCGCAGCAGCGTGCGGCTGAACACGGTGTGGGCGCGGCGGTCGGGCACGGTGCCCTCGGCCGTGGCGATGCCGAAGCGCCAGGGCTCGATGCCGCGGTGCCAGCGGCTGAACACCAGGCCCAGCTCGGCCTGGCCGTCCAGCGTGGCGCGGGCGGTGACGAACAGGCCGTCGCGGCTGGTGCAGCGGCGCGGCTGGGGCGCGCCCGCGGTGCGGGGCTCGGCCTCGTCGCCGGCGTCACGCGGCTCGTCGAAGCCGCGCGGGATGCGCGCCAGGCCCTGCGCGTCGGTGCGGCCGCTCCACAGCGGCTGGCCGTGGCAGTCGTTGACCGTCACCTGCGCGCCCGGCACCGGGCGCGCGCGGTCCAGCGCCGTCACCCACACCAGGCTGGAGCTGCGCCCGCGCTTGAAGTGCACGCCCAGGTTGGTGACGAGCGCGGCCGTGCGCGCGTGCATGGGCACGGGCGGCTCGAGCAGCGCGGCGCCGAGCAGGCGCGACTCGGCCTCGACGACGTGCAGGCCGCGCGCCGGCAGCGGGATGCCGACGACCTCGGTGGCGCGGGTGTCGCCCTCGCGCCGTGCCGGCAACGGCTGCGCCCGCGCCGCGGCCTCGCGCGACAGCAGCGGCTGCGCGCGCGTGCGCCAGGCGTCGTCGTGGTCGCGCCGCAGCCGCGCGATCCACTGCAGCAGCGTCGCGTCGGGCGTGGCCGGGCCCAGGTGCAGCGTGCGCAGCGCGCCGCCGGTGCCGCCCGCGCCCGACAGCTCGGCCTGCACGTGGCGCAGCGTCATGGGCAGCAGCGCGGGCTCGCCGGGGCGGGCCGCGGCCTCGATCACGGCAAAGGGCGCGGCCGCGAAGCGCGCCAGCGGCGGCAGCGCGCCGGTGGCCACCTCCAGCGGGAAGGCCGACGCGTTGGCCAGCGGGCGGCCGGCCTCGTCCACCACACCGGCCGGCAGCGTGATCTGGAAGCGCGCGTTCTCGGGCAGCGGCGCGTCGAAGCGCAGCGAGCCGACCA
>JBKDQY010000224.1:0-4483 GCA_046341655.1 Betaproteobacteria bacterium | reverse complement strand
CATCGCGGCGGCCCAGCTCCTGCTGCTGGCTGCAGCCGGCGCGCGCCTCCTCGAGCATCCGCACGACCAGGCCGAGGAGTACCTCCTCCAGGACCGGCTTCTCGATGAAGTCCATCGCGCCCTTCTTCAGCGTGGTCTCGGCCATCGGGACGTCGCCGTGGCCGGTGATGAAGACGATGGGCAGCGGGCTCTTGCGCTCGATGAGCCGGTCCTGCAGTTCCAGCCCGCTGGCGCCCTCCATGCGGATGTCGGCGATGAGGCACGCCACCTCGCGGGGGTCGAAGCGCGACAGGAACGACTCGGCCGAGTCGAAGCACTTGACGCGGTAGTCCTTGCCCTCCAGCAGCCACTGCAGGGAATCGCGCACCGCCTCGTCGTCGTCCACGACGTACACGGTGCCTTTCTTGGGGATCAGGCTCATTCGGGGCTTGTCTCGGGCGGGGTGGGCGAGGGGCTCAGCGGCCAGTCGACGTGGGTGCCAGGGCACCGGCGACGGTGTCCGCGGGCGGAGCGGCGGCGTCGGCCTTGGGGTGCCGTTCCACGGGCAGCGTGAACGAGAAGCGGCAACCGACGATCTGCGTGCCATTGTAGAGGTTCTGCGCCCGCATCCGGCCCTGGTGCGACTCGACGATGCTGCGGCACAGGCTCAGGCCGATGCCCAGTCCTTCCTTCTTGGTGGAGAAGAAGGCCTCGTACAGGCGGTTGATGGCCTCGTCATGGATGCCCGGCCCCGTGTCGGTGACGCTGAACTCGATGTAGCCGCCCTCCTGAGGCGCGTGGCGCGGCACGACGCGGAGCTCGATGTGGCGGCGGCTCGGGGGCAGCTGCGCGCTGTCGATGGCCTCGGCGGCATTCTTCAGCAGGTTCATCAGCACCTGCTCGATCAGGATGGGGTCCACCATCAGCTCGGGCAGGCGTTGCGCCACGTAGGTCTGGATGGCGACGTTGCGGCGCTTGAGCTCGATGCCGGCGAGCTCGACCGCGTCCTCGACGATCTCGCGTGCCTGCGAGGGCTGGCGCTGCGGCTCGCTCTTCTTCACGAAGGCGCGGATGCGGTGGATGATCTGGCCGGCCCGCTCGGCCTGGCGCGCCGTCTTCTGCAGGGCGGCGATGAGGTCCTCGGGGCTGATGGACTCGGACTTCACGCGCGTGACCATGCCGTTGCAGTAGTTGGTGATGGCGGTCAGCGGCTGGTTGAGCTCGTGCGCTACCGAGCTGGCCATCTCGCCCATGGTCATCAGCCGGCTGGTCACCTGGGCCTTCTCGGCCTGCGCGGCGGCCTGTTCCTGGGCCCGGCGGCGTGCCGTGACGTCGGTGGCGATGAGCATCTGCGCCAGCCGGCCGTCGGTCCACTGCAGGTAGCGTGCGCGGACGTCGAACCACTTGGCCAGCGTCTCCACGTACACCTCGCGCGGGCTGGCGTCGCTGCCGGCGAGCTCCTGCGTGGGCAGGCCCGAGAGGTGGTCGACCGGGTCGTCGCCCTCGAGCTGGAAGCTGGCGTCGGCGGCATTGCCGGCCATGGTCTGGTGACCGCGCGCGTCGGCGCCGAACCACAGCCGGTAGCTGCGGTTGGCGAACAGCAGCTCGCCCTGCTGCACCGACAGCACGCTGACGCTGGCATCGAGGCCCTCGAGCACGGTGGTGAAGCGCTCGTGGCTGGCCGAGAGCTGGTCACGGATGCGCTTGGCCTCGGTGATGTTGGTCATGCTGGTCATCCAGCCGGTCTGCTGGCCCTTGGGGTCGATCAGCGGGCTGACGTACATGCGGGCGTCGAACACCGTGCCATCCTTGCGCATGACCTTCAGTTCGATGCCGGCGCTGGGGCTGCGGCCCTGCAGCTCCAGCTGCAGCAGGCGCATGTGTTCGTCGTGGCGGTCGGGCAGCCAGTAGGGGAAGGGCGGCAGCCGACCCACCAGCTCGGCCGGCGAGAAGCCCGTCATCTGGCTGAAGGCGGCATTGACGTAGGTGATGCGACCCTCCAGGTCCATCGCGCGCATGCCGGTGGGCATGGAGTTCTCCATCGCGCGGCGGAAGTTGGTCTCCTGCACCAGTGCGCCCTGGATCTGGCTGCGCCGGCGCATGTGGCGCCAGGTGCCGAGCAGCATCCACACCGTCAGCACCGACAGGGCGACGACCATCCAGAACAGCGTGTTGTGCACGAGGCCGATGCTGGTGCGCCAGCCCTGGCCGCGCAGCACCAGTCCGTTGAATGCCGGCGTGAGGGGCGCCTCGTTGACGATGGGCGCTCGCGTCGCGGCCTGACCGGGCATGGGCGTGACGGTGGCCGCGAGCTGGCGGTCCTGCTCGTTGACGATGCTCACGACGTGGCGCCGCGCCACGTCGGCCGGCACGAAATGCCGCAGCAGCGCTTCCAGCGAGTACTCGGCCACCAGCACGCCGCCGAACAGGCTGCGGTCCATCAGCGGCACGTGCAGCTGGAAGACCTGCGCGCCCGTGCCGTCGGCGAAGGCGCGCGAGTAGGCGGGCACCCGGCTGTCGCGGGCGGCCTGGAAGGTGGTCTCGGCCTCGCTGGGGTCGTTCGCCCTGGGCAGTGCAGGGGCGGGCGCGTCCCCGCCTGGCCCGGTGGGGTATCCGAAGGCCAGGTGGCTTCCGCGCGACGCCCGACGCGCATCGACCCAGCTCAGGTGCGTGATCTCGGGGCGCTCGCGCGTGAACGCCTGCGCCATCGCCGCGAATTCCTCGGGTTCCGGCGTCCGCGAGACCAGCTCGCGTGCCAGGCGGATCAGCGCTTCCTGGTTCTGGATCAGGCGCAGGCCCATCTGCTGCTGCGTCAGCTCGGTGTCGCGCCGGACGGACTCGATCTCGCGCTCGATTTCCTCGTTGCGCAGGTACCAGAAGGCCGAAATGATGGCCGCCAGGAACAGCAGCACCGACAACAGCGGACCCAGCGTCGCGAAGCGGTCCTGGCGCGCCGGGGATTGCCTGCGCCACCACTGGCCGAACAGGCGCTTGGCCTGGGGCAGGGAAGTCGGCAGCGGGGCTTGCGCAGCCGCGGCAGACGGCATGGGCGCTGGGCTGGGTTCGGGCATCGCCCGATTATCCCGAGTGCTCGGCTGCGCGATGGTGCGTGCGAGGGCGCTTGAGCCCGCACCGGGCCCGATATTTCACATTACAAGATGACGCGGCACTATTTGAAATTTGAAGCGGCCTGTGACACACTTCGGGTCGCCGTTCCACGACCCATCGAACGAGGAGACAAACATGTCCGCGATGCCGCAGTCCACGCCGGGCCTGGCCGCAAACGACCTGGACGCCCAGGAGACCCGCGAGTGGCTCGACGCCCTGTCCGCGGTCATCGAAGCCGAAGGCCCTGAGCGGGCGCACTTCCTGCTCGAGCAGTTGCTCGAGCACTCGCGGCAAAGCGGCATCGACATGCCGTTCTCGGCCAACACCGGCTACGTCAACACCATCGAGCCGGCCGACGAGGAGCACAGCCCCGGCAACCTCGAGCTCGAGGGCCGACTGCGCGCCTACATGCGCTGGAACGCCATGGCCATGGTGGTCAAGGCCAACCGCCTGAACCCTGCCGACGGCGGCGACCTCGGCGGTCACATCAGCAGCTTCGCGAGCCTGGCGCACATGTTCGCCGCCGGCTTCAACCACTTCTGGCACGCCGACGACACCGATGCCGGCGGCAGCCACGGCGGCGACCTGCTCTACATCCAGGGCCACAGTGCGCCCGGCATCTATGCACGCGCATTCCTCGAGGGCCGTCTCTCGGAGGAGCAACTGCTGAACTTCCGCCAGGAGGTCGGCGGCAAGGGGATCAGCAGCTATCCGCACCCCAAGCTGATGCCGGAGTTCTGGCAGTTTCCCACCGTCAGCATGGGCCTGGGCCCGCTGATGGCCATCTACCAGGCGCGCTTCCTGAAGTACCTGCACGCGCGCGGCATCGCCGACACCAGCCAACGCAAGGTGTGGGTCTTCTGCGGCGACGGCGAGATGGACGAGCCCGAGAGCCTGGGTGCCATCGGCCTGGCGGCCCGCGAGAAGCTGGACAACCTGGTCTTCGTCATCAACTGCAACCTGCAGCGCCTGGACGGCCCGGTGCGCGGCAACGGCAAGATCATCCAGGAGCTGGAGGGCGAGTTCCGCGGCGCGGGCTGGAATGTGCTCAAGCTGATCTGGGGCAGCAACTGGGACCCACTGCTGGCGCGCGACAAGGACGGCGCGCTGCGCAAGATCATGCTCGACACGCTGGATGGCGACTACCAGGCCTTCAAGGCGAATGACGGTGCCTTCGTGCGCAAGCACTTCTTCGGCCGCGATCCGCGCACGCTGGAGTTGGTGTCCAAGATGAGCGACGGCGATGTCTGGGCCCTGCGCCGCGGGGGGCACGACGCTCAGAAGGTCTACGCCGCGTTCCACGCCGCCAACAGTCACGAGGGCGGGCCCACGGTTCTGCTGGTCAAGACGGTCAAGGGCTGGGGCATGGGCCGCGCGGGCGAGGGCAAGAACACGG
>JBKDQY010000223.1:0-4578 GCA_046341655.1 Betaproteobacteria bacterium | reverse complement strand
TCCTCGGCGATCGTGACCGCGGGCTCCATCAGACCCGGAAGGATTCGCCGCAGCCGCAGCGGTCCTTCTCGCGCGGGTTGTGGAACTTGAAGCCCTCGTTGAGACCCTCGCGCACGAAGTCGAGCTCGGTGCCGTCGATGTAGGGCAGGCTCTTGGGGTCGATCAGCACCTTGACGCCGTGATCCTCGAAGACGACGTCCTCCGGCGCCACCTCGTCGGCGTACTCCAGCTTGTAGGCCAGGCCCGAGCAGCCGGTGGTCTTGACGCCCAGGCGCACGCCGACACCCTTGCCCCGGCGGCCGAGGTAGCGGGTGACGTGCCGCGCCGCGGCCTCGGTGAGCGTGACGGCCATGGCGGGGTCAGTCCGCGGCAGCGGCGGCGGCGGCGGCGCCGTGCTTGTGCTTGTAGTCCTCGACCGCGGCCTTGATGGCGTCCTCGGCCAGGATGGAGCAGTGGATCTTCACCGGCGGCAGCGCCAGTTCCTCGGCGATCTGCGTGTTCTTGATCGTCAGCGCCTCGTCCAGGCTCTTGCCCTTGACCCACTCGGTGACGAGCGAGCTCGCCGCAATCGCCGAGCCGCAGCCGTAGGTCTTGAAGCGCGCGTCCTCGATCAGCCCGGTGGCCGGGTTGACCTTGATCTGCAGCTTCATCACGTAGCCGCAGGCCGGCGCGCCGACCATGCCGGTGCCGACGTCGGCATCGCCCTTGTCGAAGCTGCCGACGTTGCGCGGGTTCTCGTAGTGCTCGACGACCTTGTCGCTGTAAGCCATGTTCCGGTACTCCTGGTGACGTCGCGGCCGCGTGCGCTCAGTGCGCGGCCCATTGGATGGTGTTGAGGTCGATGCCGTCCTTGTACATCTCCCACAGCGGCGAGAGCTCGCGCAGCCTGGCCACGCGGTCCTGCAGCAGCGCCACGGCGGTGTCGATGTCGTGCTCGGTGGTGAAGCGGCCGATGGTCATGCGCAGGCTGCTGTGCGCCAGCTCGTCGCTGCGGCCCAGGGCGCGCAGCACGTAACTGGGCTCCAGGCTGGCGCTGGTGCAGGCGCTGCCCGAGCTGACAGCGATGCCCTTGACGCCCATGATCAGGCTCTCGCCCTCGACGAAGTTGAAGCTGGCGTTCAGGTTGTGCGGCACCCGGCGCTCGAGGTCGCCGTTGATGAACACCTGCTCGATGCCCGTGATGCCGTCGAGCAGGCGCTTCTGCAGCATGCGCACGCGCTCGAGCTCGGTGCCCATCTCCTGGCGCGCGATCTCGAAGGCCAGCCCCATGCCCACGCACTGGTGCGTGGGCAGCGTGCCGCTGCGCATGCCGCGCTCGTGGCCGCCGCCTTGCATCTGCGCCTCCAGGCGCACGCGCGGCTTGCGGCGCACGTACAGGGCGCCGATGCCCTTGGGGCCGTCGGTCTTGTGCGAGGCCAGGCTCATCAGGTCGACCGGCAGCGTGGCCATGTCGATGGCCACCTTGCCCGTGGCCTGCGCGGCGTCGACGTGCAGGATGATCCCGCGCTCGCGGCACATCGCGCCGATCGTCGGGATGTCCTGGATCACGCCGATCTCGTTGTTCACGATCATCACGCTGGCCAGGATGGTGTCGGGCCGCAGGGCGTCACGGAAGCGGTCGAGGTCGAGCAGGCCGTTCTCCTGCACCTCGAGGTAGGACACCTCGAAGCCCTGGCGCTCGAGTTCGCGCGTGGTGTCGAGCACGGCCTTGTGCTCGGTCTTGACGGTGACGATGTGCTTGCCGCGGCTGGCGTAGAAGTGCGCCGCGCCCTTGATCGCGAGGTTGTTGCTCTCGGTGGCGCCGCTGGTCCAGACGATCTCGCGCGGGTCGGCGTTCAGAAGCGCGGCGACCTGGGCGCGCGCCTTCTCGACGGCCTCCTCGGCCTCCCAGCCCCAGGCGTGGCTGCGGCTGGCCGGGTTGCCGAAATGCTCGCGCAGCCAGGGGATCATCGCGTCGACGACGCGCGGGTCGCACGGCGTCGTGGCGCCGTAGTCCATGTAGATGGGCAGGTGCGGGGTCATGTCTCGGTGGCGCGGGTTACTTGGTGAGCGAGGTGCCGAGCGCGAACACCGAGTTCGGCGCCGTCACCTTGATGGGCTTGACCACGGGCACCGACGAGATCGCGCGCTTGACCGGCGCCTCGTCGATGGAAACGCCCTTGGCCAGCTGCTCGTCGACCAGCTTCTTCAGCGAGACGGAGTCGAGGAACTCGATCATGCGCTGGTTGAGGCCGGCCCAGAGGTCGTGCGTCATGCACTTGCCGCTGTCCTCTCCCATGCAGTTCTCGCTGCCGGCGCAGCCGGTGGCGTCGATGGGCTCGTCGACGGCGACGATGATGTCGGCCACGGTGATCTCGGCCGAAGGCCGCCCCAGCGAGTAGCCGCCGCCGGGGCCGCGGGTGCTCTCCACAAGCTCGTGGCGGCGCAGCTTGCCGAACAGCTGCTCGAGGTAGGACAGCGAGATCTGCTGCCGCTGGCTGATCGCCGCCAGGGCGACAGGGCCGTTGCTCGAGCGCAGGGCCAGGTCGATCATGGCGGTGACGGCAAAACGACCCTTGGTGGTCAGTCGCATGGCAGGGCTCCTGGGCGCCGGTGGGCGCCGGCCGGTGGAAGGCTCGTTTCCGAGAGAATTACTCAACTATACCGGAAGTCGAGTGAATCAGTCCGGCTTTGAGGGGCTTGCCGCGGATTCGTCCAGGACAAAGCGACTTCAAAGGCGGGTTTCGGGCGCGTCCAGAAGCGGCTGCTGCCGGGCCAGGCGCTCGAGGATGCCTTCGCAGGCGTCTTCCACCAGATCCAGCACGTGCTCGAAGCCGGCCGGGCCGCCGTAGTAGGGGTCGGGCACCTCGGTGACGAGGGCCTGGCGCAGGGCCAGCGGCATCAGCAGGCCCGCCTGCGCCAGCGCGGCCGGCGGCCGGCGCTTGTGCAGCCAGGCCAGGTGCGTGTGGTCCATGGCCAGCAGCACGTCGAAGCGCTGGAAGTCGTCTGGGCCCATCGGGCGGGCGCGCAGGCGCGAGAGGTCGTAGCCCCGCGCCGCGGCCGCCCGCACCGCGCGCGGGTCGGGCGGTTCGGCCGTGTGGTAGCCGTGGGTGCCGGCCGAAGCCACCTGCACGGCAGAACCCAGCCCGGCCAGCACCAGCTTGTGCCGCAGCACGCCCTCGGCGGTGGGACTGCGGCAGATGTTGCCCGTGCAGACCATCAGGATGCGCAGCCGCGGCGGGGCGGCCGCCGGCGCCGGAGGCTCGCCCGCCAGCCACTGCTTCAGGCGCTCGATCACCGTGCGCCCCCGGCCTTGCCGCCGACGAGGGGCACGACGTCGCCGGCGCCGCCAGCGCCGAAGGCCTGTTCACGCAGCAGCGCGAGCTGGTCGCGCACCCGCGCCGCCTTCTCGAACTCGAGGTTGCGGGCGTGGTCGAGCATCTGCTTCTCGAGCAGCTTGATGCGCTTGCCGAGGTCCTTCTCGCTCATCGCCTCCACCTCGGCCGCGGCCTTGGCGGCGGCGAGGTCGTCCTTGGCCGCCTTGTCGGAGACGACGCCGTCGATGAGGTCGCGCACGCGCTTGTTCAGCGCCCTGGGCACGATGGCGTGTGCCGTGTTGTGCGCGATCTGGCGGGCGCGGCGACGCTCCGTCTCGTCGATGGCCGCGCGCATGCTGTCGGTCACGTGCTCGGCGTAAAGGATGGCGCGGCCGTTGAGGTTGCGCGCGGCGCGGCCGATGGTCTGGATCAGGCTGCGCTCGGCGCGCAGGAAGCCCTCCTTGTCGGCGTCGAGGATGGCCACCAGGCTCACCTCGGGCAGGTCGAGGCCTTCACGCAGCAGGTTGATGCCCACCAGCACGTCGAAGGTGCCCAGGCGCAGGTCGCGCAGGATCTCGACCCGCTCCACCGTGTCGACGTCGGAGTGCAGGTAGCGCACCTTCACGCCGTTGTCCGAGAGGTACTCCGTCAGCTGCTCGGCCATGCGCTTGGTCAGCGTGGTGATCAGCACGCGCTCGCCCAGCCGCACGCGCTCGCGGATCTCCTGCAGCACGTCGTCCACCTGCGTGGAGGCCGGGCGCACCTCCACCGCCGGGTCCACCAGGCCGGTGGGGCGCACGAGCTGCTCCACCACCTGGCCGGCGTGCTGACCCTCGTAGGCGGCGGGCGTCGCGCTCACGAAGACAGCCTGGCGCATCTTGGACTCGAACTCCTCGAACTTCAGCGGCCGGTTGTCCAGAGCGCTCGGCAGCCGGAAGCCATACTCCACCAGCGTGGTCTTGCGCGCGCGGTCGCCGTTGAACATGCCGCCGAACTGGCCGATCAGCACGTGGCTCTCGTCGAGGAACATCAGGGTGTCGGCCGGCAGGTAGTCGACCAGCGTGGGCGGCGGCTCGCCGGGCCTGGCGCCGCTGAGGTGGCGCGTGTAGTTCTCGATGCCCTTGCAGTGGCCGACCTCCTGGAGCATCTCCAGGTCGAAGCGCGTGCGCTGTTCCAGGCGCTGCGCCTCCACCAGCTTGCCGGCCTTGACCAGCTCGTCCAGGCGCTGGCGCAGCTCGTCCTTGATGGTGGCGATGGCATCGACCACGCGCTCGCGCGGCGT
>JBKDQY010000222.1:0-8590 GCA_046341655.1 Betaproteobacteria bacterium | reverse complement strand
GACGGTCGACGAGGCGCGCGCCAAGGGCGCGCAGCTGGTCGTCGTCATCAGCCACAACGGCATGGACGTCGACCTGAAGATGGCCAGCCGCGTGCGCGGCATCGACGCCATCTTCGGCGGCCACACGCACGACGGCGTGCCGGTGGCCGTGCCGGTGAAGAACCCGGGCGGCACCACGCTCGTCACCAACGCCGGCAGCAACGGCAAGTTCCTGGGGGTGATGGACTTCCAGGTGAAGGACGGCAAGCTCGCCAACCACCGCTGGCGGCTGCTGCCGGTGTTCGCCGACCTTCTCAGGCCCGACCCGGCGATGGAGGCGCTGATCACCCGCATCCGCGCGCCGTTCGAGGCGAAGCTGTCGGAGAAGCTCGCCGTCACCGACGGCCTGCTGTACCGCCGCGGCAACTTCAACGGCAGCTGGGACCAGCTGGTCTGCGACGCGCTGATGGACGTGCGCGGTGCCGACATCGCCTTCTCGCCCGGCTTCCGCTGGGGCACCAGCCTGCTGCCCGGCGAGGCCATCACGCGCGAGCTGATGATGGACCAGCTGGCCACGACCTACTCGTACGCCACCGTCACCGAGATGAGCGGCGAGATGATCAAGACCGTGCTCGAGGACGTGGCCGACAACCTCTTCAACCCCGACCCGTACTACCAGCAGGGCGGCGACATGGTGCGCGTGGGCGGCCTGGCCTACACCTGCGACCCCAACGCGAAGATGGGCAGCCGCATCGCCGACATGCGGCTGAAGGGCCAGCCCCTGGAGGCTGGCAAGACCTACAAGGTGGCCGGCTGGGCCCCGGTGGCCGAGGAAGCCACCCGCGCCGGCCACCCCATGGTCTGGGACGTGGTGGAGACCTGGCTGAAGGACCCCGGCCGCAACCCGGGCGGCCGCGTCAAGGCGCGCAGCATCAACACGCCGCGCCTGGTGGGCATGCAGGGCAACCCGGGCTTGGCATGATCAGCGCCCCACCCGAGGAGATCACCATGTTCGTTCGCCGCTTCATCGCCACCGCCGTCGTCGCTGCCTCGATGGCGGCACCGGGTGTCGCCCTGGCGCAGGACGTCGTCGTCTATCACATCAACGACACCGCGACGCAGGCGCTGGCCGCGCTGCGCAACGTGCGCAACCACCTCGACGTCGATCCCAAGGCGAGGATCCACGTCGTCACGCACGCCTTCGGCGTCGACTTCCTGATGGAAGGCATGAAGGACCGCAACGAGAACACCTTCGCCGCCACCGTGTCGGCGCTGTTCAACCGCGGGGTGAAATTCGAGATCTGCGAGATCACCCTGCAGAACCGCAACCTCCGGCGCGAGCAGTTCATCCAGGAAGCCGTGTTCACGCCCAGCGGCGTCGTGCGCATCGCCAAGCTGCAGAAGGAAGGCGCGGCCTACATCAAGCCCTGATCGTGGCCCGCATCCGCAGCGCCTGCGCCGCTTGACCGAGCCCGACACGGTGGACTGGACTCCCCTGATCGACCGCCTGGGCGAGCCCGGCGCGCTGGCAGCCACCGGGCTGGCGATCGGCTTTGCCTTCGGTTTCCTGGCACAGCGCTCGCGCTTCTGCCTGCGCTCGGCCGTCATCGAGTTCAGCCGCAACCTCGTGGGCGGCAAGCTGACGGTGTGGCTGTTCGCCTTCGCCACCGCGCTGGTGGCCACGCAGGCGCTCGCGCTGCTGGGAGCGCTCAGCGCGGCCGAGGCGCGGCAAATCTCGGCGCGCGGCAGCCTGTCGGGCGCGGCCATCGGTGGCGCGCTGTTCGGCGTGGGCATGATCCTGGCGCGCGGCTGCTCGAGCCGGCTGCTGGTGCTGGCCGCGCAGGGCAACCTGCGCTCGGTGATCTCTGGCCTGGTGTTCGCGGTGGTGGCGCAGGCCAGCTGGACGGGCCTGCTGGCCCCGGCCCGCGAGGGCCTCGCGGGCCTGTGGACGGTGGATGGCGGCGCCTCGCGTGACCTCGTGCAGGTGCTGCACATCGGCCACGGCGGGGCGCTGGCCTTCGGGCTGCTGTGGCTGGCCGCGGCCGTGTTCTGGGCGCGGCGGCAGCGGGTGCCGGCCTGGGGCTGGGCCGGCGCCATCGGCGTGGGCCTGACCATCGCCGCGGCGTGGTGGGTCACGTTCTCGATCTCTCGATCGGCCTTCGATCCGCACCCCATCCAGGCGCTCAGCTTCACCGGCCCCTCGGCCGAGGTGCTCACGCGCACGCTGTTCGCCACCGACAAGCCGCTGAACTTCGATCTCGGCCTGATGCCTGGCGTGTTCCTGGGCAGCTTCGTCGCCGCCTGGCTGTTCAAGGAGCTCAAGCTCGAGGGCTTTGCCGGCGGCGCGCCCATGCGCCGCGCCCTGATCGGGGCGGCCTGCATGGGCTTCGGTGGCATGCTCGCCGGCGGCTGCGCCCTCGGTGCGGGGCTCTCGGGCGCCGCCGTGTTCACGATGACCAGCTGGGTCTCGCTCACCGCCATGTGGGCCGCGGCGGCGCTCACCGACCGCCTCGTCGACCAGCGCCCGCAACCCGCCGCCCCGCTGGACGAGGCCATGCCCGGCCGTCCCGCGCCGGCCCACCCCTGACCGCACCCCGTTGCCTGCCATGAAGCACGCCCGACTGCTGCCCCCCGCCCTGGCCACCGCCGCCATCGCCGGCTTCCTGGCGCTGGGCCCCGGGTCCCCGGCTGCCGCCGCCGACCTCAAGCGCGCGCAAGAGATCGTCGAAGGCAAGTGCTTCATGTGCCACGGCATCGACGGCGAAAGCTCCAGCCCCCTCTTCCCGCGGCTGGCCGGCCAGAACGCGCAATACGTCGCGCGCCAGCTCGCCGACTACGCCAGCGGCAAGCGCAAGAGCACGCAGATGCAGCCCATGGTCGAGGGGCTGACCGCCTCGGACTTCGAGGTGCTGGGCCGCTTCTACGAGTCGCGCCCCGCGCACCAGCACGCCATCGATGACCCCGAGCTCGCGCTCGTGGGCCGCTTCGTCTACGCGCGCGGCAACCCGTTCTCCGGCGTGCCGGCCTGCGCCAGCTGCCACGGCGCCAACGGCCAGGGCACGGCGCAGCTGCCGCGCCTGGCGGGCCAGCACGCCGCGTACACCGAGCGTCAGCTGAAGCAGTTCAACCAGCGCGAGCGCACCAACGACAACGCGGTCATGCACAACATCGCCAGGCAGCTCACCGAGCTCGAGACCAAGGCGGTGGCCAGCTACCTCAGCGGGCTGAAGTAGCCGGCGGCGCTCCGGGTTGCGCCTGCTGCCCTTTGGCGCGGGCGGCTTCACACTGCGGGCTCCACGATCCCGACCGGAGACCGCCCGCGATGCACCCCAACCGCCGTCACCTGCTGGCCGCCGCGACGCTGCTGCCGCTGCTGCCCACCGCCCGCGCCCAGGCCGCCTGGCCGTCGCGGCCGGTGCGCATCGTCGTGCCCTTCGCCGCCAGCGGCACCACCGACATCCTGGCGCGCGCACTCGCGCCCGAGCTGCAGCGCGCCTTCGCGGCGTCGGGGCAGCCCTTCGTCGTCGACAACAAGCCCGGCGCCGGCGGCAACAACGGCGCTGCCGAGGTGGCCAAGAGCCCGGCCGACGGCCACACGCGGCGGCTGGGCACGGTGGGCACGCACGCCATCAACCCCAGCCTGTACCCCAAGATGCCCTACGACCACGTGAAGGACTTCGTGCCCGTCACGCTGGTGGCCGGCGTGCCCAACGTGCTGGTGCTGAACCCGGCCAGGGCGCAGGCGCTGGGCGTGGACTCGGTGGCCAGCTTCGTGAAGGCGCTGAAGGCCAACCCGGGGCGGCTGAACATGGCCAGCTCGGGCAACGGCACCAGCATCCACCTGGCCGGCGAGCTGTTCAAGGCCATGACCGGCACCTTCATGGTCCACCTGCCCTACCGCGGCAGCGGGCCGGCGCTCATCGACCTGATGGCGGGCAACGTGGACGTCATGTTCGACAACCTGCCCAGCGCCATGCCGCACATCCGCAGCGGCAAGCTTCGGGCGCTGGCGGTGACGAGCGCGCAGCGCTCCGGCGCGCTGCCCGACCTGCCCACGGTGGAGGAAGCCGGCGGCGCCGTGCTCAAGGGCTACGAGGCCAGCTCGTGGTTCGGCCTGCTGGCACCGGCCGGCACGCCGCGCGACGTGGTCGACCGCGTGCAGCAGGAAACCGCCAGGGCCTTGGCCACGCCGGCCATGAAGGAGCGGCTGCTGGCCCAGGGCGCCATTCCGAGCGGCATGAGCAGTGCCGAGTTCTCGCGGCTCATCGCCGACGAGACGGCCAAGTGGGCCAAGGTCGTGAAGGCCTCCGGCGCCAAGGTGGACTAGGCGCCGGGCCGCAGGCCCCGGGGAAGGCGCGGCTTGACGATGCCCGCAAGCCCTTTCGAAGGCGGCTCGCCGCGCCCCCACGCCGATTCACGCCGGATCACCGGACCCAACCGCTGGTACGCCGGCCCCGCCGTGACGCTGGTGCCGCTGGGCCCGGCTGCGGCCGACGGCGCGGCCCAGGGGCGCTGGATCGCGCACGTGGTGAGCGCCTGCGCCGCGCTCGGCTGGCCCGGGCCCGACCCTCGCGTGCACCTGCAGGCCCGGGGCACGCTGCTGGTGTTCGCGGCGCCGGCGCAGGCGCTGCGGACCGCTGCGGAGCTCAACGAGTGGGCCTGGGAGCGCGCAGTCGCCGCCGACCCCGAGCACGCCGCCGAGGCTTTCGAGTCCGCCCACCCCGCTCAGGACGACGCCCGCGATCACTTCCGCGCCCGCGCCGCGGCCGAGCGATCGCTGCCGCTGCAACACCTGGCCGAGGCCGCGGCCGAGCACCGCGTGCCGCTGCTGGCCGACGACGACAGCGTCTCGATCGGCGAAGGCCGCCACGGCCGCGTCTGGCCCCGCGCCGCACTGCCGCTGCCGCTGGACGTGCCCTGGCAAGGGCTGCGCGCCGTGCCCAAGCTGCTGGTCGCCGGCGGCCCAGGTCGTGCGCCGACGGCGCGGCTGCTTGCCGCCATCGCCAGCGCCGCCGGCTTCGCGCCGGGCCTCGGCGGCGCCGGGGGCGCCATCGTCGGTGGCGAACGGCTCGGGACCGGCCCCGCCGGTGCGCGCGCCGTGCTGCGCCACCCGGCCGTGACGGTTGCGGTGCTGCAGGCGGACCGCGACGAACTGCTGCACCACGGCCTGCCGCTGGTGCAGGCCGACGTGGCCGTCATCACCGACGTGGACGCCGGGCGCCTGGGGGAGGACGGCATAGCCACCGTCGAGGACCTGGCCGCCCTGCAGCTGGCCGTGGCCCACCCGCTGCTGCGGCCTGCCCGCCAGCGGCCGGGCACCCTGGTGATCGACGGCCAGCACCTGCCGCTGCTGCGCGTGGCCGTGCACCTGGCGCACGCGGCGCAGGTGCACTGGGCGCTGTTCGCCCGCGCGCACGACGCGCCGCTGCTGGCCGCCTTGCGCCGCCAGGGCGGCAGCACCTGCGCCGTGCGCGACGGCCGCCTCGTGCTCAGCCTGCACGGCACCGAGCACGACCTCGGCGCGGTCGCCGACATGCCGCTGGCCCGGGGCGACACGCCGGCCGGCACCGCGGAGAACCTGGCCGCCGCCGCCCTGGCCGCGGCCTGCATGGGCTGGCCGCTGGACGAGGTGCGCGCCGTGCTCGCGCGCTTCGACGGCGGCCCCGCCGACTGACTCAGGTCCCCACGCGCTGGCCGTTGTTCTTCGTGATCACCACCGTGGCCGAGCGCGGCCGCTTGCCGGCGCCGTAGCCCACGTTGCTGGGCCACTGGCTCGTGTACTTGCTCGGATCGGCAAGGTCGGCCGCCGCGGTGCCGTCGCCCGGGTGCTGGATGTTGATGAAGATGGTCTTGCCGTCCGGCGTCTCGCAAAGGCCCGTGACCTCGCAGTCGAAGGGCCCGACGTAGAAGCGCTTGAGCGTGGTCGCCGTGGGCTTCTTGCCGATGCGCGTGGTGACGCTGACGCTGCCGTAGTTCAGCGTCCTCGTCTCGCCGTCGCCCAGCGTGCCGGGCACGCTGGCCAGCAGCATGCAGTTGGTGACGTCGACGTAGGCGCCGTCGTCGGTCTGGATCCAGCACAGGCCGGTGCTCTTCGTGAAGGCCAGGCCGTCGGGGCTGGAGAAGTCGTTGTCGTTGGTCAGGCCCGACAGGTTGACGTAGGTCGGGTCGGCCGAGGCCTCGGCGCCGAACAGGTAGACGTCCCAGGTGAAGGCGGTGGCCTCGGGGCTGGCGTCCTTGAAGCGCACGATGTGGCCGTTGACGTTGCCGCTCTGCGTGGTCAGGCCGCCGCGCACGTCGGTGTAGGCGCGCGGGTTGGCGGCGTCCACGCGCGTCTGGCTGCCCGTTGGCGCGGCGCGGCGGCTGCTGTTGTTGGTCATCGTGATGTAGATCTCGCCCGTGGTCGGGTGCACGTCCACCCACTCCGGACGGTCCATCTTCGTCGCCCCCACGGCGTCGGCCGCGATGCGCGTGTGGATGTACATCTCGGCCTGCTCGGTGAAGCCGAAGCTGGCAGCGGCGATGGCGGGATTGGTGATGACGAGCTCGATCCACTGCCCCGTGCCGTCGTCGTTGAACTTCGCCACGTACAGCTTGCCGGCGTCGAGGTACTTGTCGCCGATGGCCATGCGGTCGGTCGCGTTGGCGTCGGCCGGGTTCCAGGTGGCGGTGGACACCCACTTGTAGACGTACTCGTTCTGCGAGTCGCAGCCCATGTACACCGCCAGTGGCTTGCCGGCCTGCGGCAGGCCGAAGGCGCCGTTCTCGTGCGCGGTCCGGCCCATGCCCGTGCGCTTCTTCACCGTGCTCGTGGCGTTGTAGGGATCGATCTCGACCATGAAGCCCTGGCAGAACCACTCGTGGCGGTAGTCGTCGCTGCCGTTGGTGCTGACGCCGGTGACGCTGGTGTTGAAGCGGGCATACCTGTCGTCGCTGCCGGCGGTCTCCCAGCCGTAGCGGCTGGCCGCGGCGGCCGTGGCCGTGACGTTGCGGCCATAGCGGGCGAAGCTGGCGTTGACCTTGGCGCTGCGCAGGGCCTGGTCGCCGGCGGCGCGGAAGAAGTAGCCGCTCCAGTTCTCCTCGGTGGTCAGCAGCGTGCCCCAGGGCGTCTTGCCGTTGCCGCAGTTGTTGAGCGTGCCGCGCGTGCGGGTGCCGTCGGGCGAGAACTTCGTGACGAACAGCGCGTGGCCGCGCGCCGGGCCCGAGAGCTGGATCTCGGTGGCGCCGGTGATGCGGCGGTTGAACGGCGAGTTCTGCACCGCCTGGAACAGGCCGGCGGCGTCCTTGGCCACCTCGTTGATGCTGACGCCGTGGCAGTCGACCTCGATGTCCACCTGCGAGGCCGGGCGCGGGTTCGGGCTCGGGCCGGCCGCGTGCAGCACCACCGGGGTGATGTACTCGTGGTTCATGGCCAGCAGGGCGCGGCTGGAGCTGTTGTCGTCGCGCGCGCCGCTGGCGCCCAGGCCGAAGTACTGGATGCCGTCGTGGCAGTCACCCACGCGCTGCGCGTAGTTGGTGTCGGTGCCGTCGTTCTTGTAGGCCGCCACGCCGGCGGCCATGGGGTCGCCGCAGGCCAGGATGACGCGCGCCGTGTAGCCGGGGGGCACGGTGTTGGTGTCGGCCAGCGTGCGCGCCACGGCGGTGAAGCCCAGCAGCGTCTCGGCGGGTGCCGCAGGCGGGCTCACGACGACGTCGTCGTCGCCGCCGCCGCAGGCCGTCAGCGACACCGCGGCCATGGGCGCGAACATCGCGGCCATCGCGCCACCCAGGCCGCCCTTGAGCAGGCCGCGGCGGTTCAGGCCCCGGTCCAGCACCTCGCCGAAGTGGGCGTTGGCGCTGGTGTTGTTGGGCAGGTCGTCGGGGTCGACGAACTCGGCGGGCGTGCGGCTGTCTTGGGACATGGGGATCTCGCGGGGTTGCTGTGGATCCCGGCATGCTTGGAAACCATCGTGAACCTGGCGTGACGGCCGGCGCAGACCCACGCGGCCTGCGGTTGGTCATCGGGGCGTCACGTGGGCGCGTCTCGCACTCGCGTCGCCGCGGCGACCCACGGCCGCAGCAGGCCGCCGGCTACAGGCCGTCGGCGGCCGTGCCCGGCGCCGAGGCCAGCGCGGCCTCGACCACGGCGCGCGTCAGCGTCGGCGCGAAGGTCTGGATGAAGGCGAACACGTAGCCGCGCAGGTAGCTGCCGCGCTTGATAGCCACGCGCGTGGTGTTGGTGGCGAACAGGTGGCGGGCGTCGATGGCCACCAGGCCCCGGTCGCGCGTTTCGTCGAAGGCCACCGAGGCGATCACGCCGACGCCGATGCCCAGCTCGACGTAGGTCTTGATGACGTCGGCGTCCATGGCCTGCAGCACGAAGCGCGCCTCGAGGCCCGCCTTGGCGAAGGCCTCGTCGATGTGGCCGCGCCCGGTGTAGCCCGGCTCGTAGCTGATCAGCGGGTGCGCGGCCAGGTCCTGCATCGTCAGGCGGTGGCCGGCGGAGTCGCGTCGGGCCAGCTCGTGGCCCTGGGCAACGACGACCACGTGCGTCCAGCGGTAGCAGGGCAGCGCCACCAGATCGGGGTACTCCGACAGCGCCTCGGTGGCCACGCCGAGGTCGACCTCGCCGGCC
>JBKDQY010000221.1:0-22812 GCA_046341655.1 Betaproteobacteria bacterium | reverse complement strand
GTGCCCAGCAGGTGGGCGTGGGTGTCCACCAGGCGCGTGGCGTCCAGGCCGTCGAGGGCGGCGCGCACCAGCGCGTGCCCGGCCAGTTCGGGCGGCAGCGCGCCGCGGCAGGGGTTGCGCAGGGGCCCGGCGGCGCGCACGCCGAGGCCCGTGAACAGCCCCGCGCCCATGGCGACGCAGCAGCCCAGCAGCAGGTGGCGGCGCCTCATCGCACCACCTGCACGCGGCCGGCGAGCTGCGCGCGCTCGAGCCAGGCGAACACCGAGTCCACCGTGACGGTCTCGATGTGGTCGGCGTAGCGCAGCGCGCCCGGGTGGTCGTCGAAGGCGATGTGGGCGCTGCCCACCCGCGCACCCAGCCGCGTCAGCGCGGGGATGCGCAGCACCGTGGGCTCGTAGCCCTTGAAGCGCAGCCAGGACTGGGCGCGCTCGCGCGTGTCGACGTCGGGTTCCAGCGCCAGAGCCAGTGTCTCCAGCGCCCACTGGTTGCTCTGCTGGTAGCGCCGCGCCCAGGGGTAGGCCACCATGCTGTAGGCGGGCTCGTGCAGGCGCTGCACGCGCCAGGAGTCGGCCAGCAGTGGCGCCATCGCGGCCTGCACGGCGGCACTGGGCACCACGAAGGCGGCGACGGGGTCGTGCAGGTCGTCCATGAAGAACTCGGCCAGGCCCTGACGATACAGATCGGCCCGCGCGCTGCCGCACTGGTTGAGCTTGTGCACGATGCGCCAGCCCTGCGGCGTCTTCAGGGCCCAGCCCAGGTGGCTGTAGCGCAGCTGCCAGCGCGAGAGGTCCTGCCCCGCGCGGGCGATGACGACCACCTGCGCGCCGGTGGCGTCGAGCGCCTGCGCCGTGCGCCGGGCCAGCTCCATCCCCTGCACCACGTCGCGCACGGCGGGCCGCCAGGGCTCGCAGGGGCTGCCGGCCTGCGCGGCCAGGGCAGCGGCGGCCAGGACGGCCGCAGCGAGGAGGCGCTTCATCGCGTGATCCTCTCGTTGTGCAGCAGGGCCTTGCCGATCTCGTTGGGCACGAAGGCGATCACCTGCCCGGCTGCGGACAGCACCCAGCCGGCCGACAGCGCCGTCACCGTGACCGCCGTGCCCACCAGCAGCGAGGCGCCGCCCAGCGCCGCGCCGCTGGCGGTGACGCTGGCGCGCGCGCCGTCGGAGCCGCGCTCCAGCACCCACACGGTGGCGTCGGCGCTGGCGTGCACGGCCACGATGGTGAGGCCGGCACCGGCCGACAGCACCAGGGCCGGCGCGGCCACCGACACCGCCAGCGGCAGCATCGACAGTGCGCTGGCCTCCGACAGGCCGCCGTGGGCGCGGGCCGGTGGGGCGGCCGTGCCGGCCAGCAGCGCCGCGCAGGCCGCGGCGGCGAGGCATCGCGTGATGTTCATGGCAAGTCTCCTGTGCGGGTGGGTGCGGTTCACTCGTGCCGGTGGCGCTGCGCGGCGGCCTCGGCCAGCGCGGCTTCGTGGGCGTCGCGCAGGGTCTTGGCCAGCGTGAAGGCGCTGCTCACCACGAACAGCCAGCACACGGCCAGGAAGGCCTTGTAGGTGGGGTTGACCTCCATGCGCCACAGGCCCCAGGCCGTCAGGGCCATGGCCAGCGCGAAGCCGCACCACACCACCGCGTTCCACATCGGCGTGTCCACGGGCCGCTGTTCGTTGTCGCGCACGTGCTTGGCCAGCGCGAAGGCGCTGGACAGCGTGAACAGGTAGCCCATGAACATGAAGGCGCGGTCGAGGTCCTCGCCGGGCAGCCAGGCCAGGCCGATGCCGGCCAGCGCGATGGCGATGCCGAAGCTGACCCAGACCTGCAGCTTCCAGGCGCGGGTGTCGTGGCGGATGGCGAGGCGGGCAGGGGCGGTGTGCATGACTGCGGCCGCGGCGGCGGCTCCGGGGTTGAACATGGCGCGTATCGTGCCGGCAGCCTGATCCGGTATCCATCGCCCTAGTTGGCGAAGCACAGAACTGTCCTTGCAGTATCGTATGGCGATACTGTTGCGGAAGGCCCGCCCCATGAGCACCAGCCAGGCCCTCGTCACCGCGCTCAAGGCCGAACTGCGCCGCGCCGGCATCACCTACGCGCAGCTGGCGCGGGAGCTGGGCCTGGCCGAGAGCAGCGTCAAGCGCATCTTCGCGCGCGGCGACATGACGCTGGCGCGCATCGACGAGGTGCTGGCCGTGCTGCGCCTGGACTTCGCCGAGCTGGCCCGCCAGGTGGCGCAGGCCACGCCGCCGCGCCGCGAGCTCACCGAGGCGCAGGAGGAGGCCGTGGTGCGCGACCCCCGGCTGCTGCTGACGGCGCTGTGCGTGCTGAGCCAGTGGAGCGCGGAGCAGATCGTGGCCACCTACACGCTGAGCCGGCCGCAGGCCACGGCCTGCCTGCTGGCGCTGCACCGCCTGGGGCTGATCGAGCTGCGCCAGGGCCCGGGCACCCAGCTGCGTTACCGGCTGAAGATCGACAAGACCTTCCGCTGGCGGCCCGACGGCCCGGTGATGCGATTCTTCCGCGAGCGCGCCATGGCCGACTACTTCTCGGGCGGCTTCGGCGGCCCGGGCGAGGCGCTGATGCTGGTGCACGGCCAGCTGGCGCCGGCCCAGGCCCAGCTGTTCGAGGAACGGCTGCAGCGCCTGGCGCAGGACTTCGCGCAGCAGCACCTGGCCGACCAGAAGCTGCCCGCGCACGAGCGGCGCGCCGTCACGCTGGTGCTGGCGCAGCGAGAGTGGCTGTTCGCGGGCCTGCGCGAACAGCTGCGCGAAGGCGGCAGCGCCGTGGCATCGTCGACGCCATGAGCACGCCAGACCCCTGCCCCTGCGGGCGCGCCGCGGCCTACGCCCACTGCTGCGGCCGCTACCACGCCGGTCCGCTGCACCTGCAGGCACCCGACGCGGAGGCGCTGATGCGCTCGCGCTACAGCGCCTTCGTGCGGCAACTCGGCGACTACCTCGAGCAGACCTGGCACCCCAGCACCCGCCCCGCCGAGCCCGCGCACTTCGAGCCCGGTCTGCGCTGGCTGGGGCTGGAGGTCCGGCAGCACCGCGCTCTGGACGGCGAGCACGCCGAGGTCGAGTTCGTGGCGCGCAGCAAGCTCGCCGGCCGCGCCCACCGCCTGCACGAAACCAGCCGCTTCGTGCGCGAAGGCGGCCGCTGGTACTACCTCGACGGCGTGGTCCGCTGAAGGCGCTGCGCCTGGCCCGCCCTTGCGGTGCGGTGTGGTGCCGGCCGCCATTGCATCTGGCAATCGGGCCGATGAAGCGAATCGATCACGGGTTATCCCGGGGGCGATAGCATTGCTTTGTCTATCAATCCTCATCACTCCATAGGATTTTTCATGTCCCTCATCAACACCACCATCCCCGCTTTCAAGACCAAGGCCTTCGTCAACCGCGGCGGCAAGGGCGAGTTCATCGAGGTCACCGACGCCTCGCTGAAGGGCCACTGGTCCGTGCTGATCTTCATGCCGGCCGCCTTCACCTTCAACTGCCCGACCGAGATCGAGGACGCCGCCGAGCACTACGAGCAGTTCCAGCGCCTGGAGACCGAGGTCTACGTCGTCACCACCGACACGCACTTCTCGCACAAGGTGTGGCACGAGACCAGCGACGCCGTGCGCAAGGCCCGCTTCCCGCTGGTGGGCGACCCCACGCACACGCTGACCAACGCCTTCGGCGTGCACATCCCCGAAGAGGGCCTGGCGCTGCGCGGCACCTTCATCGTCAACCCGGACGGCGTCATCAAGACGGCCGAAATCCACAGCAACGAGATTGCCCGCGACGTGAAGGAAACGGTGCGCAAGCTCAAGGCCGCGCAGTACACCGCCAGGAACCCCGGCCAGGTGTGCCCGGCCAAGTGGAACGAAGGCGCCAAGACGCTGACCCCGTCGCTGGACCTGGTCGGCAAGATCTGACGGTTCACCCCCGGAGCGCCTGACGGCGCTCCCCCTCGAGGGGGCTCCGCCGGCGGCCCGGCGGAGCCGGGTCCGCGGTGGCCGCGTGGCCCCCTTTGCTCTCAACCCGTGAGTTCATCGCCATGCTCGACGACGCCATCCAAGCCCAGCTCGCCGCCTATCTGCAGCGCCTGCAGCAGCCCATCGAGCTCATCGCTTCGCTCGACGACAGCGCCACCGCGGCCGACATGCGCACGCTGCTCACGCAGATCGCGGCGCTGCACCCCGACATGGTGAGTGCGCGTTTCGATGGCCAGGCGAAGCGCCGGCCCTCGTTCCAGATCACGCGCGCCGGTGCCGACATGGGCATTCACTTCGCGGCCCTGCCGATGGGCCACGAATTCACCTCGCTGGTGCTGGCGCTGCTGCAGGCCGGCGGCCACCCGCCCAAGGTCGAGCCGGCGCTCATCGAGCAGATCCGGGCCCTGGCGCCGGCCGAAGACCTGGTCTTCGAGACCTGGATGAGCCTGACCTGCCACAACTGCCCCGACGTCGTGCAGGCCCTCAACCTGATGGCCGTGCTGAACCCGCGCATCCGCCACACCGCCATCGATGGCGGGGTGTTCCAGCAGGAGGTCGAGCAGCGGCAGATCCTGGCCGTGCCGCTGGTGTTCCTGGGCGACGAGGTGTTCGCCTCGGGGCGCATGGAACTGGCCGAGATCCTGGCCAAGGTCGACACCGGCGCTGCGCAGCGCGCCGCGGCCGGGCTGTCGGACAAGGAGCCCTACGACGTGCTGATCGTCGGCGGCGGCCCCGCCGGCGCGGCCGCCGCCGTCTACGCGGCCCGCAAGGGCATCCGCACCGGCGTGGTGGCCGAGCGATTCGGCGGCCAGACGCTGGACACGCTGGGCATCGAGAACTACATCAGCGTGCTCGAGACGCAGGGCCCGAAGTTCGCCGCCGCGCTGGAAGCCCACGCCGCCCAGTACGGCGTGGACATCACGCGGCTGCAGCGCGCCGCGAAACTGGTGCCGGCACCGGGCCCGGGAGGACTGGTGACGGTGCAGCTGGACAGCGGCGCCGAGCTCTCGGGCAAGACCGTCATCCTGGCCACCGGCGCACGCTGGCGCGAGCTCGGCGTGCCCGGCGAGAAGGAATACCGCACCAAGGGCGTGGCCTACTGCCCGCACTGCGACGGGCCCCTGTTCAAGGGCAAGCGCGTGGCCGTCGTCGGCGGCGGCAACTCCGGCGTGGAGGCCGCGATCGACCTGGCCGGCGTCGTGGGGCACGTGTCGCTGCTGGAGTTCGGCGACGCGCTGCGCGCCGACGCCGTGCTGGTGGCCAAGCTCAGGAGCCTGCCCAACGTGAGCATCCACCTGATGGCGCAGACCACCGAGATCACCGGCACGAGCTCGGATGGCAGCGGCAAGGTCGACGGCCTGCTGTACACCGACCGGCGCGACGGCAGCGCGCACCGCATCGCACTGGAAGGCGTGTTCGTGCAGATCGGCCTCGTGCCCAACACCGAGTGGCTGAAGGGCACGCTGGCGCTCAGCCGCCACGGCGAGATCGAGGTCGACGCGCGCGGTGCCACCAGCCTACCGGGCGTGTTCGCCGCAGGCGACGCGACCACGGTGCCGTTCAAGCAGATCGTCATCGCGGCGGGCGACGGCGCCAAGGCGGCGCTGGGGGCCTTCGACTTCCTGATGCGCAGCGGCGGGCAGGCCGCGGCGACCGTCGCACCCAAGGCCGAAGCGGTCGCGGCCTGAGGCCGTGCCAGCAGCCGGCCCGGCGGGCTACGATGGCCGCATGAGCCTGGCCGACCTGCCCACCCCCGCCGCGCTGCTCGACGCCGAGCGGCTCGACCGCAACATCGCCGCCATGCAGGCGCGCGCCCGAGCCCTGGGCGTTCGGCTGCGTCCCCACGTGAAGACCACCAAATGCTGGCCCGTGGTGCAGCGCCAGCTGGCCGCGGGCGCGGCCGGCATCACGGTGAGCACGGTGAAGGAGGCCGGGCAGTTCGCGGCCCAGGGCGTGAGCGACATCCTCTACGCCGTGGGCATCGTGCCGGGCAAGCTGGCCGCGGTGCGTGCGCTGCGCGAGCAGGGTTGCCGGCTGACGGTGATCCTCGACTCGGTCGAGGCTGCCGAGGCGCTGGTGGCCCACGGCCGCGCGCACGGCCACCGCTTCAACGTGATGATCGAGATCGACACCGACGGCCAGCGCGCCGGGCTGGCGCCCGACGCGCCCGCGCTGCCCGCGGTGGCGCGCGTGCTGGCCGAGGGCGGCGCCCGGCTGCTGGGCGTGATGACGCACTGTGGCGCCAGCTACGGCTGCCGCGGCGAGGCCGAGCTCGTGGCCATGGCCGAGCAGGAGCGCGCGCGCTGCGTGGCCGCGGCCCAGGTGCTGCGCGCCGCGGGCCACGCCTGCCCCGAGGTGAGCGTGGGCAGCACCCCCACCGCCCTGTTCGCCCGCAGCCTGGAAGGCGTGACCGAGCTGCGCGCCGGCGTCTACGCCTTCCACGACCTCGTCATGCGCGGCCTGGGCGTGTGCGCCACCGACGACATCGCGCTGAGCGTGCTGACCACCGTGATCGGCCACCAGCGCGACAAGGGCTGGGTGCTGGTGGACGCCGGCTGGATGGCGATGAGCCGCGACCGCGGCCGCGACGACTGCGGCTACGGCGTGGTCTGCGACGAGGCCGGCCGGCCGCTGCCGGGGCTGCTGGTGACCGGCGCCAACCAGGAGCACGGCATCGTCTCGCGCGCCGACGGCAGCGCCGACGCCGGGCTGGCCGAGCAACTGCCCGTGGGCACGCGGCTGCGCGTGTTACCCAACCACGCCTGCGCTACGGCCGCTCAGTTCGACAGTTACGCCGTTTGTGCCGGCGACGCCGTGACCGGGACCTGGCCGCGCTTCAACGGCTGGTGACCCCGCCGGCGGGATCGCGCGGCCTCGACATTCCGGATGACGCGGCGCGGCGCGAAGCGCTGCACGATCGGGTCGCCTCGCCCACTGCGAGCCCAACGGGGGACGACCATGAAGAAGACCACTCCTCGGCGCATGCCTGCGCCGACCGCCATCGCACTGGCCGCACTGGCCGCTCTGGCCTGCGCCAGCGCCCAGGCCGGCATCACGCCCTCGGGCGCCACCAACACCGGCAACGGCGCCGCACTGGGGCCCGGCAACACCGACATCGGCAACGTCGGCGTGTTCGTCGGCAACGGCGCGCCCGGCGGGCTCGCCGTCGACGCCGGATCGCTGCTGCGGGCCGGCTCGCTGCTGATCGGGCCGAGCGGGTCCGGCAACGGCGACGGCAACGTCGTGATCGACGGTGCCGGCACCCGCGTCCTGCTCGTCGGCGACGGATTCGGCCCGGGTGTCATCAACCGGCTGGGCGTGGGCGAGTGGGGGCGCGGCTCGCTCACCGTCTCCGGCGGCGCGGTGCTCGACGGCCGCGCGGACGGCATCGCCTGCCTCACCGCGGGCGGCTTCTGCAACAACTTCGTCGGCAACGCGGCGGGTTCGGACGGCAGCTTCACGATCACAGGCGCGGGCAGCCAGGCGTCGTTCCTGCGCGGCTTCTTCGTCGGTGGCCTCGCGGTGTTCCGCCCGCCCATCGACAGCTTCACCCTCGGCACGCCCGGCGGCAGCACGCGTGGGCGGGTCAACGTGCTGCAGGGCGGCACGCTGACGACCGACGTCGCCACCATCGGCCTCGGCCCCGGGGGCAGCAGCCCGCTGGGCACCGAGCGCAGCTTCGCCGACGTGGTGATCTCCGGGGCCAGCTCGGCCTGGGTCGTCACCGGGGGCACGCTCGAGAACACCCAGCCTTCCTTCAGCACCGGGACGCACCGCAACGCGTGGGCGACGGTGAACGTCCTCGACGGCGGCACGCTGCGCGTCCAGGGCAACGCCAGCCAACTGGCCGTGGTCAACCTGCCCTCCCACGGCGGCCGCACCGACGCCGCGGTGTCGGGCACGGGTTCGGCGATCGAGTTCACGGGCGAATCGGCGGTGCTGCAGGTCGGCCGCTCGCTCGGCAGCGCGACGCTCGAGCTGCGCAGCGGCGGCCAGGTGCGCAACGTCTGGTACGGCAGCGTGGGCCGCGACGGCAGCTTCGGCACGCTGGTGATCGACGGCGCGGGCTCGCTCTACCGCGCCGACAACACCGCCACGGCGGCGGCCAACAACGGCCAGGCGCAGGTCGCGGTCATGGACATCGGGCGCGGCGGCGGCAACGGCCACGTGACGGTGTCCAACGGCGGCCGGCTCGAGATCGTCGCGACGCAGGCGCGCGCCAACGGTCCCTCGCTCAGCCTCGGTCGCGATGCCGCCAGCAGCGGCTCGCTGACGATCGCCGGGCCCGGATCGACGGTGCTCGTCAGCGCCGCGTCGGTCGGCGCCGGCCCGGGCGAGGCCTTCAATCCGTTCGTGCGCGTCGGGCGCGACGGCAGCGGGACCCTGCTCGTCAGCGCAGGCGGCAAGCTGCTGCTCGAAGGCAACGCGGTCTCGACGCCGACCGACACGCGCCGCACCAGCCTGTTCATCGGCGGATCCGGTGACACGACGCCGGGCGGGCGCGGCATTGCCACGGTCACTGGCGCCGGCTCGGAGATCCGCGTGTCGGGGTCGGACACCTACATCGGCGTCGGCCATGGCCCGCTGGCCAGCGGGCAGCTCACGCTCGCCGACCAGGGGCGGGCCAGCGCGACGATCCTCGGCGTCGGCAACTTCGGCGGCACCGGCATCGCGAAGATGGACAACGCCCGCGTCGACCTCAGCGGCCAGTACACCGGCCAGGGCGGCTTCGGCGCCGCGCTGGTGATCGGCGCCGGCCAGGGGGCGGTCGGCAGCCTGTCGATGGCCAACGGCAGCGTCGTCCGCATCGAGAACGCGCTCAGCGGCAGCTCGGGCGTCACCATCGGCGGCTCGCGCTCGCTGACCGGGGGCGATGGCGCGCTCACCCTGAGCGGCGGTTCGCGCATCGAGATGGCCACGCCGGTGGCATCGAGCTCGTTCACGGTCGGGCGCACCGGCAGCGGCCTGCTGCGCCTGCAGACCGGCAGCGCGCTGGACCTGGGCGGATCGGCCCTCTACGTCGCGCGCGCCAGCGGCTCCGATGGCACGCTGATCGCCACCGGCGGCTCGACGATCAACGCCGGCTTCGTCGGCGTGGGCCGCGACGGCGCGAATGGCGGCGTCGACGGCGGCACCGCGACGATGGTGCTGAACGGCGCAACGCTGAACGCGACCGATGTGGTGATCGGCACGAACGGCTACCTGGGCGGCTCGGCCGGTTCCATCAACGTCAGCGGCACGATCACCAACTACGGCATCTTCAGCCCCGGTGCATCGCCCGGCGTGTTCACGATCAACGGTGCCTACGTCGCGGCCGCCGGAAGCCGGCTGATCCTGGAGGTGGAGGGCGACGGTCAAGGCGGCTTCCTGACCGACGACGTGCGCTTCGGCTTCGGCAGCGACATCGATCTCGGTTCGCTCACGGTGGAGTTCCGCTTCCTCGGCGCGACCGATCCCGGCGCCTTCCTCGCCAGCGGCCGCTTCGACATCGACACCTTCCTGCGCCAGGCCGACGCCACCGGCGCGCTGCTGGGCCTCGCGTCGAGCGAATTCGCCGGCGTCAGCTTCGAGGCGCGTGCCGATGCCTACACGATCACCGACTTCCGCTTCGACGTCGAAGGCGGCGTCAGCTTCACCGCAACGCCGGTGCCCGAGCCGTCGACCTGGGCGCTGTTCGGAGGCGGTCTCATCCTGATCGGCGCGCGGCTGCAACGTCGCTCATCGCGCAGGCAGGCAGGCCCGGGCTGACTGCCCCATGGGCAAGGGCCGGGTGCTGGCGGCGCTGCCGCTGACCCGGCGCGCCGATCAGGCCGGGTTGGCCGGCAGCAGCGCCTCAAGCTCGTCCATCAGCCGCTCCATGTGGCGCGCCAGCGCCTGGTAGGGGCGCGGGCTGTCCATGTCCAGCCCGGCGTCCTTCAGCAGCGGCACCGGGTGACGCGAGCCGCCCGAGCGCAGGATGCCCAGGTAGGTGTCGCGCGCCTGCGGAGAGCCCGTGAGCAGCTGCTGCGTGAAGTGCGTGGCCGCGGCCATGCTGGTGGCGTACTGGTACACGTAGAACGGCCGGTGGAAGTGCGGGATGTAGGCCCACTCGGTGCAGACCACGGGGTCGATGCGCATCACGCCGGCGTCGGCGCCGTGGTACTTGCGCAGCAGCTCGCAGAACTGGCGCGTCATGCGGGTGCCCGACAGCGCCTCGCCGCGCTGCACGGCGTCGTGCGTGGCCAGCTCGAACTCGGCGAACATGGCCTGGCGGAAGAACGCGCCGCGGATGCGCTCGATGGCCTCGCCGAGGTAGAAGATGCGCTCCTCGCGCGTCTTGGCCGTCTTCTGCATGTGGTCGGCCAGCAGCAGCTCGTGCGTGAAGGCCGCGATCTCGGCCAGGAACAGCGGGTAGCCCGCGGTCTCGAAGGGCTGGGCGCCGTTGGCCTGCAGCGTGTGCATGCCGTGGCCCCACTCGTGCGTGTAGGTGCTGACGCTGTCGAAGGTGTCCTGGTGGTTCAAGAAGATCAGCGGCACCTGGCCGTAGACGCCGCTCTGGTAGGCGCCGGAGCTCTTGCCGGGCGCCGGGTACACGTGCATGGTGCGCGCGGCCAGCGCCTCGCGCAGCTGCTTCTGGTAGGCCGCGCCCAGCGGCGCCACCGAGGCCAGCGTCAGCTCGGCGGCGTCCTCGGGCGTGTAGCGGCGCGGGGGCGTCACGATGTCGGGGTAGACGTCGTGGTAGGCCAGGTCGGGCAGCTTCAGCAGCCGCTGGCGCAGCTTGAAGTAGCGGTGCAGCGTGGGCAGCGCCTTGTTGGTCTCGGCCACCAGCGTGCGGTACACGCTCTCGGGGATGGCGTCGCCCGCCAGGCTGGCGGCCACGGCGCTGGGGTGCTGGCGCAGGCGCGCGTTGGCCACGCCGGCTTCCACGCGCTGCGCCAGCGCCGCGCCCAGGCTGCCCTGGAAGCGCGCGTGGGTCTTGAAGAAGGCGTCGAATGCCTGCTGGCGCACGGCGCGGTCGGGGTGGGCGCGCAGCCGCTGGTAGCCGATGTTGTCGACCTTCACGGGCTGGCCGTCGACGGTGATGGTGGGCCACTCGATGTCGGTGGTGACCAGCAGCGTACGGATCTGCGTCGTCGCGCCCATGCTCGGGGCCATCGCGGCCAGTGCCGTCTCGGCCTCGGGCGTGAGCTGGTGGCGGGCCAGTCGCTGCACCTCCTGCAGCCGCACGCGGTGCCGCTCCAGCCCGGGCTCGGCACGCAGGAAGGCCTCGACGCGCTCGGGCCCCAGGGCGCGCAGCGCGCCGTCCACCCAGGCCGTGGCGCTGGCGACCTGGCCCCACAGCGCGCGCGCCTGGCCGCTGCGCTCCTGGTGGCGCGCGCTGCGGTTGTCGGTGCTGGCCAGGGCGCTGGCGTAGGTCCAGAGCCGGCGCAGGCGCTGGTTGACGGCCGACAGGCGGTCGAGGGCGGCGCGCAGGCTGGCGGCGTCGCGGCCGAAGCCTTCGCGCAGCGCGGCCAGCTTCGGCGCCTCGGCCAGCAGAGCCAGTCGCTCGGCCTCCCAGGCGGCGTCGTCCTTGAACAGCGTGCTCAGGTCCCAGACGTAGCGCGGGTCGCTCGCCGCCGCCGCGCCGCCGGCGGCCGGCGCCGCAGCGGGCTGCGCATCGCTGTCGAAGCCGTCGTCCTCGGCCCGCGCCGGGGCGGCGAGCGTCAGGGCCAGCAGGGCCGCCAGCAGCGGCGTGGCGGCGAAACGGGGCGTCTTCATGGCGGCGTCGGGCAAGGCAAAGGAGGCGCGGATTCTGCGGGCCCGCCCCCGCCCGCGCAGCGCGCGGGGTTTCGCCGCAGGCCCCGGGGAAACCCGGAATCGCCCTGCAGCCGGTCGACCTACAAGCTGGGGATCAGTCGTCGCTGCCGAGCGTGACCTCGCCCCGCGGCGTCGTGAAGACGGCCGTGAGCGCCGGCCCGTCGGCGTCGGTGGCCACCTCGATGCCGCGCAGCTTGAGCACCTCCTGTGCGCGCTTCGGAATGCCTGCCAGGCGCAGCGACCGCAGCGCCAGCCCCGAGGGCGCCATGGCCGCCGCCGGGTGGCGTTCGCCCTTCCACTCGATGAGCGGCGGCAGCGCGCCGCCGTGCATCAGCGCGCCGTCGTCGCGCACCAGCATCCGCCAGGCCAGCGGCCCGGCCGGCGACGCGCGCTCGAAGGCGATGGGCTCGCCGGGGTGCAGGCCCACGTTCATCAGGCCCCAGCGGTGCATCTCCACGAGCGGCGTGCGCACCACGGCCGTCACCAGCCGCGGGTGCTGCGCCACGCGCTCGCGCAGCGCCGGCTCGTCCAGGCCGAACCAGCGCGGCCGGCCCGGCGGCGGCGCAGCCGGGTCGATGGCGATGATCTCGAGGTAGGCGTCGGGGAAGGACTCGGTGGCGATGCGCAGCAGCCGGTTGTGCGTGCCCATGGTGGCGTGCACGCCGCCGGGGCCGGGCGTCACGCCCAGCGTGGCCTCGCACCAGGCCACGCCCTGCTCCAGGCTGGCGGCGGCCACCACGAGGTGATCGAGTCGGTTGCTCATGCCGGCATTGTGAGCGGCAGATCCACCGTTCCCTCGATGCAGAAGGCCACGTCGCCGCCGATCCAGCAGTCACGGCCGTCGTGCCGCACGTGCACGCGGCCGGCGCGGCCCAGCGCCGCGCCCTGCGCCGCCACGTAGGCCGGCGGCGCCAGGCCGGCGCCGACGAGCCACTGCGCCAGGCCGGCGTTCAGGCTGCCGGTGACGGGGTCCTCGGGCACGCCCAGCGACGGCACGAAGGCGCGCACCTCAAACTGCGTATCGGCCCCTGGCGGCTGTGCGGCCACCAGGCCCAGCTTCAGGCTGCCCAGCGCCGCCCAGTCGGGCTTGACGGCCAGCACCTCGGCGGCGCTGCGCAACAGCACGGCGCACCAGCCGGGGCCGTTGTCCACCCACTGATGGCCGGCGATCGCCCCCGGCGCCAGGCCGCAGCCGGCCGCGATGCGCGCCAGCAGCGCGTCGTCCAGCGGGCCGGTGCGCTGCAGCGGCGGCGCGGCGAAGGCCAGCCGGGCGCCGTCGCGCCGGACGCGCACCAGACCCACGCCGCACTCCTGCACCACCACGCCGGGCTGCGCCGGCACGCCGCCGGCGGCCAGCCAGGCCGCGCAGCTGCCCAGCGTGGGGTGGCCGGCGAAGGGCAACTCGCCACCGGGGGTGAAGATGCGCACGCGGTAGTCGGCGCCGGCGCGGGTGGGCGCGAGCAGGAAGGTGGTCTCGGACAGGTTGGTCCAGCGCGCGAAGGCGGCCATCGCGGCGTCGTCCAGCGCGTCAGCGCCGTGCACCACGGCCAGCGGGTTGCCTCGCAGCGGCCGGGCGCTGAACACGTCGAGCTGATGGAAGCGGTGGGGCATGTCGGTGTCTCCGGTTTCAGGCGGCGCGCAGCACGCGCGCCAGCGCCGCCACGCCGTCGGCAATCTGCGCCGGCGGCACGGTGACGAAGCTCAGGCGCAGCGTGTGCGCGTGGCCGCCGTGCGCGAAGAAGCTGCCGCCGGGCACGTAGGCCACGCCGGCATCCACCGCGCGCGGCAGCAGCGCCGCAGCGTCCAGGCCCTCGGGCAGCGTGACCCAGAAGAACATGCCGCCCGAGGGCACCTGCCAGCGCACGCCAGTGGGCATGTGTGCGGCCAGTGCCGCGGCCATGGCGTCGCGCTGCACGCGGTAGCGCGCGCGCGTGGCCGCCACGTGCGCGGGCAGCATGCCGCTGGCCAGCACCGCGTGCACGATGCGCTGGTTGAAGCTGGGCGTGTGCAGGTCGGCCGCCTGCTTGGCCTGCAGCAGCTTGCCGAACAGGGCCGGCGGCGCCAGCACGTAGCCCAGCCGCAGGCCAGGCGCCAGCACCTTCGAGAACGAGCCCAGGTACACCGCCTGCTCGCCCAGCCGCGCCGCCAGCGGTGCCGGCGGCGGCGCGTCGTACCAGAGCTCGCCATAGGGGTTGTCCTCGACCACCGGCAGCCCGGCGGCCCGCGCGGCCTCGGCCAGCGCCTCGCGCCGCGCGGCCCCTAGGCAGCGGCCGGTGGGGTTCTGGAAGTTGGGCAGCAGGTAGGCGAAGCGCGCCCCGCGCCGGGCGGCCAGCGACGCCGGCAGCGGGCCCTCGTCATCGCCCTCCAGCGCCACGAACTCGGGTTCGTAGGGCGCGAAGGCCTGCAGCGCGCCCAGGTAGGTGGGCGACTCCACCGCCACTGCGCTGCCGGGGTCGAGCAGCACCTTGCCCACGAGGTCCAGGCCCTGCTGCGAGCCGCTGGTGATGAGCACTCGGCCGGCCTCGGCCGCCAGACCCTGCGCCGCCAGCTCGGCGGCCACCCACTCGCGCAGCGGCCCGAAGCCCTCGCTGGCGCCGTACTGCAGTGCCTCGCGCGGGTGCTGCTCCAGCACCTCGGCGCAGGCGCGGCGCAGTTCGGCCACCGGGAAGGTGTCGGCGCTCGGCAGCCCGCCGGCCAGGCCGATGATGCCCGGCCGCTCGGTCAGCTTCAGCAGTTCGCGGATCGTGCTCGGGCTCAGCCGCCCGGCGCGGCGCGCCATCGTCCAGCTCATTCGCGGTCCTCCAGCATCCAGTCCGCGGCAGCCGCGGCGTGCAGCGCGGTGGTATCGAAGCAGGGCAAGGGGCTGCAGCCGGCGTCGATGAGCAGGCCGATCTCGGTGCAGCCCAGCACCACGGCATCGGCGCCGCGCGCGGCCTGCCGCGCGATCAGCGCCACCACCTCCGCGCGCGAGGCCTCGCTGATCACGCCGCGGCACAGCTCGTCGAAGATGACGCGGTGCATCAGCGCGCGGTCGTCCGGCTGCGGCACCAGCACCGGCGTGCCGTGGCGCTCCAGGCGGTCGATGACGATCGAGCGGTCCTCCATCGAGAAGCGCGTGCCCAGGAACGCCGCCCGGCGCACGCCGGCCGCGCGCAGCGCCGCGCCGGTGGCGTCGGCGAGGTGCAGCAGCGGCAGCCCGGCCGTGGTCGCCACCTCGTCGGCCACCTTGTGCATGGTGTTGGTGGCGATCAGCAGCGCCTGGGCGCCGGCGGCGCGCAGCCCGGCGCCGGCGCGGCCGAGCTGCGCGGCGGCGCCGACCCAGTCGCCGGCGCGCTGGCGCTCGGCCACGGTCTCGAAGTCGACGCTGGCCAGCACCAGCGGCGCGCTGTGCAGGCCGCCGCGGCGCGCGGCCACGGCCTGGTTGAGCAGCCGGTAGTACACGGCGCTGCTCTCCCAGCTCATGCCGCCGAGGATGCCGAGGGTTCTCATGGGCTTGGTTTCGGATCGGGTGCCCCGGCCGCGCGCACGGCCGTGCGGCGGCTGACGAACACGATGGCGATGACGGCCAGCGCGCAGCCCACGGCTGCAGGGTCCAGAGGCTCGCCCAGCACCGGCACCGCGAACAGGATGGCCAGGAAGGGCTGCAGCAGCTGCACCTGGCTGACGCGGACGACGCCACCCAGCGCCAGGCCGCGGTACCAGGCGAAGAAGCCCAGCCACATCGAGAACACGCTGACGTAGGCGAAGCCCAGCCAGGCCGACGGCCGCACACCCGCCGCATTCGCCGGCCACAGCCACATCGCCGCCGGCACGGTGAGCGGCAGGCTGAAGACGAGGATCCAGCAGATGACCTGCGACGCCGGCACCTCGGCCGACACGCGCGCGCCGGCCACGTAGCCGAAGGCCGTGGACAGCACGGCACCCAGCAGCCAGGCGTCGGCCGCGACGAGCCGGCCGCCACCGCGCCAGGCCGCGTAGGCCAGCACCAGCCCGAAGCCGGCCAGCGCACAGGCCCAGAACGCCGCCGACGGCCGCTGCCGCAGCGACCACGCCGCCACCAGCGCCGTGGCCAGCGGGATGGTGCCGCTCACCACCGCGGCGTGCATCGACGCCACCTCGCGCAGCGCCATCGCCAGGCACAGCGGGAAGCCCACCACCGTGCCCAGGCCGCTGACCAGCAGCGACGGCGCGTGCCGCCGCGCCGGCCGCGACGCCCGCACGGCCCACAGCACCAGCACGCTGAGCAGGCCCGCCACCGCCGCGCGCCCGGCCGTCACGAAGGCCGGGGCGAGCTGCGGCGCCGCCGCGTCGCCCACGGCGAGGCGGGTCATGGGCAGGGTCATCGCGAACATCGCCACGCCGGCGGCGCCGAGCAGCAGCCCGCGCGTGACATCGGCCGCCGAAGGGGCGTTCACAGCGTCGCCATCCAGGCGGCGGTGGCCACGAGCACCCCCGCCAGCGCGCGGTTGAACCACAGCAACCGCGCCCCGTGCGCCAGCCAGCCGCGCAGCGCGTGGCCCACCAGCGCGTAGGTGAAGGTGCTGGCGAAGCCGTAGGCCATCATCAGCGGCAGCACCAGCGCCAGCCGGGCCCAGGGCGAGTCGGCCACGGTCACCCAGCCGGCGCAGATGAGCAGCGCGTTCATCCACGCCTTGACGTTGACGAACTGCAGCAGCACGCCCTGGCCGAAGCCGACGCTGAAGCCGTCGCTGCCGCCCGCCGCGGCGGCCTGCGGCAGCGCACCGCTGCGCGAGAGCTTCCAGGCCAGCCACAGCATGTAGCCCAGCCCCGCGGCCTTTATGGCGCCGCGCAGCACCGGCGCGGCGGCCAGCAGCGCGCCCAGGCCCAGCGCCGTGCCCAGCAGCAGCAGCCCCCAGCCCACCGGCACGGCGCAGACGAAGCGCATCGCGTGCGCCAGCCCGCGGTTGGCCGCAAGCGCCGCCGCCAGCGTGGTGTTGGGCCCGGGCGTGAAGGCCATGGCGGTGGCGAACAGCAGCAGCGCGGTCAGCTCGGACCAGGGCATGGGCAGGGTCATGGCGGCCCGCAGTGTAGGCGCCTGCAGCAATACAGCAGCAGTACACTTTCCCGCACAGATTTCCTGCTGTACCGATGCCGCAACCCACACAGACGCCACCGCCGACCGAGCTGACCCGGGCCCTGCGCGGGGCGCGCGCGGGGCTGGCCGAGCAGCTCGCGGCGCGGCTGGCCGAGCGCATCGAGCAGCGGCTGCTGGCGCCGGGCGCGCGGCTGCCCTCGGTGCGCGATGCCGCGGCGCGCCACGGCGTGAGCCCCAGCACCGTGGTCGGCGCCTACGACCTGCTGCAGGCCCGCGGGCTGGTGCAGGCGCGCCCGCAGCGCGGCTTCTTCGTGCGCGAGCCGGCCGCGGCCGAGCCGGCGCGGCGCAGCGCGCCGGCCCCGGAGCGCGCCGCGCTGCCGCCCCCGCTGGACGCCACGGCACTGATCCGCAGCATGTTCCAGGTTCAGCACGGTCGCCCGGCGCCGGGCATGGGCACGCTGCCGGCGGCCTGGCTGGACGCGCCGCTGCTGCAGCGCGCGCTGCGCCGCGTCTGCCGCGAGCCCGCCGGCTGGCTGGGCTACGGGCAGCCGGCAGGCGACGAATCGCTGCGGCTCGCCGTGTCGCGGCGGCTGGCCGACCTGGGCGTGCCGGCCGCGCCCGCGCAGATCGTCACCACCGTGGGCGCCACGCACGCGCTGGACCTCGTCTCGCGCGCGCTGCTGCGCCCGGGCGATGCGGTGATGGTCGACGAGCCCGGCTGGGCGGTCGAATTCGCGCGGCTGGCGCGCGCCGGCATGCGGCTGCTGCCGGTGCCGCGCGGCGGCCCGGGCACCGACGGCGGCCCCGACCTAGCGGCGATGGAACAGCTGCTGCGGGCGCACCGGCCGCGGCTGTACGTCACCGTCTCGGTGCTGCACAACCCCACCGGCCACAGCCTGACACCGGCCCAGGCCCACCAGGTGCTGCGGCTGGCCGAGGCGCACGACCTGCTCGTCGTCGAGGACGACACCTACGCCTGGCTGGCCAGCCCGCACGCCACGCGGCTGGCGCAGCTCGACGGCCTGAAGCGCACCATCGCCGTCAGCGGCTTCTCGAAGGTGCTGGCGCCGCAGTGGCGCGTGGGCTTCGCGGCGCTGCCGCCGTCGCTGGTGGACCGCGTGGTCGACGCCAAGCTGCTGGCCACGCTCACCAGCCCCGGCCCGCTGGAGGCCGCCGTGGCCGACTGCCTCGAGCAGGGCCTGCTGCGCCGCCACGCCGAGCGGCTGGTCGAGCGGCTGGACGCGGCGCGCACGCGCACCGTGCGCCTGGCCGAGGCCGCCGGCTGCCGCTTCGTGGCGCCGCCGGCGGGGCTGTTCGGCTGGGTCGACGTCGGCTGCGACACCGAGGCGCTGGCGCAACCGCTGCTCGACGAGGGCTGGCTCACGGCGCCGGGCACGCTGTTCCACGCCACCCCGCGGCCCACCACGCTGATGCGGGTGAACTTCGCCAGTGCCGACGAACCACGCTTCTGGCAGCGGCTGGCGGCGCTGCGGCGCACGCTGCCGGCCCCCGTGCACCGGGGGAACACGCAGACCTGAGCCACCGCACGCCCGACGCGGCTATCGCAGCGGGGCGCCCGCCGACGGGTCGCCGATGATCTTCAGCGCCGCGGCGAAGTTGCGGGACGATTCCCTGAGCCGGTTGAAGCGCCCCGATGCCCCGCCATGGCCGGCCTGCATGTTGATGTTGAGCAGGTACGGCCCGCCCCTGGGTGCGCGGTCGCGCAGCCGCGCGATCCACTTGGCCGGCTCCCAGTAGGTGACGCGGCTGTCGGTGAGGCCGCCGAACGCGAAGATCGGCGGGTACGGCTTGTCCGCGACCTGGTCGTAGGGCGAGTAGGCCCACATCGTGTCGTAGTCGTCGGCGCTCTCCAGCGGGTTGCCCCACTCGGGCCACTCCGGGGGTGTGAGCGGCAGCGTGGCGTCGCTCATGGTGTTGATCACGTCGACGAACGGCACATCCGCGATGTGTCCTGCAAACAGGCCATCCGGCGCCATGTTCGCCACCGCGCCCACCAGCAGACCACCGGCGGAGCCACCGTAGCTGACGATGCGGCCCCGGCGCGCATCGCCCCGTGCCACCAGGCCTTCGGCCACGGCGATGAAGTCGGTGAAGGTGTTGATCTTCTGCTTCCTGCGTCCGGCCTCGAACCAGGCGCGGCCCTTCTCGTCGCCACCGCGCACGTGCGCGATGGCCCAGACCCAGCCACGGTCCACCAGGCTGAGCCGCGTGGTGCTGAAGGCGGCTTCCATGCCAGCGCCGTACGCGCCGTAGCCGAACAGCAGCACGGGCGCGCCGCCACGCGGGGCGGTCGACCGCAGCCGCAGCGTCGTGACGGGCACTTCGGCACCGTCCGGCGCCGTGACCACGAAACGCTCGGCCACGTAGCGCGACGCGTCATGGCCCGATGGCACCTTCTGGGTCTTGCGGAGGGTCCGCTGCCGCGTGGCGATGTCGTAGTCGATCCACTGGCGCGGCGTGGTCGGCGACTGGTAGACGAAACGCATCACCGTCGTGTCGAACTCGAGGCCGGGGCTGAGCGCCAGCGCGTAGGCCGCCTCGTCCTGCTGGATCAGATGCTCGCGGCCGGCGCGGTCGCGCACGGCGATGCGGGGCAGCGCCTGGGCACGCTCCAGGCGGATGAGATGGCGCTTCAAGGCCGACAGGCTCTCGATGTAGCGGCCCGGCTGGTGCGGGATGAACTCCTGCCATCGTGAGCGGTCGGTGGCGTCGCGCCTGGCCTTCATCACCTTGAAGTCGACGGCGCCACCGGCATTGGTCAGCACGTACCAGGCGCCGTCGAAGTCGACGGGCGTGTACAGCTCGGCCGGCTTGCGGGGCGCGAACACGCGGGGCGTGGCCGTGGGCGCGGAGGCCGGGATGAGGTGGTACTCGCGGGTCTCCCGGTTGCCCACGCCAATGAGGATGAAGTTCCGGCTCTCCGTGGTCTCGACCCAGAGGAACATGCCGGGGTCCTTCTCCTCGTAGACCACCACATCGGCACCGCCGCGGGCGGGCCGGCGCATCACCTTCACCGGGCGCTGGTTGTCGTCGAGCTGCGTCCAGAACAGATGGCGGCTGTCCGGCGAGAACACGAAGCTGTCCGACGCGTTCTCGATCGGCGGGCCCACGAGACGGCCGCTGCCGAGATCCTTGACCCGCAGCCGGTAGATGCCCGATCCCTTGTCGTCCTCGGCGTAGGCGTAGAGCCGGTGGTCGGGCGAATGCGATGCCGCGCCGATCTCGTAGAAGGTCTTGTTCCCGGCCAGCGCGCCGACGTCCAGCAGCACCTCTGCGGCGCCACCGTGGCGCGGCATGCGGGCATGCACCGGGTACTGCGCACCCGCCACGAACCGGGTGAAGTAGGCCCAGGCGCCGTCGGCCACCGGCACCGAGTCGTCGTCTTCCTCGATGCGGCCCTTCATCTCCTCGAACAGCCGGTCCTGCAGCGCACGGGTGTCGGCCATCAGGCTGTCGAAGTAGGCGTTCTCGCGGACCAGGTGCTCGCGGATGTCGGCCCGAAGCACGGACGGATCGCGCAGGACCTTCTGCCACTGCTCGTCCTTCATCCACTGGTACTCGTCCTGGCGCGTGCGGCCGAGCTGCGTGATGGCCTTGGGCACCTTGGCCGCCCGGGGCGGCACGGGCGCGGCCGGCGAGGCCCACGCAGCGGCGGGACGTGCCAGGGCGGCGCCCGCGGCGGTGCTGACGAGGAGTTGACGGCGGTCGATCATTGGACAGTCTCTTCCAAGCCTGGGGCGCCGACTGTATCGCCCCGGCCGCCGCGACCAGCCGGCGCGGTGGCCCTGCTAACCTCGGCGGTCTTCCACAGCGTCATCCGCGCCGCGGCGCCCCCTCGCCATGACCTACTGCGTCGGCATCCGGCTCAACGCCGGGCTCGTGTTCCTGTCCGACTCGCGCACCAACGCGGGCCTCGACGCGATCAGCACCTTCCGCAAGATGATGATCTACGAGCAGCCGGGCGAGCGCTTCATGGTCATGCTGTCGGCCGGCAACCTGAGCATCAGCCAGAGCATCCGCGAGGTGCTGCAGGTCGAGAAGATCCCCGGGGCCGAGGGCGAGGAGCCCATCACCATCTGGAACGCCCGGAGCATGTTCGACGCCACGCGCGTGCTGGGCAGCGCGGTGCGGCGCGTGTACCAGCAGGACGGCCCCTCGCTGAAGGCCGCCGGCGTGGACTTCAACGCCAGCATGATCTTCGGCGGCCAGATCAAGGGCGAGGCCATGCGCCTGTTCCTCGTCTACAGCGCCGGCAACTTCATCGAGGCCACGCGCGAGACCTGCTTCTTCCAGGTGGGCGAGAGCAAGTACGGCAAGCCCATCCTGGACCGCGTGCTGACCCCCGCCACGCAGCTCGACGAGGCCGCCAAGTGCGCGCTGGTGAGCATGGACAGCACGCTCAAGAGCAACCTCAGCGTCGGCCTGCCGCTGGACCTGCTGGTCTACCGCGAGGGCCGCTTCGCCAGCGACGAGCACGTGTGCATCGACGAGCACAACCCCTACTTCCGCATGATCCGCGAGACCTGGGGCCAGCGCCTGCGCGAGGTGTTCGAGGGCATCGACGACCCGCGCTGGGACGGCGGCGACGCCACCCACCCGCTGATGGCCGGCAGCGCGCGCTACGAGCCGATGCGCAAGATCACGAACCCCGGGGAGCGGATCGTCTAGATGACGCGCGCCCTGCCCGACACGCGCACCCTCGTCTTCAGCCACGCCAACGGCTTTCCGGCCGGCACCTACCGGCTGCTGTTCGAGGTCTGGCAGGCCGCCGGCTGGCGCGTGCTGGCGCTGCCGCGGCTGGGTCACGACGAGCGCTTCCCCGTCAGCAGCGGCTGGCCGCGGGTGCGCGACGAGCTGCTGGCCTTCATCGACGAGCAGGCGCCGCGCCAGCGCGTGTGCCTGGTCGGCCACTCGCTGGGTGGCTACCTCAGCCTGCTGGCCGCGGCCCGCCGGCCCGGGCTGGCGCGCGCCATCGTGCTGCTCGATTCACCCGTGGTCGCCGGCTGGAAGGCGCACAGCCTGCACGTGCTCAAGCTCACCGGCGCCATCCGGCGCGTGAGCCCGGGGCGCGTGTCGCAGCGGCGTCGCGAGCGCTGGCCCTCGGCAGACGCGGCGCTGGCGCACTTCCAGGCCAAGCGCAGCTTCGCCGTGTGGGACCCTCGCGTGCTGGCCGACTACGTGGCCGCCGGCACCGAGCCCGATCCCGACGACGCCGGAGGGCAGGGCGTGCGGCTGGCCTTCCGACGCGAGGTGGAGACGCGCTTCTACAACACGCTGCCGCACAACCTGGCCGCCACGCTGGCCCGCCACCCGCCGGGCTGCCCCATCGCCTACGTGGCCGGCACGCGATCGGCGGAAGGCCGCACCGTGGGCCTGGCCGCCACGCGGGCGCTCACCCACGGCCGCGTCCGATGGCTGGAGGGTTCCCACCTGGTGCCGATGGAGCAGCCCGGGGCCACCGCGGCAGCGGTGCTGGAGCTTCTGGGCGAGATGCTCCAGCCCGGCTGATCAGTCCTCGTAGCGCCCCAGCCGCACGGCGGTGCCGCCGGGCTTGAGGTTGTGCGTGCCGGGCATCACCAGCACGCAGTCGTCGTAGGGCGTGACCCAGAGGTGCTCGCCGTCCTGCGCCAGCGGCGTGCCGGCCCTGGGGATGACGCCCAGGCCCTCGGTGGGCAGCAGGAAGCGGAAGCCTTCGCTGCGGGCCACCACCGGTTCGGTCACGCGCACCAGGCGCTGGCGTGCCGGCAGCGGCAGGCGGGCGTTCGCCGCCACCCAGCCCGCATCGGCCAGGCCCTCCAGGCCCAGGAAGCGCACCAGCGCGTCGATGGCCACGTCGGCGGCGGCGCGCTCCCAGTGCTGCCCGCACTCGATGAGCACCGCGTGGCGCGGCGATCGCGGGTCGCCGAAGCCCCCGCGCTCCACCATGCGCAGGCCCGCCGGGTGGCCGGTGTCGATCAGCAGCACCGCCGGCACGCCCAGGCGGCGCGA
>JBKDQY010000220.1:0-15187 GCA_046341655.1 Betaproteobacteria bacterium | reverse complement strand
TCGGCATCCAGCCGCTCGTCACCGTACTCGGTGCGGAAGCTGCCCGCCTGCAGCCCCTGCTGCTGCAGCCAGCGCACCATCACGGCCTCGTAGCCGTGCGTCACGATCACGCGGCAGGCGCCCGTGGCCGCGATGGCGCGCTGCAGCCCCGGCCAGTCGGCGTGGTCCGACAGCACGAAGCCGCGGTCCACGCCCTGGCGGCGGCGCGCGCCGCGCAGCTGCATCCAGCCGCTGGCAAAGGCGTCGGCGTGCTCGCCCAGGCGCCGCGCCCAGGCGCTGCCCTGCACCGCGGGCGGCGCGATGGCGATGGCGCGCGCCAGCGCCGCGCGGTCGCCCGCCAGCGCGTCCAGCGCCGTGGTGGCGGGCAGCGCCACGCCGGCGGCGCGGTAGGCCTCGTTCAGCGGCGCCACCGCCCCGTGCACGACGATGGGGCCGATGGCCGGATCCAGCGCCGCGAGCAGCCGCTGCGCCTTGCCGAAGCTGTAGCCCATCAGCAGGCTGGCGCGTCCGGCCGCGGCGTTGGCGGCCCACCAGGCGTTGATCTCGGCCGCCAGCGCGGCCTGCGGCCGCCAGCGGTACACCGGCAGGCCGAAGGTGCTCTCGGTGATGAAGCAGTCGCAGCGCACGGGCTCGAAGGGCGTGCAGGTGGTGTTGGCGTCGCCCTCGTGGCCGCTGGTGAAGTAGTCGCCCGAGGCCACCCAGATGCGGCCGCGGTGCTCCAGCCGCACCTGGGCCGAGCCGAGCACGTGGCCCGCCGGGTGCAGGCTGACGCGCACGCCGCCGACGACCACCGCCTCGCCGTAGGCCAGGCCCTGCAGCGCGATGTCGCCCAGGCGGGCGCGCAGCACGCCCGCGCTCACCGCGGTGGCCAGGTAGGCGCCGTGGCCGCGACGCGCGTGGTCGGCGTGGGCGTGGGTGATCACGGCCCGGGCCACCGGGCGCCAGGGATCGATGTGAAAGTCGCCCGGCGGACAGTACAGGCCCTCGGGGCGCAGCACGACGAGGTCGTCGTCGTCGACGGGGTGGGTCATGACGGTACGGTGCTGCAAGCCCCGGGCGGCGCTTCAGTACCGGCCCGTGATGCCGGCCACGCGCAGGTACAGCGTGGCCGCGAAGGCCACCACCAGCCGCGTGGCCCAGCCGCGCAGGCCGCGGCGCATGGGCGCGTTGACCTCGGTGCTCAGCGCGAAGGCCTGCTCGAAGCGCGCCCCCAGCTCGGCGGCGAAGCCGGCGTCGCGCACCACCACGTTGGCCTCGAGGTTGAGCAGCAGGCTCAGCGGATCGATGTTGCTGCTGCCCACCGTGGCCCAGTCGTCGTCGACCCGTGCCACCTTGGCGTGCAGGAAGGCGGGGGTGTACTCGTAGATGCGCACGCCGTGGCCGCGCAGCTCGTCGTACACCGCCTGCGCCGCGAGCGCGGCGATGCGGTAGTCGACCTTGCCCTGCAGCAGCAGCCGCACGCGCACGCCGCGCTGGGCGGCGCGCCGCAGCGCGCGCCGGAACCGGGTGCCGGGGTAGAAGTAGGGCACGGCGATGTCCACCGACTGCCGGGCCTGGCGAATGGCATCGACGTAGCTGCGCTCGATGACGCGGCGCTGGCGCAGGTTGTCGCGCACCAGGAAGGCGGCGCGCACGGGCCGGTCGTCGTCGCCGCCGCCCGTGCCGGGCCGCAGCGCCGACGGGCCGCGCAGCTGCTGCAGCAGCGCCAGCGTCTCGCCCACGGGGTGGTCGCTGGCGGCGGCCAGCCGCAACTCGCTGCGCCAGTGGCGCGCCAGGCGCGCGCGCGTCCACATGGCGCGCGCGGTGGCCTGGGCGTGCTCGGCCAGCGGGCCCTGCAGGGCCACGGCGAAGTCCAGGCGCGGCTGCTCGGTCCAGCCGTGGTTGAGGTCGTGCCGGTCGTCGATGAGGTTGATGCCGCCGACGAAGGCCACCAGCTCGCGGCCACCACCTTCGTCACCGGCGTCCGCGGTGTCGGGCACGTCGCAGACGCACAGCTTCTGGTGCAGCCGCCGCAGCTGCCCGGGCTGCAGCCAGGACCACCAGCGGTCGAGCGGGCGGAACACCTCCAGCTGCACCGCGCTGCCGGCGAAGCGCGTGCGCACCGCCGGGAGCGACTTGATGCTGCCGAAGCCGTCGACCACCACGCGCACCGCCACCCCCCGGGCGGCAGCGGCGATCAGCGCCTCGGCCACGGTGCGCGCCGCCGGGTCGTCGTGGAAGATGTAGGTCGCCAGCCATACCTCGTGCCGCGCCGCGGCGATGGCCTGGAGCATGCGCGGGAACAGTGCGTCGCCGCCCTGCAGCAGCGCGACGCGGTTGCCGCCCACGAAGCGCGGCACCGGCACGCCGGCCAGGTCGCGCAGCGTGTCGCTCAGCCGCGGCTTCATGCCAGGGCCAGCTCGGCGATCAGCGGCAGGTGGTCCGACATGCGCGCCCAGGCCGTGCCGCGCGGCACCATGGTCGATCTGCAGGCCAGGCCGCGCAGGTAGAAGCGGTCGAGCGCGAACACCGGCGCCAGCGACGGGAACGTGGCCTCGGGCCCCCCGGCTGGCGCGCGCGCGCGCCGCAGGCCGGTGGCACGCATGGCGCTGTCGAGCCGCTCGCCCCAGTCGTTGAAGTCGCCGGCCACGACCAGGGGCGCGTCGGCCGGCACCTGGCGCTCGACATAGCGGGCCAGGCGCTCCACCTGACGCACGCGGCTGCGGTGCACGAGGCCGAAGTGCACGACGATGGCGTGCACGACGGTGCCCGCCCAGACCACCGGCACGTGCAGCAGGCCGCGCTGTTCGAAGGGGTGGTCGCTCACGTCGTGGTGGCCGATGTCGCCCAGGGGCCAGCGCGCCAGGAGCGCGTTGCCGTGCTCGCCGTGGCGCGTGACGGCGTTGCTGCGGTAGGCCACCTCGTAGCCCTCGGGCGCCAGGTACTCGGCCTGCCCCTCCTGCGGCCAGCCGAAGTGCGTGCGGTCGAAGCGGCGCGCCTCGCGCGTGTGGAACAGCCGCACCTCCTGCAGGAACACCAGGTCGGCGTCGAAGGCCTCGACCGCCAGGCCCAGGTTGTGGATCTCCAGCCGCTTGCGCGGGCCCAGGCCGCGCACGCCCTTGTGGATGTTGTAAGTGGCCACTCGCAGCGCGCCGTGTCCGTTGCGCGGCGGCAGCAGCGCGGACTGCAGCGTCGAGTGCCCGGCGACGGGGCCGGCGTGGCGGGGTCTCATGCGCCGATCATCACCCTTTCAGCGCGCCACGCGGCCGGGCAGCGTGCGGATGGCCTCGGCGTTGCTGGGCGAAAAGCAGCGCTCCGCCGCCTGCCGCCAGGGCAGCCAGGCGTGGGCCGTGTGCTCGCGCGGGTTCAGCACCGGGTCCACCGGGGCGGGCAGGCACAGGCCGACCCAGTGCTCGGTGTTGGTGCTGACGCCGGGGGCGTAGCGGTGGCGCCAGTGCGGGTAGATCGTGTAGACGATCTCGTGCCGCCAGTCGCTGAGCACGCCGCCCTGCGCCGCGCCCAGGCCGGTCTCCTCGGCCACCTCGCGCCAGGCGGCATCGGCGGGCGGCTCGTCCTCGGCGTCCAGCGAGCCGGTCACGCTCTGCCAGAAGCCGGGGCGGTCGGCGCGCTCGATCAGCAGCACGTCCAGCGCCGGGGTGTGGATCACCACCAGCACCGAACGCGGGATCTTGAACGGGCGCGCCTCGTTCATCGCCGACACGCGCCCGCTTGCGTCAGGCCGCCTTCGGGTTGCGCAGCCGGATGTGCAGCTCGCGCAGCTGCGCCTCGTCGACGTGGCTGGGAGCGCCGGTCAGCAGGCACTGCGCGCGCTGCGTCTTGGGGAAGGCGATGACGTCGCGGATGCTCTCCGCACCCGTCATCAGGGTCGCGATGCGGTCCAGGCCGAAGGCCAGGCCGCCGTGCGGCGGCGCGCCGTACTGCAGCGCGTCGAGCAGGAAGCCGAACTTCACGCGCTGCTCCTCGGGCGTGATGTTCAGCGCCTCGAACACGCGGGCCTGCACGTCGGCGCGGTGGATGCGCACGCTGCCGCCGCCGATCTCCCAGCCGTTGAGCACCATGTCGTAGGCCTTGGCCAGGCAGGCGCCGGGGTCGGTCTTCATCAGCTCGTCGTGGCCGTCCTTGGGCGCCGTGAACGGGTGGTGCACGGCGTTCCAGCGCCTGCTGTCCTCGTCGAACTCGAACATCGGGAAGTCCACCACCCACAGCGGCTTCCAGCCCTCCTCGAACAGGCCGTGCTGACGGCCGAACTCGCTGTGGCCGATCTTCAGGCGCAGCGCGCCGATGGCGTCGTTGACGACCTTGGCCTTGTCGGCGCCGAAGAACAGCAGGTCGCCGTTCCTGCAGCCCGTGCGCGCGATGACCTCGGCGATGGCGGCGTCGTGCAGGTTCTTCACGATCGGGCTCTGCAGGCCGTCGCGGCCCTTGCCGGCGTCGTTGACCTTGATCCAGGCCAGGCCCTTGGCGCCGTAGATCTTGACGAACTCGGTGTAGGCGTCGATCTCGCCGCGGCTCATCTCGCCGCCGCCCGGCACCTTGAGGGCCACGACGCGGCCGCCCGGCGTGGTAGCCGGGCCCGAGAAGACCTTGAAGTCGACGTCGCGCATGACGTCGGTCAGCTCGGTGAACTGCAGCTTCACGCGCAGGTCGGGCTTGTCGGAGCCGTACCGGTGCATGGCCTCGGCGTAGGTCATCTCGGCGTAGACCGGCAGCTCCGTGCCCAGCGTCTTGCGGAACACGGTGCGGATCATCGCCTCGGTGACGGCGCGGATCTCGTGCTCGGTCAGGAAGCTGGTCTCGATGTCGATCTGCGTGAACTCGGGCTGGCGGTCGGCGCGCAGGTCCTCGTCGCGGAAGCACTTGGTGATCTGGTAGTAGCGGTCGAAGCCGGCCACCATCAGCAGCTGCTTGAACAGCTGCGGCGACTGCGGCAGCGCGAAGAACTGCCCGTCGTGCACGCGGCTGGGCACGAGGTAGTCGCGCGCGCCCTCGGGCGTGCTCTTGGTGAGCATGGGCGTCTCGATGTCGATGAAGCCCTGCTCGTCGAGGAACTTGCGCACCTCGATGGCCACCTTGTAGCGCAGGCGCAGGTTGCGCTGCATCTGCGGGCGGCGCAGGTCGAGCACGCGGTGCGTCAGGCGCACGGTCTCCGACAGGTTCTCGTCGTCGAGCGGGAACGGCGGCGTCACGCTGGGGTTGAGCACCGCCAGCGAGTGGCACAGCAGCTCGACCTTGCCGCTGGTGAGGTTGGCGTTCTCGGTGCCCGCGGGCCGCGCGCGCACCAGGCCCGTGACCTGCACGCAGAACTCGTTGCGCACGCCCTCGGCGGCGCGGAACATGTCGGGGCGGTCGGGGTCGCAGACCACCTGCACCAGGCCTTCGCGGTCGCGCAGGTCGATGAAGATGACGCCGCCGTGGTCGCGGCGGCGGTGGGCCCAGCCCATGAGGGTGACGGTCTGGCCCATCAGCGCTTCGCTGACGAGGCCGCAGTAGGTGGTTCGCATGGTGGTCTCTCGCGGATCGGATTCGGGGGGCCGGCGGGGCCGTGGCCGGCGGGCGTGGAAGGCGCTGGGGTGCGGCGGATCACCGTCAGGACGGGCCGGTTGCCGGACCAGCCCGCCCGGTCAGTTTCGGGCCGGCTGCGGCTTGGGCACCGCCGGCGGCGGCGGCACGACCACGCCCATGGAGATGACGTACTTCAGCGCCTGGTCGACGCTCATCGCCAGTTCGATGACTTCGGCGCGCGGCAGCATCAGGAAGAAGCCGGAGGTCGGATTCGGCGTCGTGGGCACGTACACGCTCAGCAGGTCGGCGGGCAGCTTGGTCGCCACCTCGCCGCCGGGCCTGCCGGTGACGAAGGCGATGGTCCACGAGCCCGACCGCGGGTACTGCACCAGCACCGCCTCGCGGAAGGCATTGCCCTTGGACGAGAACAGCGTGTCCGAGACCTGCTTGACCGAGCTGTAGATGCTCTTGACGATGGGGATCTGGTGCATCAGCCGGTCCCACTGGCGCACCGACCACTGGCCGAAGATGTTGGTCGCGAAGACGCCCGTGAGCACGAGCACCGTCGCCAGCACCACCACGCTCAGGCCCGGCACGTGGCGCAGCTGCTCGATGGTGGCGGCCGCGCTCACGGGCAGCACCGCCTCCGACACCCGCAGCAGCCAGCCGAACAGGCCGTCCACCGCGCCGAGCAGCCAGCTCAGCACGGCGATGGTGATGGCCAGCGGCAGCCAGACGAGCAGGCCGGCGACGACGTACTTCTTCAAGGCGTGCGCCGCGGGTCAGGGGCTGGGGGCCGGGGGGGCGGAGGCCGGGGCCGGCGCGGCTGCCGCCGGCGCAGCCGGCGCCGGCGCTGCGGCGGGCTTGTCGCCGGCCGCGGGCGCCGCGTCGGCCGCGGGCGTGGCGCCGTCGGCGGGCTTGGCGGCGGCCTGGCTGCCGTTGCGGAAGTCGGTCACGTACCAGCCCGAGCCCTTGAGCTGGAAGCCGGCGGCCGTGACCTGCTTGCCGTAGGCCTCGGCGCCACAGGCCGGGCAGGTGGTGAGCACGGGGTCGCTCAGCTTCTGCAGCACGTCTTGCGCGTGGCCGCAGGCGGAGCAGCGGTAGGCGTAGATGGGCATGGGCGCGTCCCGGTGACGAGGTTGAAAGCCGCGAATGCGGCCAAACCCGCGATCATACGGGGAAGACCCCAGGCTGGGCACGGCCCGGGCCGGGCCGCCGCTCGCGGGGTGTCAGCCCGCCAGCAGCACGGCCAGCGCCGTGGCGGCCGCCAGCAGCAGCCCTGCCGCACCCCACACCACGGCCTGCAGCAGCCGGCGGATGCGCCGCTGCTCGGCCACCAGCTCGCGCAGCGCCTGGTCCTGCGGCGGCTGCGACTGCCGGCGCAGCACTTCGTGCAGCAGCCGCGGCAGCGCCGGCAGCAACTGGGCGTAGCGCGGAGCCTCGCGCTCCAGACGGGCCGCCAGGCCGCGCCAGCCGACCTGCTCGTTCATCCAGCGTTCCAGGAACGGCTTGGCCGTGGTCCACAGGTCCAGGTCGGGGTCGAGCTGGCGGCCCAGCCCCTCGATGTTGAGCAGCGTCTTCTGCAGCAGCACCAGCTGCGGCTGGATCTCGACGTTGAAGCGGCGCGAGGTCTGGAACAGGCGCAGCAGCACCTGGCCGAGCGAGATGTCCTTCAGCGGCCGGTCGAACTGCGGCTCGCAGACGGCGCGGATGGCGCCCTCGAGCTCGCCGACGCGCGTGCCGGGCGGCACCCAGCCGCTCTCGATGTGCAGCTCGGCCACGCGCTTGTAGTCGCGCCGGAAGAAGGCGATGAAGTTGTAGGCGAGGTATTCCTTGTCGGTCTCGGTGAGCGTGCCGATGATCCCGAAGTCCAGCGCGATGTAGCGCCCGAAGGTGGCCGGTTCCAGGCTGACCATGATGTTGCCGGGATGCATGTCGGCGTGGAAATAGCCGTCGCGGAAGACCTGAGTGAAGAAGATGGTGACGCCGTCGCGCGAGAGCTTCCTCAGGTCGACGCCGGCCTCGCGCAGGCGCTCGATCTGGCTGATGGGCACGCCCTTCATGCGCTGCATCACGATCACGCTCTCGGTGCACCACTCCCACACCATCTCGGGGATGAGCACGAGGCCCAGGCCGTCCATGTTGCGGCGCAGCTGCGTGGCGTTGGCGGCCTCGCGCACGAGGTCGAGCTCGTCGTGCAGGTAGCCGTCGAACTCGGCCACCACCTCGCGCGGCTTCAGGCGTCGGCCGTCGGCGCTCAGGCGCTCCACCCAGGCGGCCAGGGTGTGCAGCAGGGTCAGGTCCTGCTCGATGACCTCGCGCATGCCCGGCCGCAGCACCTTCACCGCCACCTCGCGACCGTCCTTCAGCTCGGCGAAGTGCACCTGCGCGATGGAGGCGCTGGCCACCGGCTCGGCATCGAAACGCGCGAACACCTCGCCGATGGGCCGACCGAAAGCCTTCTCGACCAGCGCGCGCGATTGCGCGGCGGGGAAAGGCGGCACGCGGTCCTGCAGCCGGGCCAGCTCGTCGGCCACGTCCAGCGGGATCAGGTCGCGTCGCGTCGACAGCACCTGGCCGAACTTCACGAAGATGGGCCCCAGGCGCTCCAGGCCCTGGCGCAGGCGCTCGCCGCGCGGCCGGTCGAGCCGGCGGCCCAGCGTGGCCAGGCGCACCAGCGCGCGCACCCAGGGCTGGCGGAAGGCGCTGAGGGCGACCTCGTCCAGGCCGAAGCGCAGCACCGTGACGACGATGAAGGCCAGGCGCACGAGGTGCTTCATCGCGGCCGCTCCGGCGCCGCGCCGCGGGCGCGTTCAGCCACGGCGCGCGCGCAGGCTCTCGCCGATGGACGCGAGGCCCTGGAGCGCCGTGCGCAGCCCCTGGCCCAGCATGCGGCCCACGGGGTGCAGCACGCCGGCGACCTGGGGGCCGAACAGGCGCTCGAGGTCGGCGGCCACGTCCCAGCGCAGGTTCTGCAGCAGCCAGTTCACCTCACCGGCCAGGGCGGCATCGCCCTCGATGCGCACGGCGGGCGGCTCGCCGCCCAGGGCCTGCGCGACCAGCAGCGCCGGGTTCGCGGCATCGACCGTGACGTGCAGCTGCGCCGCGCCGTCGGCCGCCGGGGCCAGGCCCTCCGCGCCGTTCCACTGCAGCAGGCCGGCCGGCGTGATGCGCCACGACAGCACCGGCGGCGGCGGCAGCAGCGCCGGCCAGCGTTCGAGCGTGAGCTGCAGCGTGGCGCCGCGGTGCGGCAGCAGCCGCTCGGTGGCCACGGCCTCTGACGCAAGCACGTGGTTGAGCAGCAGCGTCAGCCGTTCGGCCAGCGCCGGCGCGAGCATGGCCTGCAGACTGTGCAACATTCCCCGATTGTAGGCAGCAGCCCCTCACCGGACCCCGCGTTCCCTCCTGCCGCGGGGGGGCCACGCCCACGGGCCCGACACGGGGATGGGCCAGAATCGATCGTTTCCGCTCCCGTCGATTCGCGGCGCCGCACGCGTCTGCGGCCACGAACCCTCCCGATGTTCGAAGAACGAGGCTACAAGAGGACCTTCTACAGCGCGCCGCAGTCGGTGACGTCGCTGGTGGCGGCCTTCCTGGAGCCCTCGCTCACGGTGGCGGTGTTCCTGGCGGTCTCGCGCGCCTTCGACGAGCCCGTCGGCCGCTCCGACCTCACGCTGTGCCTGCTGGTGTTCGCGCTCACCTTCCCGGGGCGCAACCGCTTCTGGGACCGGCCGCTGAACGCCGCGGTCGACATCGGCACCTCCTGGCTGGCGCTGCTGGCCATCCTGCTGCTGTGCGGCTACGCGACGCGCAGCCTGCAGCTGTTCCAGCCCGACATCGTGCTGTGGTGGGTGGTGCTGACGCCGGTGCTGCTGTGGCTGACCTACTTCGGCGGCCGTGCCCTGCTGCGCCACCTGGCAGCGCAACCCGCGAACCGCCGCAGCGCCGTGGTGGTGGGCGCCGGCGCGCTGGGCGTGAAGGTGGCGCAGGCCTTCCGCGCCCGTGGCGACATCGGGTTGTCGTTTCTGGGCTACTTCGACGACCGCGCCGACGTGCGCGTCGATCCCGACGCCATGAAGCAGCGCCTGGGCAGCCTGCGCCAGGTGGCGCAGTACGTGCGCGAGCACGGCGTCCACGAGGTCTACGTCACGCTGCCGCTGGGCAGCCAGCCGCGCATCGTGGAACTGCTCGAGCAGGTGCAGGGCACCACGGCCAGCGTGTTCTTCGTGCCCGACGTGTTCGGCATCAGCATCATCCAGGGCCGGCTGCAGGACATGAACGGCGTGCCCGTGGTCGGCCTGTGCGAGACCCCGTTCACAGGCACCAACCGCCTGGTCAAGCGGCTGTCGGACGTCATCCTGGCCTCGCTGATCCTGGTGCTGATCTCGCCGCTGCTCGTGGCCATCGCCATCGGCGTGAAGCTGTCCAGCCCGGGGCCGGTGATCTTCCGCCAGCGCCGCAACGGGCTGGACGGCACCGAGATCGTGGTCTGGAAGTTCCGCAGCATGCGCACGCAGGACGACGGCGCGGTGGTGCCGCAGGCGACGAAGGACGACCCCCGCGTCACGCCTTTCGGCGCCTTCCTGCGCCGCAGCTCGCTGGACGAGCTGCCGCAGTTCTTCAACGTGCTGCAGGGCCGCATGAGCATCGTGGGCCCGCGCCCGCACGCCGTGGCGCACAACGAGCAGTACCGCCAGCTCATCAAGGCCTACATGGTGCGCCACAAGGTCAAGCCCGGCATCACCGGCTGGGCCCAGATCCACGGCCACCGCGGCGAGACCGACACCATCGAGAAGATGCAGGCCCGCGTGGAGTACGACCTCGAATACCTGCGGAACTGGACGCTGGGGCTGGACCTGCAGATCATCGCGCGCACCATCAAGCTGGTGTTCTTCGACCGCCATGCGTACTGACCTCCGCCTCCTCCCCGTGGCCGTGGCCGCTCTGGTGGCGATGGCCGGCGGCGGTGCGATCGCGCAGACCAGCCCCTGGTTCGTGGGCGGCCTGCTGTCGATGACACACGACGACAACCTGCTGCGACTGGGCGACGGCCAGCCGCCGCCGGCCGGCCAGAGCCGCAGCGACGCGGTGCGCAGCGCGGCGCTGATCGGCGGGCTCGACCAGTCCTTCGGCCGCCAGCGGCTGCAGGCCAACCTGACGCTGCGCCAGAACCGCTTCGACCGCAACGACCGCTACGACAACGAGAGCTACAGCGGCGGCGTGTCGCTGGACTGGACGACCGTGAACCGCCTGTCGGGCCGGCTCGGCGCCAGCCGCTCGCGCGCACTGTCGACCTTCAACGCCGAGGTCATCGGCCTGCTGGCACAGAGCAACTTCGAGACCACCGAGGTCGTGGACGCGAGCGTTCGGCTCGGCCTGGTCACCGCCTGGAGCCTGGAGCTCACGGGGGCGACGCGCCGGACGCGCAATTCGCTGGACCTGCCCACCGTGCAGGCGCAGAACCTCGACCAGGACAGCGCCGCCGTCGGCCTGGCCTGGCGGCCGGGCGCGGCCTTCGACGCCACGCTGTCGGCGCGCGAGTCGCGCGGACGCTACCCGACCTTCCGCAGCGTCAACGGCAGCTTCGAGGACGACCGATTCACGCAGCGCAGCCTGGAGCTGGCCACGGGCTGGCAGCCCAGCGGGGCCAGCCGGCTCGAGGCCCGCATCGGCAGCGGCCAGACGCAGTACCAACGCGGCGGCAACCGCGACTTCGACAGCATCAGCGGCTCGCTCAACTGGACCTGGCGGCCCACCGGCAAGCTCACCGCCACCACCGGGCTGTCGCGCGAGCGCGGCCAGGACAACTACCCGACCTTCGTGCGCGTGCCGGTGGGCTTCTTCCTCTTCGACCTGCCGGCCGTGCAGGCCAACCTGCGCACCATCGACACGCTGCGCGGTCAGCTCGACTGGGCGGCCAGCGCCAAGGTCGGCGTGTCGGCCGGCCTGCAGTACGCGCGGCGCGATGCGAGCGTGCGCACCCGCACCGTGCCCGACGATGTGCTGCGCTTCAGCGCCGAGGGCATCGACCAGACGACGGTCCTTTCCCTGGGCGCGCGCTGGTCGGCCACGCGCTGGGCGCAGCTGGGCTGCGACCTGCGCCACGAGAAGCGCCGCGCCACCGGCAACGTGACCGCCGGGCTGGCGGGCACCAGCCTGTCCTGCTCGGCCCAGGCCACGCTGCGCTGAAGGCCCGCCGATGACCCGGGAGCCCGCATGACCACCATCCTCCTGACCGGCGCCACCGGCTACATCGCCTCGCACACCTGGCTGGCGCTGTGGCAGGCGGGCTTCGAGGTCGTGGGCGTCGACGATTTCCGCAACAGCTCGCCGCGCGTGCTGGAGCGGCTGGCCGAGCTCGGCGGGCGCACGCCTGTGCTGGAGCGCGCCGACGTCTGCGACGCCGCGGCCATGGCCGGCGTGTTCGCGCGCCACCGCATCGACGCCACCGTGCACTTCGCGGCGCTGAAGGCCGTGGGCGAGTCGGTGGCGCAACCGCTGGCCTACTTCCGCAACAACATCGACGGCCTGCTCACCGTGTGCGAGGCGATGCGCGCGCACGGCGTGGGCCGCTTCGTCTTCAGCTCCAGCGCCACCGTCTACGGCGAACCGGAGCAGCTGCCGCTGACCGAGGACGCCCCGGTCAGCTCCACCAGCCCCTACGGCCGCACCAAGCTGCTGGGCGAGCAGATCCTGGCCGACCTGGGCGCATCCGACCCCGCCTGGCAGACCGCCGTGCTGCGCTACTTCAACCCGGTGGGCGCCCATGCCAGCGGCCGCATCGGCGAAGACCCGCGCGGCACGCCCAACAACCTGATGCCCTACGTCAGCCAGGTGGCCGTGGGCCGGCGCGCGGCGCTGTCGGTGTTCGGCAACGATTACGACACGCCCGACGGCACCGGCGTGCGCGACTACATCCACGTCGTCGACCTCGCCGAGGGCCACGTGGCCGCGCTGCGCCGGCTGCTCGATCACCCCGGCTCGTTCACGGTGAACCTGGGCACCGGGCGCGGCTACAGCGTGCTGGAGGTGGTGGCGGCCTTCGCCGCCGCCAGCGGCCGCGCGGTACCCTACGAGATCCGGCCGCGCCGCCCCGGCGACGTGGCGGCCTGCTGGGCTGACCCGACCCGCGCGAGCGAGTTGCTCGGGTGGCAGGCCCGGCTCGACCTGGCCCGCATGTGCGCCGACGCCTGGCGCTGGCAATCGAACAACCCGAGGGGGTACGAATGAAGCACTCGACCACGCCACTGGCCGTGTGGCCGGTCGTCATGGCCGGCGGCTCGGGCACGCGGCTGTGGCCGCTGTCGCGCAGCGGCTTTCCGAAGCAGTTCCTGGTGCTGGGCCACGACTCGCAGAGCTTGTTCCAGCAGGCCGTGGCGCGGCTGCTGGCGCTGGGCGGCGACGGCATCGAGGTGGCGCGGCCTTTGGTCGTGGGCAACGAGGAGCACCGCTTCATGGTGCTGGACCAGCTGCGCGACATGAAGGCCGAGCCACTGGCCGTGGTGCTGGAGCCCATGGGCCGCAACACCGCGCCGGCCGTCACGCTGGCGGCGCTGCAGGCGCTGGAGACCGGCGTCGACCCGGTGATGGTGGTGACGCCGGCCGACCAGACCGTCACCGACGAGGCCGCGTTCACCGCCGCGCTTCGCCGCGCCGCGGTAGCCGCAGGCGGGGGCGCGATCGTCATCCTGGGCATCGCGCCCGACAAGCCCGAGACGGGCTACGGCTACATCCGCGCCGATGGCGCGAAGGTGGCGCAGTTCGTCGAGAAGCCCGATCTCGCCACGGCGCAGAAGTACCTGGCGCAGGGCGGCTACTACTGGAACGCCGGGATGTTCGTGCTCAAGGCCTCGGTGTGGATGGCGGCGCTGGAGCGCTTCCGCCCCGACATCGCCGGCGCCTGCCGCACGGCCTTCGCCGGCCGCAGCACCGACGCCGCCACCGACGCCGCGTTCGTGCGGCCGGACAAGGCAGCCTTCGCGGCCGTGCCGTCGGAGTCGGTGGACTACGCGGTGCTCGAGAAGTGCCCCGGCGTGCTCGACATCCGCATGGAGCCGCTGGCCGCCGGCTGGAACGACCTCGGCGCCTGGGACGCCGTCTGGCAGGTCTCGCCCAAGGACGCCGCCGGCAATGCGCAGGTGGGCGACGCCATCGTGCAGGACTGCCGCAACACGCTGGTGCACGCCACGAGCCGGCTGGTCAGCGTGATCGGGCTGGACGACGTGGTGGTGGTGGAGACGCCCGACGCGGTGCTGGTGTCGCGGCGCGAGCGCAGCCAGGACGTCAAGGCCGTGGTGCAGCACCTGGGCCGCGAGCAGCGCGGCGAGCACGCGCTGCACCGCAAGGTGCACCGCCCCTGGGGCTGGTACGACAGCATCGACCAGGGACCGCGCGACCAGGTCAAGCGCATCATGGTCAAGCCGGGCGCGTCCCTGAGCCTGCAGATGCACCACCACCGCGCCGAGCACTGGATCGTCGTCACCGGCACGGCCGAGGTCACGGTGGGCGACAAGGTCATCCTGCTGGCCGAGAACCAGAGCACCTACATCCCTCTGGGCGAGAAGCACCGCCTGCGCAACCCGGGCAAGGTGCCGCTGGAGCTGATCGAGGTGCAAAGCGGCAGCTACCTCGGCGAGGACGACATCGTGCGCTTCGAGGACACCTACGGAAGAGCGTCGACATGACCATCCTCGTGACCGGCGGCGCCGGCTTCATCGGCAGCAACTTCGTGCTCGACTGGCTGGCCCAGTGCGACGAGCGCGTGGTGACGCTTGACGCCCTGACCTACGCGGGCAACCTCGAGAACCTGGCCTCGCTGCAGGGCGACGCGCGGCACGTCTTCGTGAAAGGCGACATCGGCGACCGCGCCCTGGTGGACCGCCTGCTCGCCGAGCACCGCCCGCGCGCGCTGGTGCACTTCGCGGCCGAGAGCCACGTCGACCGCAGCATCCACGGCCCCGGCGCCTTCATCAAGACCAACGTCGAGGGCACCGTCACCCTGCTGGAGGCCGCTCGCGCCTACTGGGGCGGCCTGGAAACTGAGGCCAAGACAGCCTTCCGCTTCCACCATGTCTCCACCGACGAGGTCTACGGCAGCCTGGGCCCGGGCGACGCCGCCTTCACCGAAACCCACCCCTACGAGCCCAACAGCCCCTACTCGGCCAGCAAGGCCGCGAGTGACCATCTGGTGCGCGCCTGGCACCACACCTATGGGCTGCCGGTGCTCACCACCAACTGCTCCAACAACTACGGCCCGTACCACTTCCCCGAGAAGCTGATCCCGCTGATGATCGTCAACGCCCTGGCCGGCAAGGCCCTGCCGGTGTACGGCGACGGCCAGCAGGTGCGCGACTGGCTGTACGTGGGCGACCACTGCAGCGCCATCCGCGCGGTGCTGGCGGGCGGCCGGCCCGGCGAGGTCTACAACATCGGTGGCTGGAACGAGAAATCCAATCTGGAGATCGTGCACACGGTGTGCGCGCTGCTGGACGAACTGGCGCCCGCCCCTTCGCGGGGCGTGGTGAGCGCCGCCACCGGGCAGCCCGTGCAGCGCTACGCCGAGCTCATCACCCCTGTGAAAGATCGGCCCGGTCACGACCGGCGCTACGCCATCGATGCGCGCAAGATCGAGCGCAAACTGGGCTGGCGCCCGGCAGAGACGTTCGAGTCCGGCATCCGCAAGACG
>JBKDQY010000219.1:0-14389 GCA_046341655.1 Betaproteobacteria bacterium | reverse complement strand
TTGTCGGTATTGCACCAGAGGGGTTTGACGTTTTCCATGGTTTGAGCCCGAAAAGCCCCTGCCTTGTGGCGCGGCAACAACGAGCAACATGCCGCCCCGGCGACACGATCCAAGTGGCCCTAGATTGGTGCCTCATGGATTTCCCCAGGCTCGAACCGACCTCGTTGACTGATCGGCTGCTGGCCAGCGCCGACCACGCGCTGCGCACCCTGGCCGGTGCCGTGCACGCCGCCCGCCCCAACCCGGCCGCCGCCGCCGTCGATGCCCGCGGCGACGTTGCCGCACTGACCGAGCCTGAGCGCCGCGAGGCCGGTGCGCTGATGCGCGTCAACCACGTCGGCGAGGTGTGCGCGCAGGCGCTGTACCAGGCGCAGGCGCTGACGGCCCGTACGCCGGAACTGCGGCGCCAGATGCAGCAGGCCGCGCGCGAGGAGATCGACCACCTGGCCTGGACGCAGCAGCGCCTCGACGAACTGGGCGACCGGCCCAGCCTGCTGAACCCGCTGTGGTACGCCGGTGCCTTCGGCATCGGTCTGCTGGCCGGCCGGCTCGGCGATGCCGCCAGCCTGGGCTTCGTGATCGAGACGGAGCGCCAGGTCGAGCAGCACCTGGCGAGCCACCTCGACCGCCTGCCCGCGGGCGACAACCGATCGCGCGCGATCGTCGAGGCCATGAAGGCCGACGAGGCGCGGCATGCGGAAGACGCGCAGGGCGCCGGCGGCGTGGAACTGCCGCGGCCGGTGGGTTGGCTGATGCGCGGGGCGGCGAGGGTGATGACGACGGTGGCGCACCGGGTCTAGTGCTGCGGCAGGGCAGGGCTTCGACAGGCTCAGCCCGAACGGACCTCATCCCAGGGCAGGGCTGTGACAGGCTCAGCCCGAACGGACCTCATCCCAGGGCAGGGCTTCGACAGGCTCAGCCCGAACGGACCTCATCCACCAGTTCGAAGCTCGTGGTGATCGCGGCCGTCTTGCCCAGCATGATGCTGGCCGAGCAGTAGCGCTCGTGCGACAGCGCGATGGCGCGCTCGACCGCCGCGGCCGGCACGCCGCGGCCGATGACGACGAAGTGCATGTGGATCTTCGTGAACACCTTGGGCTCGGAGGCCGCGCGCTCGCTGGTCAGCTTCACCTGGCAGCCAGTCACGTCGTGGCGGCCGCGCTTGAGGATGAGCACCACGTCGTAGGCGGTGCAGCCGCCGGTGCCGGCCAGCACGGTCTCCATCGGCCGTGGTGACAGGTTGCGCCCGCCCCCGTCGGGCGCGCCGTCCATCGTCAGCAGGTGGCCGCTGCCGGTCTCGGCGACGAACCCCATGCCGGTGCCCGGGGTCCAGTGAATGGTGCATTCCATGTTGTCGGATCTCCTCGTCGCGGCGGATTGGAGAGCTTCCTCCAGGCGTCCGCCGGCGCGAGCATATTGCACCGCAGCATCGCGGTGATAGACTGCCACGCATCGAGGTCACGCCCCCGGCGCACGGCGCGCCGCGAGCGGGCCTCAACCGGTTGTCTCCTCCACCTCCTCAACGGTGGATTCGGCCCGGAGCTGCAAGGCTCCGGGCCTTTTTTCGCTGCCCCGTCCGTCGACACAGGGAGTCCGTTTCGATGCCCGCTGGCCACAACCGCCCCGCCGACGCCGCGCAAGCCCTGCCGGCCGCCCCGCTCTCGCCGCGCCAGCGCCGCGTGGCTGCCGAGTACCTGCAGCGCATCCTCACCGCCCGCGTCTACGACGTCGCCCGCGAGACGGCGTTGGACCCGGCGCGCAACCTCTCGCGCCGCATCGGCAACACCGTGCTGCTCAAGCGCGAGGACCAGCAGCCCGTGTTCAGCTTCAAGCTGCGCGGCGCCTACAACAAGATGGCGCAGCTGACGCCCGAACAGCGCGCCGCCGGCGTCATCTGCGCCTCGGCCGGCAACCACGCGCAGGGCGTGGCGCTGGCGGCCCGGCGCATGGGCTGCCGAGCGGTGATCGTGATGCCGGTGACGACGCCGCGGCTGAAGGTCGAGGCCGTGCAGGCGCTGGGCGGCGAGGTCGTGCTGCACGGCGACAGCTATTCCGACGCCCACCAGCACGCGCTGGCCCTGCAGCAGGCCCAGGGCCTGACCTTCGTGCACCCCTTCGACGACCCCGACGTGATCGCCGGCCAGGGCACGGTGGCCATGGAGATCCTTCGCCAGCACCAGGGCCCGATCGACGCCGTGTTCGTGGCCATCGGCGGCGGCGGGCTCATCTCCGGCGTGGCCGCCTACGTCAAGGCCGTGCGGCCCGAGGTGCGCGTGATCGGCGTGCAGACCACCGACTCCGACGCCATGCGCCAGTCCATCGCGAAGGGCCGGCGCGTGGCGCTGCCCGACGTCGGCCTGTTCTCGGACGGCACGGCGGTCAAGCAGGTGGGCGTGGAGACCTTCCGCGTGGCGCGGACGCTGGTCGACGAGATCGTCACGGTGGACACCGACGCCGTCTGCGCCGCCATCAAGGACGTGTTCCAGGACACCCGCAGCATCCTCGAGCCCGCCGGCGCCCTGGGCGTGGCGGCGATCAAGGCCTACGTGGAGCGCGAGCGCTGCAAGGGCCGCACCTTCGTCAGCATCACCTGCGGCGCGAACATGAACTTCGACCGCCTGCGCTTCGTGGCCGAACGCGCGGAGTTCGGCGAGCAGCGCGAGGCCCTGTTCGCGGTGACCATCCCCGAGGAGCGCGGCTCCTTCCGCCGCTTCTGCGAGCTGATCGGCCCGCGCGCGGTGACCGAGTTCAACTACCGCATCTCCGACGAGCGCGTCGCGCACGTGTTCGTCGGCGTGGCCATCCACAGGCGCGACGAGGCCGAGCGCATCGCCAGGCAGTTCCGCCGGCACGGTTTCGCCACGGTGGACCTGACCGACGACGAACTCGCCAAGGAGCACGTGCGCCACATGGTGGGCGGCCGCAGCGAACTGGCGCGCGACGAGCGCCTCTTCCGCTTCCAGTTCCCCGAGCGGCCGGGTGCGCTGATGCGCTTCCTGCAGGCCATGCACCCGGGCTGGAACATCAGCCTGTTCCACTACCGCAACCAGGGCGCCGACTATGGCCGCATCCTGGTGGGCCTCCAGGTGCCGACCGGCGACGAGGCCGCGTTCGGAGAATTCCTGCGCACGGTGGCCTATCCGTTCTCGGAGGAAACCGCCAACCCCGTCTACGGATTGTTTCTGCGCTGAGCGGCGGCTCACTACACTTCACCCCATGGTCGGCGCCCGTTCCCTCGTCACCCCCACCTCGAACCCGCAGCTCGAGAAGGCCCTGCGAGAGAAGCTCTCGCGCCGCAACGAGGTCGGCGGCAGCCTCGGCGAGCTCGAGCCGCTGGCCATCAGGCTGGGCCTGATGCAGAACACGCTGACGCCGGTTCTGCACGACCCGCAGCTGCTGGTGTTCGCGGCCGATCACGGGCTCGTGGTCGACGGCATCTGCGAGTCCGGCGTTCGCCCCACCCACGAGACGGTCCAGCAGGTGCTCGACCAGCAACTGCCGCTGGCGGTTTTCGCACGCGCGCAGGGCCTGGCGGTCACGGTGGTCGACTGCGGCATGGCCCAGAACCTGGCGCCGCACGAACGTCTGCTGATGCGCAAGATCGCCCACGGCACTCGCAACACGCGGGCCGCGCTGGCGATGACGCTGGAGCAGGCGCACGCCGGCATGCGTGCCGGCATGGAGATCGGCGACAAGCTGCCTGGCAACGTCACCGTGCTGGCCGGTGTGGGCGTGGGCTCCCACGAGAGCGCGGCGCTGGTGCTGTCGCGCCTGACCGAAAGCCCCGTGCGCGACCTCGTCGTCAGCGGCTCGCACATGGAGATCGACTTCCTCGCGCACGTGATGAACGTGCTCACGCAGTCGCAGGCCCGGCACCGCGCCGCCACCGAGCCGATCGAGGTGCTCGCGGCCTTCGGCGGCTTCGAGGTCGCGGTGATGGTGGGCGTGATCCTGATGGCGGCAAGCAAGCGGCACCTGCTGATCATCGACGGCGCGCCGGCCTGCGCGGCACTGATGGTGGCCTCGCGCATCGCGCAGCCGGTCACCGACTACTGTGTGTTCTGCCGCAGCCACAGCCATCGCGGGCTTGATCAGGCGCTCAACCTGTTCCGCTCCTCGGCCTTGCTCGAACTGGGCATGGAGAGCACCGACGGCACCGGTGCGTCACTGGCCTGGCCGCTGCTCAAGAGCGCATCGGCGCTGCTGGCGGATCCGGCCGGCGCCGAAGGCAGCGGCCTCGCGCCGCCTGGCGGCCCCGCCAAGCCTTTCGCGGAGCCCCCGCCCGATCTGTCGCCTTTCGGGCCAGCGCTGTACTGAGCGGCGCCTGCGGCGGGCGGCGCGCTCACATCATCGGCGAACCGGGCTTGCGCTGGGGGGCTTTCTCGGCCGGCACCGAACCGTCGTCGGCCGGCGGCTGCCGCCGCGCCGGGCCGGCCTGGGCCGGTGGCGCTGCGGGCAGCGTGCCGGTGGCCGCGGCTGGCGGGGGCGGCAGTTGCAGCGCCACCTGCACGGGCCCGCCGCGAGGGCCGAGTTCGGCACCCCGCGCGCTCACCGCCTGCAGCACCGTGTCGCCCTCGATCCGGGCGCCCACGCGGAAGGCCCGCGGCGGCCGGTCGTCGATGGCGATCAGGGCCACGCCGTCGCGGGTGCTGCGGCCCTGCGCCGCGGAGCCCCGCGGCGCGACCACGCCCAGGAGCGCGAAGCGCGCGGACGGCGGTGGCGCGGCCTCGGGGGCGGCGGCGGGCGCCGGCGGCGGGTCGGCGCCGAGCAGCCGGGTGAGGTCGGCCTGCAGCACCGGCGAGGCGTCGGCCACCAGCGCGCCGGCGGGCACCGGCGCCGGCTGCACGAACACGCGCAGCCCCCACGCGACGGCCGCGGCCGCGGCCAGCGCCCACACCACGACCGTCATCCAGCGTGCCGACATGCGCCGATTATCATGCGCCACGCCCAAGCCACCGCCCGCTGCCATGTCCCTTGCCCTGCCCACCCCGACCGCGGCATGCCTGCCCGGCCAGCCCCGGCGGCGCCGGCGGGCCCGCGGTTTCACGCTCATCGAGCTTCTGGTGGTGCTGGTGATCATCGGCGTGCTCGGCGCACTGATCGTGCCGAACCTGTTCTCCAGCCTCGACGATGCGCGCACCACGGCGGCGCGCACCGACATCAACACGCTGGTGCAGGCGCTCAAGCGCTACCGGCTCGACAACCAGCGCTATCCCAGCACCGAGCAGGGCCTGGCGGCCCTGGTGACGCGGCCCACCACCGGCGCCGTGCCGCCGAACTGGAAGCCCTACCTCGACAAGCTGCCGACCGACCCCTGGGGCCGCCCCTACCAGTACCTGAATCCCGGCGTGCGCGGCGAGATCGATGTCTTCAGCTTCGGCGCCGACGGCCAGGCGGGCGGCGAGGGCACGGATGCCGACATCGGCTCCTGGCAGTAGCCGCGGCCCTGCACCCGTGTTGCCGCGGCGCCCGCGGCGCAGCGCCGGCTTCACGCTGGTGGAACTGCTGATCGTGTTGGCCATCCTGGCCGTCGGCCTGGGCCTGGTGGCGCTGGCGTTGCCCGACGGCGAGCGCGCCCGGCTCGAGGAGGAGGCCGAGCGCCTGGCGGCGCTGATCGAGACGGCGCGTGCCGAGTCGCGCGTGTCCGGCGCCCCCGTGTACTGGCAGCCGCGCGGCGGCGACGAGCCGGCCACCGATGCCGTGGGCCGGCCGCTGCAGTTCCGTTTCGTCGGCCTGCCGCGCAGCCTGCCGCTGCCCACGCGCTGGCTCGACGCGCGCACCGAGGCCCAGGTGGTGGGTGCGCCCCGGCTGGTGCTGGGCCCGGAGGCCATCCTGCCGCCGCAGCGCGTGCGCCTGTCGCTGGGCTCGCAGCGGCTGGAATTGGTCAGCGACGGCCTCGCGCCCTTCGGCGTCGCCCAGCCGGAGGCCTTGCCATGACGGCCCGCCGCGGCGCCGGCTTCACGCTGCTGGAGGTGCTGGTCGCCCTGGCGGTGGTGGCGCTGGGCCTGGCCGCCGGGCTGCGCGCGGCCGACGCCCTCACCGACAACGCGCGCCGGCTCGAGGACGTGGTGGCCGCGCAGTGGTGCGCCGACAACCAGCTCACCGAGCTGCGGCTGCGGCGCGTCTTCCCGGGCGTCGGCGACAGCGACTTCGCCTGCGAGCAGCTGGGCCGCAGCTTCCGCGGCACGCTGCGCACGCGGCCCACGCCCAACCCCGGCTTCCGGCGCGTCGACGCCGTGATGGCCGACGAGCAGGGCCGCCCGCTCGTGACGCTGTCGACCGTGCTGCCGCGGCCATGACCCCGAACACGCCCGTGGCGCGCGCGCGCGGCTTCACGCTGGTGGAGGTGCTGGTGGCGCTGTTCGCGATGGCCTTGCTGTCGGTCATGGCCTGGCAGGGGCTGGAATCGGTGCTCAAGGCGCGCGAGGCCAGCCGCGGCGCCGTCGAGCGCGCCGGCCGCCTGGCCACCGTGCTCACGCAGTGGGAGCAGGACCTGCAGGCCGTGGTCGACACCGGCATCGCCCCGGCGCTGCAGTTCGACGGCCAGACCGTGCGCCTGACGCGGCGCAGCGACGCCGGCGTCGTCATCGTGGCGTGGGCGGTGCGCAACGGCCGCTGGCAGCGCTGGACGTCACCGGCCTTCACGGGCGCCGAGGCGCTGCAGCAGGGCTGGCTGGCGTCGCAGCAGCTGCTGGGCACCGAGTCCGGCCAGGTCACGCTGGCCGAGGCCGCCGAGGGCTGGCAGGTGTACTTCTTCTACGACGGCAACTGGGCCAACGCGCAGAGCACGGGCAACCTCGCGCAGGCCGCCGCACCGCCGCCGGTGCCGGCCTCGGGCGCGGGCGGCGGCGGTCCGCCCGCTGGCGACGCGCGGCCGCCGGGTCCGGCGCCGGCGCAGCGCCAGCAGCTGCCGGGCGCGGTGCGCATCGTCGTCACGCTCGACGGGCGCACGCTGACGCGCGACATCGCGCTCGGGCCGACCGCGCCATGAGGCCGCAGCCCCGCCCCGCCCCGGTGCCCCGCCAGCGCGGCGTGGCGCTGCTGCTGGCGATGATCGTCGTGGCGCTGATCACCGCCGCCGCCGCGGCCATGGCCTGGCAGCAGGAGCGCGCCGTGGCCATCGAGGGCGCGGAGCGGGCGCGCGCGCAGAGCGCGTGGATCCTCAACGGGGCGCTGGACTGGGCGCGCCTGATCCTGCGCGAGGACGAACGCGCCGCACGCCGCGGCGGCGGGGCGGTGGACTCGCTCGACGAGCCCTGGGCGCAGCCGCTGGCCGAGGCGCGGCTGTCGTCGTTCCTGGCCGCCGACCGCGACAACAACGCCGACGGCGGCCCCGAGGCCTTCATCTCCGGCGCCATCGAGGACGCGCAGTCGCGCTTCAACCTGCGCAGCGTGGTCGATGCCGCGGGGCAGGTCGATGCCGCGCAGCTGGCGGCGCTCACGCGGCTGGTGGAGCTGGCGGGCGCGCCGGCCGACGCCGCGGCGCGCCTGGTGGAAGCGCTGCGCGGCTCCGCGCTGGGGCCCGCGGCCTCGGGCCAGGCGGTGGTGGCGCTGCGGCCCACGCGCTGGCGCGAGCTGGCCTGGTTCGGCATCGACGAGGCCACGCTGGCGCGCCTGGCGCCCTACGCCGACCTGCTGCCCCAGCCCACGCCCGTGAACGTGAACACTGCGCCCCGCGAGGTGCTGGCCGCCGTCGTCGAGCGGCTGGACCTCGGCGGCGCCGAGCGCATCGTGCAGCAGCGCCAGCGCCAGCCGTTCCGCTCGCTGGCCGAGCTGCAGGCGCTGCTGCCGCAGGGCCTGGAGCCCAACGCGCAGCGCCTGGCCGTGAACTCCCAGCACTTTCGGGTCGCCGGGCGGCTGCGCCTGGAGCAGCGCGTGCTCGAGGAGCGCTCGCTGCTGCTGCGGCGCGACGGCAACGTCGAGGTTCTGCAGCGCGAGAAGCGCAGCTTTGCACTGTCCGCGCCCTGACGCCACGAAGCCGCAGCCCCGGCCCGCCACAATACGCCGCCGCGAGCGACCGCCGCCGCCGCTCACGCCGAACGCCACCGCCACACCCCGCGCGCCACCGACCGACCCGAACGCATGTCGCTGCTCGTCGTCCAGCTGCCTCCCCGACAGCGCCTCGCCGGCCGCGGTGCAGGTGAGGATCCGGCCGCCCCGGCGGCGCTGCCCGCCGAGTTGCCGTTCTGGCTGGCCGACGACGCCGGCTTGGTGCTGCACGCGGGCCAGGCGGCACCGGCGCTGCTGCCGCGTGCCGACCGGCGCGTGCTGGTGCTGGCGTCGGCCGACCTGGCCTGGCACCGCGTCGACCTGCCCAAGGCCCCGCCGGCGCGGCTGCGGGCGGCGCTGGCCGGCGTGCTGGAGGAGTCCCTGCTCGACGACACCGAGGCGCTGCACCTGGCGCTGGCCGATGGTGCCGTGCCCGGCCGCAGCGGCTGGGTGGCCGTCACCGACCGTGCGCGCCTGGCGGCGGCCCTGGCGGCGCTGGAGGCCGGCGAAGCCGGGGCGCAGGGCATCGACCGCGTGGTCGCGGCGGCCGAGCCCGTGGAGGCCACCGAGCCGGCCGCGGCGCGCCGGGGCCACTTCCAGCAGGCCGACCCTGGCGACGAGACCGACAGCGCGCCGCTGCGGCTGACGCTGTCGGGGCCCGACGGCGTGGCCGAGGTGGCGCTCGACGGCAGCCTGGCCCGCGCGCTGGTCGGCGACCCCGCCGGCACCACCTGGACGGCCACGCCTGCCGCCGCCGCCGCCGCCGAACGCTGGCTGGGCCAGCCCGTGGGCGTGCTGCCTGACGCCGAGCGGCTGCGCGCCGCTGCCGATCGCGGCAGCAACCTGCGGCAGTTCGAGCTGGCGCCGCGGCGCCGGGGCACGCGTGCCCTGCGCGAGGGCTGGCGCGTGCTGGCCAGTGCGCCCTGGCGGCCCGTGCGCTGGGGCCTGGCGGCGCTGCTGGCCGTGCAGTTGCTGGGCCTGAACGCCCACGCCTGGCAGCAACGCCAGCAGATCGAGTCGCGCAAGGCGCAGTTGGTGGCGCTGCTCAAGCAGACCCACCCGGGCGTGCCCGTGGTGCTCGACGCGCCGCTGCAGATGCAGCGCGAGACCGACCTGTTGCGGGGCCGCGCCGGCCGCGCCGGCCCTGGCGACTTCGAGGCCCTGCTGGCCGCCGCCGCCGGTGCCTGGCCCGATGGCGTGGGCCCGGCGCCGTCGCTGCGCTTCGAGCCCGGCCGCCTGACGCTGGCCGTGCCCGCCTGGGGCGATGCGCAGTGGCAGCAGTTCCAGCAGCGCCTGCGTGCCAGTGGCCACGCCGCCGAGTTCGCGGGCGGGCAGGTGATCGTGGTGCCACCGGCCACCGGGAGGCGGCCATGAGCGCGCTGGCCGCCAACCGCGCCCGCGCGGCAGCGGCCTGGCGCGGGCTGGCCCCGCGCGAGCGCCGGCTGGTGGTGGCGGCTGCCGCGCTGGTGGCGCTGGCGCTGCTGTGGCTGCTGGCGGTGCAGCCGGCCTGGCGCACGCTGGCGCGGGCGCCGGCCGAGATCGACCGCCTCGACGCGCAGCTGCAGGGCATGCAGCGCCTGGCCGCCGAGGCGCAGGCCCTGCGCGAGACCACGCCCGTGCCGCCCGGGCAGGCGCAGGCCGCGTTGGAGGCCTCGACGGCGCGGCTGGGCCCGAAGGCGCAGCTCACGCTCGGCGGCGAACGCGCCGTGGTGCGCTTCGACGGCATCGCGCCTGGCGCGCTGCGCGAGTGGCTGGCCGAAGTCCGTGCCGGCGCCCGCGTGAGGCCGGTCGCGGCGACGCTGCAACGTGCGGGCGAGGGCTTCAGCGGCACGCTGGAGCTGGCCTTCGAAGGGGCGCCGCGATGAGGCGGACCGCGGCCCCGACGCGCCGCTCGGCCCTGGGCCTGTCGGCCCGCCGGCCGCGCGGCATCGGCCTGGCGATCGCCGGTGGGCTGCTGGGCGCCGTGGTGGCGCTGCTGCTGTGGCCGCCCGCGGCCTGGCTGGCGCGCGCCGCCGCGGCCGCCAGCGGCGAGCGCCTGCTGCTGGCCGATGCCCGCGGCACGTTGTGGTCGGGCAGCGCCGTGCTGGTGCTGGCCGGCGGGCCGGGCAGCCGCGACGCCGCCGCCTTGCCGGGCCGGCTGCACTGGACGCTGGGCCTGGACGGGCTGGCGCTGGCGGTCACGCTGCGCCAGGACTGCTGCACCGGGCGTGCGCTGGTGCTTCACGTGGACGGCAGCCCCGGCCGCCTGCGCGTGGCCCTGCCGCGGCCGGCTGACGCCGATGCGGCGCTGGGCCAGTGGCCCATGCAGGCCCTGGCGGGCCTGGGCACGCCCTGGAACACGCTGGCTCCCCGCGGCAGCATGACGCTGGCCAGCCCCGGATTCGCCGCCGAGTCGGTGAAGGGGCGCTGGCGCTTCAGCGGCCGGCTCGACGTCGCCCTGCGTGGCGCTGGCAGCCGCCTGACGACGCTGCCCGTGCTGGGCGACTACCGCCTGAGCGTGCAGTCGCGCGACGACGGCGGCGCCACGCTGGCGCTGTCCACCGACCAGGGCGCGCTGCAGCTCAGCGGCCAGGGCGAGTGGGCACCCCGGCTGCGCTTCCGCGGCCAGGCCAGCGCCATGCCCGAGGCTGAGGCGGCGCTGGCCAACCTGCTCAACCTCATCGGCCGCCGCCAGGGCGCGGTGAGCCTCATCTCGATCGGATGACCATGAAGCCAACGCCCCCGGGCCCGACCACCCGCCCGCGCGCGCAGCGCCTGCTGGCCGTGCTGCTGGCCGGCGTGCTGGCGCTGCCGGCCGCGCCGCTGCAGGCGCAGACGATCAACCCGCGCTCGCGCGCGCCGGTGACCGTCAACTTCGTCAACGCCGACATCGAGGCCGTGTCGCGTGCCTTCGCGGCCATGATCGAACGCAACATCGTCGTCGACCCGCGCGTCAAGGGCAGCATCACCGTCTACAGCGAGCAGCCGCAGAGCATCCGCGACGCCTACAGCAGCTACGTCTCGGCACTGCGCGGCCTGGGCTTCGCGGTGGTGGAAAGCGGCGGCCTGCTCAAGGTGGTGCCCGAGGCCGACGCCAAGCTGCAGGCCGGCACGGTGAGCGTGGGCGAGGCCCCGGCGCGCGGCGACACCGTCATCACGCAGATCTTCCCGCTGCGCTACGAGAACCCCAACAACCTGGTGGCCGTGCTGCGGCCGCTGATCAGCGCCAACAACACCATCAACGCGGCGCCGGGCACCAACTCGCTGGTGATCACCGACTACGCCGATAACCTGCGCCGGCTCGGGCAGATCGTCGCCGCGCTCGACCAGCCCAGCGGCACCGACATCGAGATCGTGCCGCTTCAGCACGCGGTGGCTGCCGACCTGGCGCCGCTGGTGCAGCGCCTGGCCGACGGCGGCTCCGGCGGCGTGCCGGGCGTGGCCGGCGTGCCGGGCGGTGGCGGCGGCGCCATCACGGTGCTGGCCGACTCGCGGGCCAACGCGCTGATCATCCGCGCGGCCAATCCGGCGCGGCTGGCCACGCTGCGCGCCAGCATCGCACGGCTGGACCGGCCGGGCGCCGCTGGCGGCGAGACCGGCGGCCTGTACGTGGTGCACCTGAAGAACGCCGACGCGACGCGGCTGGCCACGGTGATCCGCGCCGCATTCCCCGGCAGCGGCGGCGGGGGCGGAACGTCGTCGGTGGGCGCGGCGGCCCCGGTCGCCCCGGCCGTGCCGGGCCAGCCCGGCGTGTCGGCGACGGCGGCGGCGCCGCTGTCGGGCGCGGGCCAGCCCACCACGGGCGGCTTCGTGCAGGCCGACCCCGCCACCAACAGCCTCATCATCACCGCGCCCGAGCCGCTGTACCGGCAGGTCCGCGCCCTGATCGATCAGCTCGACACCCGCCGCGCCCAGGTCTACATCGAGAGCATGATCGTCGAGGTCGCGCCCAGCGACAGCGCCGACTTCGGCTTCCAGTGGCAGGGCCTGCTGGGCAAGAGCGGCGACCGCTTCGGCCTCGTCGCCGGCACCAACTTCGGCGCCAGCGGCCGGCCCAGCATCATCGACATCAACACCTCGGCGGCGCAGGGCCAGGTGAACCTGGGCCAGGGCCTGAACCTGGGCCTGCTGAGCGTGATCAACGGCGTCACCTCGCTGGCGGCGGTGGCGCGCATGCTGCAGAGCCAGAGCGACACCAACATCATCAGCACGCCCAACCTGATCACCCTCGACAACGAGGAGGCCAAGATCGTGGTCGGCGAGAACGTGCCCTTCATCACCGGGCAGTTCACCAACACGGGCGGCGGGAGCACCACCAACCCGTTCCAGACCATCGAGCGCAAGGACGTCGGCATCACGCTGCGCATCAAGCCGCAGATCGGCGAGGGCGGCGCGGTGCGCATGCAGATCTTCCAGGAGCAGAGCAGCGTCAAGGAGACCACGGCGGCCGGCACCAGCAACGCCGGCCCGAGCACCACCAAGCGCTCGATCGAGAACACGGTGGTGGTGGACGACGGTGCCATCCTCGTGCTGGGCGGCCTCATCGAGGACCGCTTCGTCACCACGCGCAGCAAGGTGCCGCTGCTGGGCGACATCCCGCTGATCGGCGCGCTGTTCCGCAGCGAGAGCCGCGAGCGCCGGCGCACCAACCTCATGGTGTTCCTGCGCCCGGTGGTGGTGCGCGACGCCGACAGCGCCAGCCGCCTGAGCGTGGACCGCTACGACCAGATACGCGCCCAGCAGCAGCGCGCGCAGCCCGCGCCCAGCGTGGCGATGCCGATCAACGAGTCGCCGGTGCTGCCGCCGCTGGCGCCGGCCCCCGCGGCCGCGCCGGCGCCTGCACCGGCTGCGGCGCCGCGCGGCGCGGCCTCGCCCTGAGGACGCCGGCGCCATGGCCCGCCACCCGCTGCCCTACGCCTTCGCCAAGGCCCACACGCTGCTGCTCGAGGACGACGGCGGGCAGCTCGCGCTGTGGGCCGCCGAGACCACGCCGCTGGCCGCGCTGGCCGAGGTGACGCGGCTGCACGCCGTGCAGCGCTTCGAGCGCGAGGCCGCGGCCACGCTGGCCGGGCGCATCGCGGCCGTGTACGCCGGCGGCGAGGGCAGTGCCGCGGCCGTCATCGGCGAGGTCGAGAGCGGCGTGGACCTGTCCCGCATGATGCAGGACCTGCCCGCGGTGGAAGACCTGCTCGAGGCGGCCGACGACGCGCCCATCATCCGCATGCTCAACGCGCTGCTGACGCAGGCCGCGAAGGACGGCGCCAGCGACATCCACATCGAGCCCTACGAGCGCAGCAGCAGCGTGCGCTTCCGCGTCGACGGCACGCTGCGCGAGGTGGTGCAGCCCAACCGCGCGCTGCACGCGGCGCTGATCAGCCGCCTGAAGATCATGGCCGAGCTCGACATCGCCGAGAAGCGGCTGCCGCAGGACGGGCGCATCTCGCTGCGCCTCGGCGGCCGTGCCATCGACGTGCGCGTGTCGACGCTGCCCAGCGCGCACGGCGAGCGCGCGGTGCTGCGGCTGCTGGACAAGACCGAGAGCCGCTTCACGCTCGAGGGCCTGGGCATGGACGGCGAGGTGCTCTCGGCCTTCGAGCGCCTGGTGCAGCAGCCGCACGGCATCGTGCTCGTCACCGGACCGACCGGCAGCGGCAAGACGACCACGCTGTACGCCAGCCTGGGCCGCGTCGACACCGCCACCACCAACGTGCTGACGGTGGAGGACCCGGTGGAGTACGAGCTGCCCGGCATCGGGCAGACGCAGGTCAACCCGAAGATCGAGCTCACGTTCGGCAAGGCGCTGCGCGCCATCCTGCGCCAGGACCCGGACGTCATCATGATCGGCGAGATCCGCGACTTCGAGACCGCGCAGATCGCCATCCAGGCCAGCCTGACCGGCCACCTGGTGCTGGCCACGGTGCACACCAACGACGCCGTCAGCAGTGTCACGCGGCTGGTGGACATGGGCGTCGAGCCCTACCTGCTGTCGAGCAGCCTGCTGGGCACGCTGGCCCAGCGCCTGGTGCGCAAGCTGTGCCCGGCCTGCAAGCGGCCCGACGACCGCGGCCACTGGCACCCCGTGGGCTGCCCGGCCTGCGGAGGCACCGGCTACAAGGGCCGCACCGGCGTGTACGAGCTCATGGTGGCCGACGACGCCATCCGCGGGCTCGTGCACGAGCGCGCGCCCGAAAGCGAGCTGCTGGCCGCGGCGCAGCGCGGCGGGCTGCGCTCCATGCGCGACGACGGTGAGCGGCTGGTGAGGGCCGGCGTCACCTCGCTCGAGGAAGTCATTCGCGTGACGCGGGACTGAGGATGCCGGCCTACCGGTTCGAGGCCCTGGACGCCAACGGCAAGGCCGAGACCGGCCTGGTGGAGGCCGACAACGCCCGGGCCGCACGCCAGCAGCTGCGCTCGCGTGCGC
>JBKDQY010000218.1:0-3613 GCA_046341655.1 Betaproteobacteria bacterium | reverse complement strand
GCAGCATGGCTCTTGTTGAAGCCGTAGCCCGCGAACTTCTCCATCAGGTCGAAGACCTCGTCGGCCTTGGCTTCGCCGATGCCCTGCGCCTGCGCGCCCTCGCGGAAGGTGACGCGCTGCTTGGCCATCTCCTCGGGCTTCGTCTTGCCCATGGCGCGGCGCAGCAGGTCGGCGCCGCCCAGCGAGTAGCCGCCCAGCACCTGCGCGGCCTGCATCACCTGCTCCTGGTAGACGAAGATGCCGTAGGTCTCGGCCAGCACCGGCTCCAGCAGCGGGTGCGGGTACTCGATCGGCTCCTTGCCGTTCTTGCGCGCGCAGAAGCTCGGGATGTTCTCCATCGGTCCGGGGCGGAACATCGCGTTGAGCGCGATCTGGTCCTCCAGCCGGGCGGGCCGGGCCTCGCGCAGCATGCCCTGCATGCCGCGGCTTTCGAACTGGAACACGGCCTCGGTGCGGCCTTCGCTGAACAGGCGGTAGACCTGGGGGTCGTCCAGCGGCAGCGCCTCGTAGGCGAAAGCAGCGCGGCCGGTGCGGCGGGCGCGGATGAAGTCCTTGGCCAGCTCCAGGATGGTCAGCGTGGCCAGGCCCAGGAAGTCGAACTTCACCAGGCCGATGGCCTCGACGTCGTCCTTGTCGTACTGGCTGACCGCGCTGTCGCTGCCGGGCTGCTGGTACAGCGGGCAGAAGTCGGTGATGCGGCCCGGCGCGATCAGCACGCCTCCGGCGTGCATGCCCACGTTGCGCACCAGGCCCTCCACGCGCACCGCCAGGCTCAGCAGCTCGGCGACTTCCTCCTCGGCCTTCTCGCGCTGCTCGAGCTCGGGCACCTCCTCGCGCACGTAGATGACGCCGCCGTCCTTCTGCGCCGGGTCGTCGGGCACGCGGGCCAGGGTGTAGGTCTTGCCGGGCAGCCCGGGCACCAGCTTGGCCACGCTGTCGACGTGGCCGTAGCCCATGCCCAGCACGCGCCCCACGTCCCGCAGCGCGGCCTTGGCGGCCAGCGTGCCGAAGGTGGCGATCTGGCTCACGGCCTCGCGGCCGTACTTGTCCTTCACGTACTCGATGACGCGGTCGCGGTTGGCCTGGCAGAAGTCGATGTCGAAGTCGGGCATCGACACGCGCTCGGGGTTCAGGAAGCGCTCGAACAGCAGCTGGTACTGCAGCGGGTCGAGGTCGGTGATGAAGAGGGCATAGGCCACCAGCGAGCCGGCGCCGGAGCCGCGCCCGGGGCCCACGGGGCAGCCGTGCTCCTTGGCCCAGACGATGAAGTCCGAGACGATGAGGAAGTAGCCCGGGAAGCCCATCTTCACGATGGTGGACAGCTCGAACTCGAGCCGCTCGACGTAGCGCGGCCTCTCGGCCTGCCGGCGCGTGGGGTCCGGGTACAGGGCGGCCAGGCGCCGCTCCAGGCCCTCGCGGCTGGCCTGGCGGAAGTAGGCCTCCAGCGGCAGCGGGGCACCGTCGACCACGGGCGTGGGGAAGTCCGGCAGCTGCGGCTTGCCCAGCACCAGCGTCAGGTTGCAGCGCTGCGCGATGACCTCGGTGTGCGCGATGGCACTGGGCAGGTCGGCGAAGCGCTCGCGCATCTGCGCCTGCGTCTGGAAGTGCTGCTCGCGCGTGAAGCGCTTGACGCGCCGCGGATTGGCCAGCGTCTCGCCCTCGGCGATGCACACGCGCGCCTCGTGGGCGTCGAAGTCGTCGGCCTCCAGGAACTGCACCGGGTGCGTGGCCACCACCGGCAGCTGCAGCCGCGCGGCCAGCGGCACGGCGGCGCGCACGTGGGCCTCGTTCGTGGGCAGGCCGGCGCGCTGCAGCTCGATGAAGAAGCGGCCAGGGAACAGTTCCGCCAGGCGCTGTGCCAGGTGCGCGGCGCGATCGGCCTCGCCCGCCAGCAGGGCCTGCCCTACCGGCCCGCCGTCGGCGCCCGACAGCGCGATGAGGCCCTCGCCGCGCTCGGCCAGCCAGGCCCACTTCAGCAGCGCCTGGTTGCGATGCACGTTGCCCACCCAGGCGCGCGCCAGCAGCTCGCACAGGTTGAGGTAGCCGGTGCGGTCCTGCACCAGCAGCAGCAGCCGGCTCGCGGGCTTGTCGGGGCCGGCGGCGTGCTCCAGCCACACGTCGGCGCCCAGCAGCGGCTTGACGCCCTGGCTGCGGCAGGCGTTGTAGAACTTGACGGCGCCGAACAGGTTGCCGAGGTCGGTGATGGCGCAGGCGCCCTGCCCGTCGGCCCGCGCCGCGGCGGCCAGCGCGTCGATGCGCAGCATGCCGTCGGCGACGGAGTACTCGGTGTGGGTACGCAGGTGGACGAAGTTCATGCCGGGCATGCTATCAACCGCCCCGCCGCGGGCCGCCTGGCGCCGGCATCAGGCCAGGGTGCCGGGGTCCACGTTGGCGCCGCACACCACCAGCAGCACGCGCTCGCCGGCCGCCGGCCGTACCAGGCCGGCCTGCAGCGCCGCCAGCGGCAGCGCCGCGGCGGGCTCCACGGCCAGGCGCAGCTCGGCCCACAGCGCGCGCTGCGCGGCGGTGATGGCGGCCTCGGGCACCAGGTGGCTGTGCACGCCGTGCTGCTGCACCAGGCTCCAGGCGATGGCGCCGATGCGCCGCGCGCCCAGCGCGTCGGCGGCCAGCCCCCCCACGGCCACGTCCACCGGCTCACCGGCCGCTAGCGCCGCGTGCAGCGTAGGCGCACCCACGGGTTCCAGCGCCTCCACGCGGCACCGCCCGCCCCACTGCGCCAGCAGGCCGCCAAGCAGGCCGCCGCCGCCGACGCTGACGAGCACGCGGTCGGGCACGCCGGCCTCGGCTTCGACCTCGGCCGCCAGCGTGCCCGCACCGGCCACGACCTCGGGCTGGTCGTAGGCGTGCAGCATCAGCGCCCCGGTCTGCTGCTGGCGCTGCAGGCTGGCCGCCAGCGCGTCGGCGTAGGCGGCCCCGCCGACCACCAGCACGGCACCGCGGGCGCGCAGCGCGGCGCGCTTGGCCTCGCTGGCGAGCTCGGGCACGAACACCTCGCACCGCACCCCCAGCGCCTGCGCCGCCGTGGCCGCGGCGATGCCGGCATTGCCGCCGGAGGCGATGACCACGCCGGCGGCCGGCAGCGGCTGGGCGCGCAGCCGGTTGAACATGCCGCGGGCCTTGAAGCTGCCGCCGCGCTGCAGCTGCTCAAGCTTGAGCCACAGTGTGGCTCGGGTGGCCAGGCCCAGCGAGGCTGCGGGCAACTTCAGCAGCGGGGTCTGGCGCACGTCGCCCGCGATGCGCGCAGCGGCCTGCGCCACGGCCACCTGGTCTGGAGGGGGTGTCGATTCCATGCGCCGATGCTAGTGGGGGGCGATCCGATGGACGGAACTCGGCCCTGGGCGGGCGTTCGCGGTGACCCGTTCGGGCTGAGCCTGTCGAAGCCTCCCGCGCTCGCGGCATCACGCGTCGCGGCAGGCGGTGCCCCTGACCCGTTCGGGCTGAGCCTGTCGAAGCCTCGCGCGCTTGCGGCACCGCGCGTCGCGGCAGGCGATGCCCCTGACCCGTTCGGGCTGAGCCTGTCGAAGCCTCTCGCGCTTCCGGCACCGCGCGTCGCGGCCAGCGGTGCCCCTGACCCGTTCGGGCTGAGCCTGTC
>JBKDQY010000217.1:0-4807 GCA_046341655.1 Betaproteobacteria bacterium | reverse complement strand
GCGATGGCCTGCAGCTCGATGCCGCCGACGAGGCCGAAGTTGCGCACGTCGATGACGTGCGGCTCGCCCTTGAGCGAGTGCACGCCGGCCGCGAAGTAGGCCGCGATGCCGCCCGGAGCGGGGTCGGCGCGCGTCAGCAGGCCTTCCTCGGCATAGGTGTCCAGCGTGCCGATGCCCGCGGCGCAGGCCAGCGGGTGGCCCGAGTAGGTGTAGCCGTGCGGGAACTCGATCAGGTGCTCGGGCCCGGTCATGAAGGCGTCGTGGATCTCGTCGCGCACGATCACCGCGCCCATCGGCACGGCGCCGTTGGTCAGGCCCTTGGCGCAGGTGATCATGTCCGGCGTGACGCCGAAGGTCTGCGCCGCGAAGGGCTGGCCCGTGCGGCCGAAGCCGGTGATGACCTCGTCGAAGATCAGCAGGATGCCGTGCTTCGTGCAGATCTCGCGCAGGCGCTGCAGGTAGCCCGCGGGCGGGATGAGCACGCCGGTGCTGCCGGCGATGGGCTCGACGATGACGGCGGCGATGTTGCTGGCGTCGTGCAGCGCGACCAGCTTGTCCAGGTCGTCGGCGAAATCGGCGCCGTGCGCCGGCTGGCCCTGGCTGTAGGCGTTGCGCGCCGGGTCGTGCGTGTGGCGCATGTGGTCGGTGCCGGCCACGGCCAGGCCGAAGGTCTTGCGGTTGCCGATCATCCCGCCCACCGAGATGCCGCCGAAGTTGACGCCGTGATAGCCGCGCTCGCGGCCGATCAGCCGCGTGCGCGTGCCCTCGCCGCGCACGCGGTGGTAGGCCAGCGCCATCTTCAGCGCCGAGTCCACGGCCTCGCTGCCGCTGTTGGCGAAGAACACCTTGCCCATGCCGGCCGGCGCCAGCGCGGCCACGCGCTCGGCCAGCTCGAAGGCCTTGGGGTGGCCCATCTGGAACGGCGGGGCGAAGTCCATCTCGGCGGCCTGGGCCTGGATGGCGGCGGTGATGCGCGGCCGGTTGTGGCCGGCGTTCACGCACCACAGGCCGGCCACGCCGTCGAGCACCTCGCGGCCGTGCACGTCCCAGTAGTGCATGCCGCTGGCGCGGGCCAGCAGGCGCGGGGCCTTCTTGAACTGCCGGTTGGCCGTGAAGGGCATCCAGTAGGCGTTCATGGATGCCGGCATCTGGCTGCCGGTGGCTTCGGCGGCCTGCATCAGGGCGGGGTCGAGGGCTTTGTTCATGGCGGAACCTCCTGGCACTGGCGGAGCGTGCGGAAACGCCCTCGCAGTCTAGCCAGCGGCGCGCGCAATGTGCTTGCCAAGCTGGACCGGGGCAACCCTGAGCGGCACAATCCCCTGCGGCCAGACCTCGGATTCACGCAAGAACATGCAAACCTCGACGCCACCCGTGCAATTGGATGCGATCGACAGGGCCATCCTGGCCGCGCTGCAGCGCGAGGGCCGGATCTCCAACCAGGCCCTGGCGCAGCAGGTGCACCTGAGCCCCAGCGCCTGCCTGCGCCGGGTGAAGGCGCTGGAGGACGCGGGCGTCATTGCCGGCTACGTGGCGCTGCTGAACCCCCGTGCCATCGGCCGGCCAGGCACCAGCTACACCATCATCAACCTCGAGAGCACGCAGCCCGCCGTGCGCCAGGCCTTCGAGCAGGCCGTGGCCGACACGTCCGAGATCCTTGACTGCCACTACGTGGCGGGCGCCAACGACTACCTGGTGCGCTTCACCTACCGCGATGCCGAGGACCTGGAACGCTTCCACGCCGAGGTGCTGGCACGCCTGCCCGGTGTGGTGCGCAGCAACTCGATGCTGGTGCTGCGCACCGTCAAGCGCACGACGGCGCTGCCGCTGCCGGACTGAACATGGCTGCGGCGCTCACGCGGGCCGCGTCCGGCCGGCGGGGTGTCGAGCCAGTTGACCGCAAAGGAAAGTCCACACGAAGTGCGCCGCCGCCTGGCTGGTGAGCTCGGCGTGGTCGTAGGGCGGCGCGACCTCCACGCAGTCCATACCCACGAAGGGCAGGTCCGAGAGTTCCTCCAGGATCGTCAGCACCTGCGCGCTGCTCAGGCCGCCGGGCTCGGGCGTGCCGGTGCCGGGTGCGTAGGCGGGGTCCAGGCAGTCGATGTCCAGGCTCAGGTACAGCGGCGGATGCCCGTGTGCCTCGAGGCGGCCGCGGATGGCCTGCAGCACGGGCGCGAGCTGCGCCGCCGAGACCAGCCCGCGCAGCTCGCGCGCGCCGAAGATCTGGCCGCCGCGGTCGCGCACGTAGTCGCGCGCCGCGCGCTCGCCGGCCGAGCGGATGCCGATCTGCGTGAAGCAGGCGTCGACGACCAGCCCTTCCTGCATTGCCTCGTACACCCAGGTGCCGTGTCCGCTGGGCTCGCCCATGTGGTCGGCCCAGGTGTCGCAGTGGGCGTCGAAGTGGATCACGGCCAGCGGCTGGCCCAGATGGCGGCGGTACTCGCGCAGCAGCGGCAGCGTGATCGAGTGGTCGCCCCCCAGCCACAGCATGCGGTGCTGCGCCAGGAGCGCGGCGGCCTCGCGCTGCAGCACCTCGCGCATGCGCTCCAGGCCGGTGTTGGGCAGGCGCAGGTCGCCGACGTCGCCGAGCTGGCCCAGCGGCGCCAGGTCGAACACCGGGTGGGTGCCGTCGCACAGCATGTGGCTGGCCTCGCGGATGGCGCGTGGCCCCATGCGCGCGCCGCTGCGGTTGGTGGTGGAACCGTCCCAGGCCACGCCCGCCACGGCCCAGGGCGTGTCGGCGGCAGGCGGGCCCACCTTGAGGAAGCGGCTGTCGGAGAGGTAGGCGAAGTCGGACATGGGCTGTGGGTTCCGGGCGTGGCGGCGCGCCCGCTGCGGGCACACTCGCGGCCGATCATAGGCAGCCGGCCCCGGACCCCACGCGCACATGAAGCCCGTCCTCGTTCTGCAGCACCTGCCCGACGACGGGCCGGCCTTCCTGGCCACCTGGCTGGCCGCCCAGGGCCGCCCGGTCGACCTGCGCCACACATCCGCGGGCGACGACTACCCCGAGCGCATCGACGGCTTCGGCGCGCTGGCCGTGCTCGGCGGGGAATGGGGCGCCAACGACGACCGGCCCTCGCTGCGGCGCGCCGAGGAACTGATACGCCAGGCCGTGGCGGCCGGCGTGCCGGTGCTGGGCCATTGCCTGGGCGGCCAGCTGATGGCGCGCGCGCTGGGCGCGACGGTCGTGGCATCGGCCGCGCCGGAGCGCGGCTGGCACCCGGTGCGGCTGCACGACACGCCGGGCGCGCGCGCCTGGTTCGGTGCAGGGCAGGGCGCGCCGGTGCTGTTCCAGTGGCACCGCGACGCCTTCGGCCTGCCACCGGGCGCCGAGGCGCTGGGGCAGAGCGACGCCTGCCCGCACCAGGCCTTCGCGCTGGGACCGCACCTGGCGATGCAGTTCCACGTCGAGGTCGACGGGCCCAAGCTGCACGCCTGGGCCGCCGAGGCCGAAGCGGAGTCCGGCACGGGTCCCATCGCCGCCACCTGGCACGACGCCGCGGCCCTCCGCGCCGGCACCGCGAGGCACCTGGCGGCGAGCCAGGCGCTCGCGGCGCGGGTGTACGCCCGCTGGCTCGGTTTCGCCGGGTGAAGCGAGCCTTCCACGATGCGAAAGCGTCGATGCTGCAGCGCCGCATCGGCGTCGCGCATCGGGAACGGTGATTCCATGATGCGGAAACGCGATCGCAAGTCATTGATTTCATTGATTCATGGGTACTGTCTTTTATAAGACATAAGTTGTTTGACAGGCCTCTGCATGGGCCACACTGGGCTCCAGTCGCCGGCACCCGCCGGCCGGTCTTCAACCCACCCCAGGAGCCCCCGCCATGAGCCCGCAGACCCGCCAGCAACAGATCCAAGCCCTCGAGACCGACTGGGCCCGCAACCCGCGCTGGAAGGGCATCAAGCGCGGCTACACCGCCGCCGACGTGGTGCGCCTGCGCGGCAGCCTCCCGATCGAGCACACGCTGGCCCGGCGCGGCGCCGAGAAGCTGTGGAACCTGCTCAACACCGAGCCCTTCGTCAACAGCCTGGGCGCATTGACGGGCAACCAGGCCATGCAGCAGGTGAAGGCCGGCCTGAAGGCCATCTACCTGAGCGGTTGGCAGGTGGCCGGCGACGCCAACAGCAACGGCGAGATGTACCCCGACCAGAGCCTGTACTCGGTGGACTCGGTGCCCAAGGTCGTCAAGCGCATCAACGCCACCTTCAAGCGCGCCGACGAGATCCAGTGGAGCGAGGGCAAGGACGACGTCGACTACTTCGCCCCGATCGTGGCCGACGCCGAGGCCGGCTTCGGCGGCGTGCTCAACGCCTTCGAGCTGATGAAGGCGATGATCGACGCCGGCGCCGCGGGCGTGCACTTCGAGGACCAGCTCGCCGCCGCCAAGAAGTGCGGCCACATGGGCGGCAAGGTGCTCGTGCCCACGCGCGAGGCCGTGAGCAAGCTGGTGGCGGCGCGCCTGGCGGCCGACACCATGGGCGTGCCCACCATCCTGCTGGCGCGCACCGACGCCGAGGCCGGCGACCTCGTCACCAGCGACGTCGACGACAACGACAAGCCCTTCTGCACCGGCGAGCGCACGGTGGAGGGCTTCTTCCGCACGCGCAACGGCCTGGATCAGGCGGTCAGCCGCGGCCTGGCCTATGCGCCCTATGCCGACCTGATCTGGTGCGAGACCGGCAAGCCCGACCTGGCGTTCGCGAAGGCCTTCGCCGATGCCATCCACGACAGGTTCCCGGGCAAGCTGCTGGCCTACAACTGCAGCCCGTCGTTCAACTGGAAGAAGAACCTCGACGACGCCAC
>JBKDQY010000216.1:0-3008 GCA_046341655.1 Betaproteobacteria bacterium | reverse complement strand
AAGGCGGTGACCAAGGGCTACGCCATCGGCTCGGCGGGCCTGGCGGCGCTGGTGCTGTTCGCCGACTACACGCACGCGCTCGAGGCGCGCGGCATGCTCGTGACCTTCGACCTGAGCAACCACCAGGTGATCGTGGGCCTGTTCATCGGCGGCCTCATCCCCTACCTGTTCGGCGCGATGGCGATGGAGGCCGTGGGCCGCGCCGCCGGCAGCGTGGTGGTGGAGGTGCGGCGCCAGTTCGCCGACGGCCAGATCATGGCCGGCAAGCGCACGCCCGACTACAGCGCGGCGGTCGACATGCTCACCACCGCGGCCATCAAGGAGATGATGATCCCGTCGCTGCTGCCGGTGGTCGTGCCCATCCTGGTGGGCCTGATCCTCGGGCCGGCGGCGCTGGGCGGCCTGCTGATGGGCACCATCATCACCGGCCTGTTCGTCGCCATCAGCATGTGCACCGGCGGCGGCGCCTGGGACAACGCCAAGAAGCTGATCGAAGAGGGCTTCACCGACGCCAACGGCACGCTGCACAAGAAGGGCGGCGACACGCACAAGGCGGCCGTGACGGGCGACACCGTGGGCGACCCCTACAAGGACACCGCCGGTCCGGCCGTGAACCCGCTGATCAAGATCATCAACCTGGTGGCGCTGCTGATCGTGCCGCTGCTGCCGATGAGCGCGGCCACCAAGCCGGCGGCCTCGCACGCCGCGCCGGCGGCCGTGACGGCACCGGCCGCCGCGCAGCCGGCAGCGATGCCAACCGCCCCGGCGGCGTCGCCGGCGGCCTCGAAGTAGACCCGGCCACCCCGCACGCGGCCCGCCGTCGCCCGACGGCGGGCCTTTTTGCTTGAAGAGACCGCGATGAGCCCCTACCCCCACCTGCTGGCCCCGCTGGACCTGGGTTTCACCACCCTGCCCAACCGGGTGCTCATGGGCAGCATGCACACCGGCCTGGAGGACGGCCGCAAGCACTTCAGCGCGATGGCCGCCTACTTCGCCGAGCGCGCGCGCGGCGGCGTGGGGCTGATCGTGACCGGCGGCTTCGCGCCCAACATCGAGGGCTGGGCCAAGCCCTTCGCCGGCACGCTGGCCACGCACGGTGCGGCACGGCGCCACCGCGAGGTGACCGACGCCGTGCACGCCGAGGGCGGAAGGATCGCGCTGCAGATCCTGCACACCGGCCGCTACGGCTACCACCCGCTGTGCGTGGCGCCCTCGCGCATCCAGAGCCCGATCTCGCCGTTCACGCCGCGCGAGCTGTCGGCGCGCGGCATCGAACGGCAGATCCGCGCCTTCGTGCGCTGCGCCGCGCTGGCGCGCGAGGCCGGCTACGACGGCGTGGAGGTGATGGGCAGCGAGGGCTATCTCATCAACCAGTTCCTGGTGTCGCACACCAACCAGCGCAGCGACGAGTGGGGCGGCAGCTATGCCAAGCGCATGCGGCTGGCGCTGGAGATCGTGCAGCGCGTGCGCGAGGCCGTGGGCCCGGACTTCATCCTCATCTACCGCCTGTCGATGATCGACCTCATCCCCGGCGGCAGCAGCTGGGACGAGGCGGTGCAGCTTGGCGAGGCGGTGGCCCGGGCCGGTGCCACCCTCATCAACACCGGCATCGGCTGGCACGAGGCGCGCGTGCCCACCATCGCCACCAGCGTGCCCCGCGGGGCCTTCGCCTGGGTGACGAGGCAGATGCGCGAGGCGCTGCGAGCGCGCGGCGTGACGGTGCCGCTGGTGACGAGCAACCGCATCAACACGCCCGAGCTGGCCGAGCAGCTGCTGGCCGACGGCAGCGCCGACCTGGTGAGCCTGGCGCGGCCGCTGCTGGCCGACCCCGACTTCGTGGCCAAGGCGCGCGAGGGCCGCGCGCAGGACATCAACACCTGCATCGCCTGCAACCAGGCCTGCCTGGACCACGCCTTCCAGAACAAGATCGCGAGCTGCCTCGTCAATCCCCGCGCCGTTCGCGAGACCGAGCTCGTGCTGACGCCGGCCGTGCGGCGCAAGCGGTATGCCGTGGTGGGCGCGGGCCCGGCGGGGCTGGCGGCGGCCACGGCGCTGGCCGAGCGCGGGCACGTGGTCGACCTGTACGAGGCTGCCGACCGCATCGGCGGCCAGTTCAACATGGCCTGCCGCATTCCGGGCAAGGAGGAGTTCAGCGAGACGCTGCGCTACTTCGGTCGCCGGCTCCAGGCCACCGGCGTGCGGCTGCACCTGAACACGCGCGCCACGGCCGAGGTGCTGGCCGCGTCGCGGCCCGACGGCGTGATCCTGGCCACTGGCGTGACGCCGCGCGACCCGCGCATCCCTGCCGACGAGGGGGCGCCGGTGCTGAGCTACGTCGACGTGCTGCTGCGCGGCGCGCCGGTGGGCGAGCGCGTGGCCATCGTCGGTGCGGGCGGCATCGGCTTCGACGTGGCCGAGTTCCTGGTCACGCCGCCGGGCCACTCGCCGACGCTGGACCTGCCGGCCTGGCTGGCCGAGTGGGGCGTGGCCGACCCGGCCGAAGTGCGCGGCGGCGTCGTGCCGCCGCGGCCCGCGACGCCGGCGCGGCAGGTGACGCTGCTGCAGCGCAAGGTCGGCAAGCCGGGCAAGGGGCTGGGCAAGACCACCGGGTGGATCCACCGCGCGGCGCTGCAGATGAAGCGGGTGGAGAGGATCGGCGGCGTCAACTACGAGCGCATCACGCGCGGCGGCCTGTTCGTCACCTACGGCGAAGGTCGCAAGGACGGCCAGATCATCGAGTGCGACACCGTGGTGCTGTGCGCCGGCCAGGAGCCGTTGCGCGAGCTGCAGGCGCCGCTGGCGGCGGCGGGCCTGGCGGTGCACCTGATCGGCGGCGCCAACCAGGCCACCGAGCTCGACGCCAAGCGCGCCATCGACCAGGGCACGCGGCTGGCGGCCGCGTTGTGAGCGGGGCGGCCGGCACGCCCGCGCGCACAGCAAAAAGCCCGGCACCTTGCGGTACCGGGCTCATGCTGATCAATGGTCGGGGTGGCGGGATTCGAACTCGC
>JBKDQY010000215.1:0-5311 GCA_046341655.1 Betaproteobacteria bacterium | reverse complement strand
AAGGTGGTCTTGGCGCGCAGCACGCGCGGCGCCCAGTCGGCCTTGGGGTACACGCGCCCCAGCAGCCCGAACACAGGCTGGCGGATGCCGGCCGGCAGCGCCGAGCGCATGCGCTCTTCCATCAGGTGCATGCGGTAGCGGCGGTAGCCGGCAAAGTTCTCGTCGCCGCCGTCGCCCGACAGCGCCACCGTCACGTGCTTGCGCGCCAGCTGGCACACGCGGTAGGTGGGAATGGCGCTGCTGTCGGCGTAGGGCTCGTCGTACAGGTGCGCCAGGGTGTCGATGAGGTCGAAGTCGTCGCTCACCACCGTCTCGACGCGGTGGTTTGTGGCGTAGCGGTCGGCCACCATCTGCGCGAAGGCGCTCTCGTTGAACTGCGGGTCGTCGAAGGCGATGCTGCAGGTGTTGACGGGGCCGCTGCTCAGGCCGGCCATGGCCTGCACCACGGCGCTGCTGTCCACGCCGCCCGAGAGGAACGCGCCCAGCGGCACCTCGGCGATCATGCGCAGGCGCACGCTCTCCTTCAGGCGCTCGGTCAGCTCGGCGCAGGCGTCTTCCAGGCCGATGGGGTTGTCGAGCGTGAAGCGCACATCCCAGTACTCGCGCGGCTCTCCCATGGCCTGGCCGCGCTGCACCACCAGCGAGTGGCCCGGCGGCAGCTTCTTCGCCTGGCGGAACACGGTGCGCGGCTCGGCCACGTAGCCGAGCGCAAAGTACTCCTCCAGCGCCAGCGGGTCGATGTCGCGCTTGAGCGCCACGCCGCCGGGGGCCTGGTAGGCCATCAGGCTCTTGAGCTCGCTGCCGAAGAGCAGCGTCCCTTCGTCCAGCAGTGCGTAGTACAGCGGCTTCACGCCCATGCGGTCGCGCGCCATGAAGAGCTGCTGGCGGTTGCGGTCCCAGATGACGAAGGCGAACATGCCGCGCAGGCGCTGCACGCAATCCGGGCCCCACTGCTCCCAGGCGTGCACGATGCACTCCGTGTCGCTCTTGGTGTGGAACACGTGGCCCAGGCCCTGCAGCTCGGGGATCAGCGACTGGTAGTTGTAGATCTCGCCGTTGAAGACGATGGCCACGCTGCCGTCTTCGTTGAAGAGGGGCTGCTGGCCGGTGGCGATGTCGATGATGCTCAGGCGGCGGTGTCCGAAGCCCACGCCGGGCTCGACATGAACGCTGCCTTCGTCAGGGCCGCGGTGGTGCTGCGAGTCGTTCATGCGCTGCAGCGAGGGCACGTGCACGGCCCGGGTGCCGCGGGTGTCGAAGATGCCGGTGATGCCGCACATGCTGGAACTTCACTCCTGGCGCGGGGCTGTCAGCACCCGCTGGTACACGCTCTCGTAAGCCGCCACCATGGAGCCCAGGCTGAACTGCTGCTCCACCCGCTGCCGCCCAACCCGGCCAAGGGCCGCCGCACTGGCTGCATCCTGCGCCATCTGCACCAGCCCCTCGGCCAGTGCGCCGGCATCGCCCGGGGGCACCAGTTGCCCCGTGGCGCCCGGCACCACCAGCTCGCTGTTGGCCCCCACGGCCGTGGCCAGCACGGGCAGGCCGCTGGACATGGCCTCCAGGATGGTATTGGAGATGCCCTCGGCCAGAGACGGCAGCACGAAACAATCCAGCCCGCGCATGACATCCGGCACATCGCCTCGTTCGCCCGCGAACCAGGCCAGAGCGGCCGTGCCGGCCTCGCGCAGCACGCTTTCGCACTCGTCGCGCAGCGGGCCATCGCCCACCAGCACCAGGCGCAGGCGCTGGCGCAGCGCCGGCTGCTGCTGCAGTGCCAGCACGAAGGCGCGGGCCAGCACGGGCTGGGCCTTCACGGTCTGCATGCGGCCCACGGTGCCCACCACCCACAGCCCGGGGTCGTTGAAAGGGCTGCCGGCCAGCGGCGCGCGCCGGCCGTCGGGCGTCGGCCTGAAACGCTCCGTATCGACGCCGTTGTACACGGTGTGCAGCCGCCCGGGCGCCACGCCGATGCGCTGCGCGCTGTAGTCGGCCAGCTCGCGGCCCAGCGCGATGGTGTGGTGCACGAAGGGGCGGTAGGCCCTGCGCATCCACTGGTGCTTGCGGCTGGTGCCGTCGGGGTCTTCGGCGTCGCGGCCGTGCTCTCCGTGCACGCGGCCGGGCACGCCGGCCCACCAGGCGGGCAGCTGGGCTTCGAGCGCAGCGAGGTTGCGGGTGTGGACGATCGCGGGGCGCAGCTGGCGGAACAGGCTAGCCAGGGCAGGCCACTGCTTGAAGCCCTGCCCCGGCGGCTTGTGCAGCGCGTGCAGGGCCACGCCGGGCGTGCGGATGCGCGCGGCGAAGGCGGCGTCGATGTCGGTCAGCGACACCACCGCGTGGCGCCAGCGATTGGCGGGCAGGTGGTTGACGAGGTTGACGACGCCGTTTTCCAGGCCGCCCACGGCGAAGCGGTAGACGACGTGGCAGATCAGCGGGCGGGGGTCGGGCACGTGAGTGGCAGGGCTTCGACAGGCTCAGCCCGAACGGAGGGGGGGCTCAGCCCGAACGGAGGGAGGCTCAGCCCGAACGGAGGGGGGCTCAGCCCGAACGGAGGGGGGCTCAGCCCGAGCGGCGAGGGGCTCAGCCCGAGAGGCGAGGGGCTCGGCCCGAGCGGCGGGGGGCTCAGACCGAGCGGGAGGGCCCGCGGCCCCAGTCAGAGCCGCCACACCCGGTAGCCCGCCGCCTGCAGCGCCTGCTGGTCGAAGATGGCCTTCACGTCGATGAAGGCACCACCCTTCACGAGCTTGCGGCTGAAGTCCTCGGGCGTGAGCGCCATGCACTCTCGGTGCGCCACCGCGGCCACGATGGCGTCGGCGCGCGGCAGATCGGCCCAGGGCGTGAGCGGCACGCCGTACTCGTGCACCGCCTCCTCGCTGGTGGCCTGCGGGTCGGTGACGTGCACTTCCACGCCGTAGCTCTGCAGCTCGCGGATGATGTCGATGACCTTGCTGTTGCGCAGGTCGCCGCAGTTCTCCTTGAAGGTCAGGCCCAGCACGTTGACGCGGGCGCCCTTGATGTAGCTGCCCGAGGCGATCATGTTCTTGATCGTCTGCTCGGCGATGAACTTGCCCATGCCGTCGTTGATGCGCCGGCCGGCCAGGATGACCTGCGGGTGGTAGCCCAGCATGTCGGCCTTGTGCGTGAGGTAGTACGGGTCCACGCCGATGCAGTGGCCGCCCACCAGGCCCGGCTTGAACTTCAGGAAGTTCCACTTGGTGCCGGCGGCCTCGAGCACCTCGGACGTGTCGATGCCGATCTTCTCGAAGATGATGGCCAGCTCGTTCATCAGCGCGATGTTCAGGTCGCGCTGGGTGTTCTCGATCACCTTGGCGGCCTCGGCGGCCTTGATGCTGCTGGCGCGGTGCACGCCGGGCACGATGATCTTCTCGTACAGCTTGGCCACCTTGTCCAGCGTCTCGGGCGTGTCGCCGGAAACGATCTTCAGGATCTTGGTGAGCGTGTGCTCCTTGTCGCCGGGGTTGATGCGCTCGGGGCTGTAGCCGACGAAGAAGTCCTGCTTCCACTTCAGGCCGCTCTCGCGCTCGAGCACCGGGATGCACACCTCCTCGGTGGCGCCGGGGTACACGGTGCTCTCGTAGATGACGGTGACGCCCTTCTTCATGTGGCGGCCCACGCTGGTGCTGCTGCCGATGAGCGGGCGGAAGTCGGGAATGTGGGCCTCGTCCACCGGCGTGGGCACGGCCACGATGATCATGTCGGCCTCGCCGAGCAGGGCGGGGTCGCTGGTGTAGATGGCGTTGCGGGCCTCGGCCATCTGCTCGTCGGTGAGCTCGCGGCTGGGGTCGGTGCCGCGCTGGCAGGCGTCGACCTTGTGCTGCGCGATGTCGAAGCCGATGGTGCGAACGTGTTTGCCGAACTCGACGACGAGCGGCAGGCCCACGTAGCCGAGGCCGATGACTGCTAGGGTGTTCATGGTGGATCTCCCAGTCTGAGGTGCAGGGTGTGTGTGGGCCGCGCTTCAGCGCGGCGCGGCGCGCACCTGCTCCAGGTGCGCCACCAGGGCCGGCAGGTGCTGGCCGACGAAGGCCTCGACGCGGCGGGCCGCCTCGGGGTTCTGGCCGTCGGCGTAGAAGGTGAGCATGGCCGCGTCGTCGCCCCGGCCGGTCAGCCGGCCCAGCAGGCCCCAGGCCGTGGCCCAGGTGCTGCGGTGCTCCAGGCGGCCGCCGGCCCAGTAGACCTGCCGCACCTCCAGGTGCTCGCGCCCCACGGTGCTGGCGGTGCGGCCGCCGATCAGTTCGTGGGCCCGCATCGCCAACGGGTCGCTCCCGAGGGCGGGCACCGGCACGCGCGCCACGCCGAAGGCCACGCGGTTCCAGTGGCGGTCGTCCGAGGGGATCAGATAGTTCATCGAACTCGTCACCTTGGTGCCGTAGCCCTGGTGGCGGAAATAGGCCGCGTGCACCGTGACCTCGCCGCCTTCGCCTGCGTACACGCGGTGCGCCTGGGCTGCCGCACCCTCGAAGTGCGGCGGCAGCTTCAGCGCCTGGTCGGGGGCGTCGGTGGCACCGGCCAGCATGGGTAGCGTCAGCACCAACGGGGGCCTGTCCGTCGGGTGCTGCAGCGCCCACGCCGCCGCCGGGGCCAGTGCCACGGTGGCGGCAGCCAGTGCGGCAGCCTGCCACACGCGCGCCGCCGGTGCGGCGGTGCCCACGGCATCGGCCGCGTCGGGGGCCCGCGGCGCGGCCGCCGGCTCCTGCCAGCGCGCACCGATCACGAACATGATGCCGATGACGACGCCGAAGAACACCCAGCCGTAGACCAGGTGATCGACTCCGACGGCCAGCTTGTTGCCCGACAGGTGGCCCAGCATCACGATCATGTAGGCGCGCACCCAGTTGGCGACGATGGGCACGACGATGGAGATGCCCACGAACACCCAGCGCCGCACGGGCGAGCTGTAGTTCAGGTAGGCGAACAGCGTGCCCACCATGAAGCTGGCGATCAGGTAGCGCACGCCCGAGCAGGCCTCGACCACGCTCCAGGCGCCCGAGGGGATGATGAACTGCAGGCCCTCGCGGTACACCGGCACGCCGGTGACCAGCAGGGCCCAGACGGTGAAGTCGGCCGTCCACTCCATCATCACGCCGGTGGTGAACTCGCCGATGGGCACCATGAAGAACAGGAAGCCCAGCGGGAACATCAGCCGCCTCGCCACCGCCAGGCCCAGCACCGCCGGCACGGCCAGCACCAGCAGCGCCGTCACCGCCAGTTGCGTGACGGCGTTGATGCCGGCCAGGTCGCCGAGCAGCCAGCCGAAGGCCACCACCGCCATGGGCAGCAGCACCCAGGG
>JBKDQY010000214.1:0-13739 GCA_046341655.1 Betaproteobacteria bacterium | reverse complement strand
ATGGTCTTCTCGCGCTCGGCGAAGCCGGGGCGCGCCGTCAGCGCGGCCTCGGTGGTCGCGTTGCGCTCGCGCACCCAGGCCAGGGCACGCTCGCCCATGACGTCTTCGAGCCAGAGGTGGGGGTCGTTGTCGGTGCTCATGGGGGCGGCGGGGGTGGGTGCCGCGAGCGGCATGTGCAGTGGCAGGCACAGCAGGGCCAGGACGGCCAGGACTGCCCGGAAACGGGGTTTCGGTGTCATCGGACCTCGGGCCACAGGCGGTGGGGTTGGACTTCGATCGACTGGGACGAGTCGGCCACCCAGACGAGGCCGTCCTGCACCGTCACCTGCAGCTGCATCGAGCGCTGGGCCAGGCCGGCCAGGGCCTGGCTCTGCGCCGACGGCAGCTGCCACACCGCTAAGTTGGCCAGCCGCGTCACCTTGCCCCGCAGGGCCGACCACCACACCGGCACGCTGCTGGCGTAGGCGAACACGCTCACGCGGTCGGCGCGGCCGCAGGCCTTGGCCAGTCGGCGGTCGTCGGGCTGGCCGACCTCCACCCACTGCAGCAGCTGGCCGTAGAGGTCGTGCTGCCACAGGTCGGGTTCGTCGGCGTCGGACAGGCCGCGCGCCGCCTGCAGCGCGTCGGCGCCGTCGCCGCCGTCGGCCAGCAGCGCGTGCGCCAGCACCCGCACCATGAGCCTCTCCTCGGTCTCGGAGGGGTGGAGGGCCAGCGTCAGCTGGTGCGTGGCGTAGACGCTGCGATCCATGTCGGCCACCTGCACGGCGGCCTTGTAGATGGTGGACTTCAGCGCCATGGCGCGTTCCGGGGGCGGGGCATCGGGGTTCGGCGGGCCGGGGGCGACGCCGCAGGGCAGGGGGCGGGGTGGCACTGTGCCACAGGCGCTGCGTGCGCCGCGGCGGCAGGGCCCCGCGCCATCAACGCTGTTCGAGGCGGGCCTTCAGCGTGGCCAGGCTGTCGTCGAAGTCGCCGCCCACGCGGCGGTCGGCGAACAGGGCCACCCAGCGGAACATGGGGTTGCCGCCCATGTCGCCGCGCATGGTCCAGCGCAACTCGGTGCCCCCGGCAGCGGGGGAGAGCAGCATCTCGCCCCTGGACACGCCGCCGAAGCCCTCGAAAGTCAGCTCGTAGGCCAGGCGCCGCGCCGGTTCGGCCTCGGTAAAGCTCATGCGCCCGTTGCCTTCGGAGGCGCTGGTCCACGACCACGCGGCGCCGGCGCCGCTGGTCGGGCCGTCGTAGCGGATCTGCATGGCCGGGTCGCGGCGGGTCCACACCGACCAGTCCTTCCAGCGGCGGGGATCGGCCACCTGCTCGAACACGCGCTCGGCCGGCGCGGCGATCACAGTGCGGCGCTCGACCTCGAAGCGGCCCGACAGCAGCAGGCTGCCGACCGTCAGCACCAGGCCGAGCACGGCCACGGCGGTGAACAGGGCTTTCAGCAGCTTCTTGAACATCGGGGCATCCGGCAGTGTCACCGAGGGCGAACCCGAAGTGTGGCCGGGGCTCGCCGCCGGGGCAAGGGTGGCAGAATCCGCCGCCTTCCCGCTCTGCGACCGCCCGTCGCGCCCCGGCCCTGGGGTTCCCCCACGGAACCTCCTGCGCGTCCTGCGGGTGATGCTCCGACCGAGACCGAGGTACCCCTCCGCATGAAGCTCACATCGCTGCTGTTGCTGCTGGCCAGCACCGCCTTGCCGCTGACGCACGCCGCGGCGCAGACGGCCACCACCCCGGCGCGCCCCGCGGCTAAGCCTGCCGCGCCGGCCGCGAAGCCCGCCGCGAAGCCGGCCGCCCCGGCGGCCCCGGCGGCCCCCGCCGCCGCGGCCGATCGCACGGCCACCCTCGGTGGCGGCACCGGCACGGTGTCGCGCCAGCCCATCCTTACCCGCGACGAACTCCGCGAGTGCCTGAGCCGGGAAGAGACCATCCGCACCCGCCTGGCCGAGCACCAGGGCGCACGCGCGCCGCTCGATCGCGAGCGCGATGACATCCGGGCGAGGCAGGACGCGCTGCGTGCCGAGAGGCAACAGGTCGATATCGTGGTCGCTCGCGCCAGTGAGTTCCGTTCCCGCTCGGAGACCCATGCCCAGCGCGTCGCCCAGTGGAACCGCGAGATCGAGGCGTTCAACGCCCGCCCGCCGGCGGGTTCGGCCGGCGAGCGGGAACGCGTCCGTCTGAACACCGAGCGCGAGGCGCTGCAGAAGTCGCAGGCGGAACTCGAGACAGAGCGCGTCGCCCTGGCAGCCGACAACGAGCGCACCGTCGCGCCCTTCAACGCGAAGGTCAAGCAGGTCGAGGCCGTCGTGCAGGAGTGGAACGCCCGCAACCAGGCCTGGAACGAGGCTGGTGCGCGACTCGAAGGCGAGCGCAAGGATTGGGTGGCCGGCTGTGCCGACCGCCGCTACCGCGAAGACGACGAGATCGCCATCAAGGCCGGCCGTTGAGCGCGCCGTTGCAAGGCCAGCCGCTGCTGGCGGAAGGGCTTGCGCCCCACGGGCTGCCGCCCTTCGAGGCCATCGAGCCGGTGCACTTCGAGCCGGCACTCGAGCAGGCCATGCGCGAGCACCGCGAGGCCGTCGCGGCCCTGGGCGCGCAGGCCTCGCCGCCCGACTTCGACAACACCTGCGCCGCCTTCGACCGCAGCGGCGCCCGCCTGTCGCGCATCGTGGCGCTGTTCCACACGCTGTGCGCCTCGGCCACCTCGGAGTCGCTGCAGGCCGTGCAGCGACGCCTGGCAGCGCCGCTGGCCGCGCACCACAGCGCCATCTACACCGACGCCGCGTTCTTCGCGAGGCTCGACGCGCTGCACGAGCGTCGGGCCACGCTGGGCCTCGATGCCGAATCGCTGCGTCTGCTGGAACGCCAGCACCTCGACTTCGTGCGCAGCGGCGCCCGCCTGCCTGGGCCGCAGCGCCGCCGTCATGCCGAGCTGATGCAGGCCCTGGCCGAGCTGCAGACCCGCTTCGCGCAGAACGTGCTGCACGCCGAGGCCGCTTGGCACCTGCCGCTGCCCGATGCCGCGGCCATGGCCGGCCTGCCGCCCTTCGTGCGCGCCGCCGCGCGGCAGGCGGCGCAGGAGCGCGGGCTGCCCGGCGCGGTGGTGACGCTGGCGCGCTCGCTGGTCGTGCCTTTCCTCACCTCCAGCGAGCGGGCCGACCTGCGCGAGCAGGTCTGGCGCGCCTGGGTGGGCCGTGGCGAGGAGGGCGGCGCGCACGACAACCGGCCGCTGGTGCGCGAGATCCTGCGCCTGCGCCATGAACTCGCGGGCCTGATGGGCCATGCCTGCTACGCCGACTTCGCCCTGGCCGACACCATGGCCGGCACGCGCGAGCGCGTCGACGCGCTGCTGCAGGCCGTGTGGCAGCGTGCCGTGCCACAGGCGCTGGCCGAGCGCCGCGCGCTCGAGGCGCTGCGCGACGCCGCCCTGCCGGCCGAGGCCGGGCGCCCGCTGCGCGAGTGGGACTGGCGCTACTGGGCCGAGCGCGTGCGCCGCGAGCGCTACGCCCTCGACGACGCCGAGCTCAAGCCCTACTTCGAGCTCGGCCGCATGATGCAGGCCGCCTTCGACTGCGCGGGCCGCCTGTTCGGGCTGCGCTTCGAGCGCCGCGACGATCTGCCCGTCTACCACCCGGACGTGGTCGCCTTCGAGGTCTTCGACGCCGACGGCAGCCTGCGGGGGCTGTTCCTGCACGACCAATTCGCGCGGCCGGGCAAGCGCAGCGGCGCCTGGATGAACTCGCTGCGCTGGCAGGCGGGCAACACCGCCGACGGGCAGCCGCAGACGCCGGTGATCCTCAACACCAACAACTTCGCGCGGGGCGAGGCGGGCAGCCCGACGCTGCTGTCGCTGGAAGACGCGCGCACCCTGTTCCACGAATTCGGCCATGGCCTGCACGGCCTGCTGTCGGAGGTGCGCTACCAGCGCCTGTCGGGCACGCAGGTGCTGCGCGACTTCGTCGAGCTGCCCTCGCAGATCTTCGAGCACTGGATCGCCGAGCCCGAGGTGCTGCGGCGACACGCCCGCCACTGGCAGACCGGCGAGCCCATTCCCGACGAGCTGATCGAGCGGCTGCAGCGCGCGCGCCGCTTCAACCAGGGCTACGAGACGGTGCGCTACACCGCCAGCGCCCTGCTCGACCTGGCGTTGCACGGCCGCGCCGAGGCCGAGCCGCCGGAGGACGTCTGCGCCTGGGAAGCCGCCTTCCTGGCCGACGCCGGCCTGCCCGGCGGCTGCGGCGTGAACCACCGCCTCGTGCACTTCCAGCACCTGTTCTCGGGCAGCAGCTACGCCGCCGGCTACTACGTCTACCTGTGGGCCGAGGTGCTGGACGCCGACGGCTACGACGCCTTCGCCGAGGCCGGCGGCCCCTTCGACGCCGAGGTGGCCGAGCGCCTGCGGCGGCACGTCTACGCCGCGGGCAACCGCGTCGAGCCCAACGCGGCCTTCGAGGCCTTCCGCGGGCGGCCGCCGCGGCTGGAGCCGCTGCTGGCCAAGCGCGGGCTGCTCGAGCCCGCAGCCTAGCCGGCCGGGCAGTAAGCTCCGCGCCCGTCCAACCCAACACATCACCACCATGTTCGACACCGCCATTGCCGGCAGCCTGCCCAAACCCGCCTGGCTGGCCGAGACCGGCAAGCTCTGGCCGCAGTGGCAGGCCGAGGGCGCAGCCCTGGCCCAGGCCAAGCTCGACGCCACGCTGCTGTGGATCAAGACCCAGGAGGACGCGGGCCTGTCGGTCATCGGCGACGGCGAGATGAGCCGCCAGCACTTCGTGCACGGCTTCCTCGAGCAGGTGGCGGGCATCGACCGCGTCAACAAGGTCGAGATGGGCATCCGAAACGACCGCTACAAGGCCATGGTGCCGCAGGTGGTGGCCCCGCTGGCGCTGCAGGGCCGCGTGCACCAGGCGGAGGCGCGCTTCCTGCGCGCGCACACCACGCGCCGCGTGAAGTTCACGCTGCCCGGGCCCATGACCATCTGCGACACCGTGGCCGACCGCTTCTACGGCGACCGCGTGAAGATGGCCTTCGCCTTCGCCGAGCTGCTCAACCAGGAGGCTCTGGCGCTGGAGGCCGACGGCGTGGACGTGATCCAGTTCGACGAGCCGGCCTTCAACGTCTACATGGACGGGGCGGCCGACTGGGGCGTCAAGGCGCTGGAGCGGGCGGCGCAGGGCCTGCGCTGCAAGACCGCCGTGCACATCTGCTACGGCTACGGCATCGAGGCCAACGTGCAGTGGAAGAAGACGCTGGGCGAGGAGTGGCGCCAGTACGAGCGCGTGTTCCCGGCGCTGGCCGCCAGCCGCATCGACCAGGTGAGCCTGGAGTGCTTCCACTCGCACGTGCCGCCCGACCTGATCGCGCTGCTCGCGGGCAAGGAGGTCATGGTGGGCGTCATCGACGTCGCCAGCGACGAGATCGAGACGCCCGAGCAGGTGGCCGACACCATCGGCACGGCGCTGCAGTTCGTGGCGCGCGACAGGCTCATCGCCTGCACCAACTGCGGCCTGGCGCCGATGCGCCGCGAGGTCGCCGAGGCCAAGCTGGCCGCCCTGGTGGCCGGTGCGCGGCTGGCCACCGAGCGGCTGGCGCGCGACGCCGCCTGAGGGCTGCAGCCGTGGCGTTGCAGTGGCAGCGGCTGTGGCAGCCGCGCAACCCGATGTTCTGGATGATGGTCGGCTTCAACGCGCTGTCGTCGGTGTGCAGCTGGGCGCTGCGCGCGCTGCCGCTGAACACGGCCGGCCTGCTGCTGGTGGGCTTCGTGGCGCTGCTCAACGTGGGCGCCGGCCTGCTGGCGGCCTGGGTTCTGTTGCGCACCGAGCCCAAGAGGCCCGGCGCGGCGGCCGGGACGCCGCCGCCGGGCTGATCACGGGGCGAGGTCGAACGCCAGCACCTCGGCGGCTGCGCCGTCCTCCAGCACCAGCGCCGCTTCTCCGTCCAGGCGCAGGGCGGCGCCGGCCCGCAGCGCCAGGCCTTTGACGCGCAGCCTGCCGCGGCGGGTCTGGGCGGCGAAGTGCTTCTGCTCGTGGCTGGGTGGAATGCGCCGCTGGCTGGGGACGATCCGGATCTGCAGGAAGTGCGTAACCTGGTCGGCCTGATGGTTGAATTCACTGTGCAGCACGCCCGTGCCGGCGCTCATGCGATGCGCGTCGCCGGGCCGGATGACGTCGTCGGCCTGGCCGGGGGGCGCTGCCGTTGCCCGTGCTGTCCTTGTGCGCCAGCGCGCCGCTGAGCACGACGCTCACGATCTCCATGTCGCGGTGCCCGTGCGTGCCTAAGCCGGTGCCGGGCGCAATGCGGTCCTCGTTGAGCACGCGCAGGTTGCCCACGCCCATGAGGGCCGGGTCGTGGTGGTCGGCGAAACTGAAGCTGTGGAAGCTCCGCAGCCAGCCGTGGTCGGCATGGCCGCGTTCTGCGCTGCGCCGAAGGGTCAGCATGGCGGGTTCCTGGGCAGGAGTTTCGATGAACGCCGCGGCGCGCCGGCCTGTGCTGCGGGCGTCCTGAGGTCGTCGTTCAGGTCCTGTGAAGGGTGCCGTGGCACGCCATCGCGGGCGGGGTCTTCAGCGCCGGCCGCTGTCGCAGTCGAGCCGGAGTGCGCGCCCGTCCATGGCCGGCAGATCGACGTCGAGTACCGGGCAACGCGTGACCTTGTCGGTTTGCGCGCTCAGCCGGTAACGGCCCGCCGGCAGCGTGAAGCCGAACTCGCCTCCGGCACCGCTGCGCTGCCTGGCCACCACCCGGGTGCCCGTGGCGTCGTGAAGCAGCAGGGGCACGTCAACCCAGGGCTGCGAGCAGCCCGGGCCCTCGAGGTCGGGGCCGCTGCAGGTGGGGCCGAGCACCACCGTGCCGCGCAGGGTGTAGCCGGGGCCTGCCGATGCCGAGCCCGCCGCGGCGAGCATCGCCAGCACGACGCCGGCCGCGCCGGCGGCGGCGGCGCGGCTCACCCGGCGCGCCGTCCGCGGCGCCAGCCGATCAGAGCCAGTGCCCCCGCGCCGAGCGTCAGCGCCGTGGCCGGCTCGGGCACCGGCGTGGCGCGGTACAGGACGGCATAGTCCAGCGCGAAGGGGTTGCCCTGGGGCGTCGTGGCCACGCCTTCGAGGCTGTCGAAATCGAGCGAGCCGATGCGACGCTTGGTGGTGAAGCGGTAGACGCTGTACTGCCCCGCACTGGCCAGGCCGAGCACGAAGTCGCCCGTCTCGGGGGTGTCGAACGACAGCGTGCCATTGAACGCCACCCGAGGGTTGGCCGTGAAGGGCCCGAAACCGGCGTCATCACTGCGGCCCGCATAGGTGAACTCGCTCCCGAAGAGCGCCTGCAACGCAGCCAGCTCCCCGGCGTCGCCCACCAGCTGCCCGGCAAAGGCCCCGGCGCAGCCCGTCATGAAGGGCGTGGCGAAATTGGTGTTCGTGCACACATCCCCGGCCTGCGCCGTGGCGCATCCGACGGCCAGCACCGCCGCAGCCAGCCAGTGCCGGGCGGCGGGCTTCAAGCGGCCTCCGGCTCGCGACGGCGGCGGCGCGCGCCAGCGCCCACCAACCCCAGGCCCAGCGCCATCAAGCCCCAGCTGGAGGGCTCGGGCACCAGCGAGATCGACGCGATGTAGGTGTGCCAGTTGGCCCGGATGAGCGAGCCGTCCTGCGAGGAGCTGAAATCCGACCACTCGGCCGCGTACTCGCCGATGGCGAAGAAGCGCAACGGATCGGTCGGGTCCAGAGACACGGCGGCGTAGTCGCCCCAGCGCTGGCGGCACGCTGTGTCGACGGTGGTGCGCGCGCCGCAGCGGTAGTCGCCGACATCGCTGACGCGCAGCATCAGGTCGCTGCCGACGACGCTGAGCACGCCGCTGCCGTCGTCCTTCAGGACGCGGGCCATGAAGCTGATGCGCCCATCGGCCTTGCCGTCGCCATCGAGGTCGGTGGTCTGCGAGCCGCTGCGGTTGAAGCCGATCACGACGTCGCCAGCGGAGTTGACGGCGAGCGAGCCCTGGTAGTAGTCGAAGTTGCCGCCGCCGATGGTGCCCTGGCTGATGGGCGACAGCGTGCCGGCGTCGAGCACGTAGTAGCGCAACTCGGTGAAGGAGCCGCCCGTGGCGGTGACCGTGTGGATGCCGTAGATCCTGCCGTTGGCCTCGTACACGCTGGCGGAGATGCGGTCGTCGAGCGTGTCGACGAGCCGGTTGCTCGCGTTGGTGGTTTGCCCGGGCAGCACGTCGGGCTGGCGCCCCCGGCCATTGAAGTCGTACCCGGGCCGGTTGAGGTCGATCACCGCCGTCTGCGTGGCGCCGGCCGCATTGACGCCGTCGATGCGGTAGGCGAGAACGTCGAACTGGTCGCGGCTGACCGTGAAGACATTGGCCGAGGTGGCGCTTGCTCCCGTCCAGTTCGTCGCGCCCTGGATGGAGAAGCCGCGATCGACGCCGCTGGCCGCGGTCGTGAAGGTGGACATGTTGGCCACCGTCGGCGCGCCGCCGAAGAGATCGGCCTTCGGGATGCTGAACAGCGAGGTGCCCGAGAAGCTCGGCGCGAAGTTGTTCACCCCGATCACCACCGCACCCTGCGTCACGGCCAGCGTGGGGTAGTCGGCCACGTTGCCTGCCGCGGTGGTGATCTTCGTGCCCTTCCAGGTGCCCAGCGCGTCGGCGGTGTCGCTGACGCCGATGCAGATCTCGTTGGTCTGCGCGCAGAAGCCGTTGGCGATCCAGCGCTGCGTGTAGTGGTCGAAGAGCACGCGCTGGTCGCCCGATGAACCGGACAGCCCCATGCGCTGCCAGAAGGTGCTCGCCTTCTCGCGCACCAGCAGTGCGCCGGTGTTCTTGTCGTAGATGGCGACCGAGCCGTTGGAGGTCTCCATGAACTGCGTCGTGCCGGCAGCGCCCATGGTGTCGGGCGGCCTGAAGGCGCCGTCGAGGAAGAAGTTGTCCTTCTGCGCCGTGCCCTCGAAGCCGAACCACGAGGCCACCTGGGCCGAGGCCGTGCCGGCGTGTCCCGCAGCCAGCAGCAGCGCCGCCACCACCGGCGCGAAGCCTTGGGCGTTCCTGTTCTTCATGCGTCCTCCGCAGGCCCGCAGAGGGCCGATGCCCCTTGACGTTATGGGGAATTCGGGCCGGCATCACCCCTCCAGATGCGGGGCGGGAATTCCCGAGATTCGCCGTCGTCGATGGGCGACCTCGCGCGGCTTGGCGGCAGGCTGCGGGGCCAGAATGGCGACCCGCATGACCGACAAGGCCTCCTCCCGCCAGGCCCGCCCCCGGGACCACCAGGCCCTCACGCCCGAGGCTCTGGAGATGATGGACGCCATCGCCCGCACCGGCAGCTTCGCCGCGGCCGCGCGCGAGCTGGGCAAGGTGCCCTCGGCACTGACCTACAGCGTGCGCCAGCTCGAGGAGAGCCTGGACGCGCTGCTGTTCGACCGCAGTTCGCGCCAGGCCCAGCTCACCGATGCCGGGCGCGAGTTGCTGAAAGAAGGCCGCCGGCTGCTGCAGGAGATGCAGGCCGTGGCCAGCCGCGTGCGCCGCGTGGCCAACGGCTGGGAGACCGAGCTGGCCATCAGCGTCGAGGACATCCTGTCGCAGACGACCGTCTTCGAGCTGGTCGAGGCCTTCTGCCAGGCGCACGGCGAAGCGGGCACCCGGCTGCGCCTGCGCACCGACGTGCTGGCCGGCACCTGGGAGGCGCTGGTCAGCGGCCAGGTGGAGCTGGCCATCGGCGTCAGCGGCGAGCACCGCAACCCTGGCGGCATCGAGTTGCGCGAACTGGGCGCGCTGCGCTTCGTCTTCTGCGTCGCGCCCCATCACGCGCTGGCCGGCGCGGCGCGGCCGCTGGACGACGCGGATCTCGTCCACCACCGCGCGGTCGCGGTGGCCGACACGGCGCAGCGCCTGGCGCCGCTGACGGTGAACCTGCTGCCCGGCCAGGACGTGCTGACGGTGCCCACCCTGCGCGCCAAGCTCGAGGTCCTCGTGCGCGGCCTGGGCTGCGGCTACCTGCCCGAGCCCATGGCGCGCCCCCTGGTGGAGGCCGGTCGCCTGGTGGAGAAGGCGACCGTGCGGGCCGGCTCCACGGCACGCCTGCATTACGCGTGGCGCGCCGAGCGTGGGCCCCAGGGTCTGGGGCGCGCCTTGCAGTGGTGGCTCGGGCAGCTGGAGAGCCCGGCGACGCGGCGCTCGCTGATCGAGCGCCACGTCTGGCGCGTGTAGCGCGGCGCGGGCCGTGACCGGCTACCGCGGGCGCTTCGCGCCGTCGCCCACCGGTCTGCTGCACGCCGGCTCGCTGGTGGCAGCGCTGGCCAGCTGGCTGGATGCCCGCGCGCACGGTGGCACGTGGCTGGTGCGCATCGAGGACGTGGACTCGCCGCGCTGCGTGGCCGGCGCCGGCGAGGCCATCCTCGCGCAGCTGGCGGCCTGCGGCCTGCACCCCGACGAGCCCGTGTGGTGGCAGCACGCGCGCGGCGAGGCCTACGCCGCGGCGCTTCAGCGGCTGCGTGCCAGCGGGCTGGCCTACGACTGCGGCTGCACCCGGGCCGACATCGACGCCGCCCTGGCGGCCGCCGGCCGCCCGCACCAGCGCTTCGGCGAGCGCGTGTACCCGGGCACCTGCCGCACGGGCCTGCGGGGCAGGGCGCCCCGCGCCGTGCGGCTGCGCGTGGACGGGCGCATCGACTGGGTCGACCGCCGCCTCGGCCCGCAGAGCCAGGACCTGGCCGCTGAGGTGGGCGACTTCGTGCTGCAGCGCGCCGACGGCCTGTGGGCCTACCAGCTGGCCGTGGTGGTGGACGACGCGGCGCAAGGCATCACCGACGTCGTGCGCGGCGAGGACCTTGCCGACAACACGGCGCGGCAGATCGCGTTGCAGCGTGCGCTGGGCTTGCCGACGCCGCGCTACCTGCACACGCCCCTGGTGCTGGCGGCCGACGGCCACAAGCTCAGCAAGCAGAACGGGGCCGCGCCGCTGGACCTGCGCGACCCGCGCGCCGCCCTGGCCGCGGCTGCGGCGGTGCTGGGCCTGCGCATCGACGTCGCCGGGGGCCTGCCCGACTGGCTGGCCGCGGCCGTGGCGGCGTGGGCTGGCATCATCGCGGCCCCTGACAACCGCTTCCAAGAAGGAACGTGATGAGCCTGCAGATCGAAGACACCGTGGTCGGCACCGGCGCCGAAGCCAGCGCCGGCCAGCGCGTGCGCGTGCACTACACCGGCTGGCTGCACGACCCCGCCGCCGCCGACCAGCGCGGCCGCAAGTTCGACAGCAGCAAGGACCGCGGCCAGCCCTTCAGCTTCGGCCTCGGGCGGGGCGAGGTCATCCGCGGCTGGGACGAAGGCGTGCAGGGCATGAAGGTGGGCGGCACGCGCGTGCTGACCATTCCGCCCGAGATGGGCTACGGCGCCCGCGGCGCCGGCGGAGTGATCCCGCCGAATGCGACGCTGGTCTTCGAGGTCGAGCTGCTGGCCGTCTGACCACGGCCCCGGAGCTCAGCGCCCGGGCTTGGCCGCGCCACCGCGCGCAAAGGGCTTGCCGTAGCCCGGCTTGGGCCCCTGGCCGAAGCGCTTGGGCCCCGGCTTGCCGCCGAAGCCGCCCGGCTTGGCGCCGGACTTGGGCCGCGGCGCCGGCTCGGGCGTTCGCGGCTCCAGGCCGCTGATCGTGGCGGCCGGGATGCGCTGCGTGGTGAAGCGCTGGATGCGCTGCACCATGCCGAAGTCGCGCCGCTCGGCCAGCGTCACCGCCAGTCCCGTCCGGCCGGCACGGCCCGTTCTGCCGATGCGGTGGACGTAGTCCTCCTCCTTCATCGGCAGGCCGTAGTTGATGACGTGGCTGATGGTCTTGACGTCGATGCCGCGCGCGGCCACGTCGGTGGCCACCAGCACGCGCAGGCGGCGGCTGCGCAGGCCGTCGAGCACGCGGTTGCGGCGGCCCTGCGGCATGCCGCCGTGCAGCGCATCGACGGCGTGGCCCATGTCGGCAAGCCGCATCGCCAGCGCCTCGGCGTCGCGCTGCGTGCTCGTGAACACCAGGGCCTGGTCGACCTCGCGCGTGGTCAGGATGTGGTCGAGCAGCGCATTCTTGTGGCGCAGGTCGTCGGCCCAGTGCAGGCGCTGCTCGATGTCGGCGTGCGTCTCGGTGTGCGAGGCCACCTCGATGCGCCGCGGCTCGCGCAGCAGCTCCTCGGCCAGCCGGCCGGCCGGGCCCGAGAAGGTGGCGCTGAACATCAGCGTCTGCCTCTGCTGCGGCAGCGCCTCGGCGACGGCGTGGATGTCCTCGATGAAGCCCATGTCGAGCATGCGGTCGGCCTCGTCGAGCACGAACAGGCCGACGCGACCCAGCGGCAGCTTGCCGGCGCCGAGGTGGTCGAGCAGGCGGCCGGGCGTGGCGATGAGGATGTCCAGCGGGCCCGACAGTGCGCGCAGCTGCGCGCCGTAGGGCACGCCGCCGACCACGGTGGCCACGCGCAGGCCGTGTATGAAGCGGCCGTAGTCGCTGGCGGCCTTGGCCACCTGCAGGGCGAGCTCGCGCGTGGGGGCCAGCACCAGCACGCTGGGGCCTTGCGGCACGAAGCGCGGGCCCCGCGGTCCGCGGGGGCCGCCCTCGGTGCGTGGCGTCGGCGCCGGCCGCGGCTCGCTCTCGCGCAGCGCCAGCACGCGCATCAGCGCCGGCAGCACGAAGCTGGCGGTCTTGCCGCTGCCCGTGCGGCTGGAGACCATCAGGTCGGCACCGCCTGTGGCCGCAGGAATGGCCTCGGCCTGGACGGACGTGGGCTCGGTGTAGCCCGCGACCGACAAGGCGCGGACCAGGGGCTCGGCGAGCCCCAGGGTATCGAAGGACATGGAATGACCCGGGTTCAGAGGCGGGCGAGGGTGCCCGCAGACGGCATCGCCGCCAGCCCGAAGTCACACGGAAGAGAAAGGGGGCCGAAGGAGATGAGCGAACGCCCTGGAGTCCAGGGCAGCCCGCAAGTGTAGGCGATTTCGGGTTTTTCCGGAGGCGGCGCTCAACCGGCGCGCACCACCCGGTCCTGCAGCGCCTGCCACACGGGCGTGAGCGAGCCCGGCAGGTCGGGCAGTTCGCCGGGCATGACGCGGCTCTCGGTGGGCGAGTGGAAGTCGCTGCCGCGCGAGGCCAGCAGGCCGAACTCGCGCGCCGTGTCGGCGTACTTCACGACGTCGGCCACGCCGTGGCTGCCGGTGACGACCTCGATGCCGCGGCCGCCGTGCTCGATGAACTCGGTGATCAGCGCGTACTCGGCCGTGGGCGAGAAGCGGTAGCGCGCCGGGTGCGCGATCACGGCCACGCCGCCGGCGCCCGTGATCCAGCGCACCGCGTCGCCCAGCCGCGCCCACTGGGTGGGCACGAATCCGGGCAGGCCTTCCTTCAGGAAGCGCGTGAACACGCTGTGCGTGTTGGGGCAGACGCCGGCCTCCACCAGGAATCGCGCGAAGTGCGTGCGCGTGATGAGATCGGCATTGCCCGCCAGGCGCAGGGCGCCTTCGAAGGCGCCCTCGATGCCCACGCGGGCGAGGCCTTCGCCCATCTCGCGCGCGCGCCGCAGACGGCCGGCGCGGGTGTCGGCCAGGCCCTGCACGAGGGCCGGATCGGTCTCGTCGAAGCCCAGGCCGACGATGTGCACGGTCTCGCCCGCGAAGCTGACCGAGATCTCGCAGCCCGTGAGGTGGTCCAGCCCGGCCGCCAGCGCCGCTGCGCGGGCGCGCGCCTGGCCGGCGACCTCGTCGTGGTCGGTCAGCGCCCAGAGCTCCGCGC
>JBKDQY010000213.1:0-6674 GCA_046341655.1 Betaproteobacteria bacterium | reverse complement strand
AACCGGTACTCGGCCGACAGCACGAAGGCCCGGCCGCGCGGGTCGGCCACGCGGGGCTCCCAGCTGCTGCCGCTGCCGAAGTTGCTGTCGTAGGTGATGGCGAAGGGCGGGTCCTTGTCGAGCAGGTTCTTGATCACGCCGGTGACCGTCAGGCCCTTGATGCCCGTCCAGCTCAGGCCCAGGTCGTAGGTGGTGTGGGCGTCGACCTTGGGCTTCCAGTCGGGCGGCGAGACGCGGCCCGAGCTCACGCCCGGCAGCACCTGGTCGTTGTAGCCGGCGCGGTAGAGCTGGCTGAAGGTGGCGCTCCAGTCGCCGCGGCGGTAGTTGATGGCGGCGTTGTGCTTCCAGCGCAGGCCCAGGTCGCCGGCGAAGCTGAACTGGCCGATCTCGCTGGGGCCGAAGGCCACCGTGGGCAGCACGCGCGAGCGCTTCTTCAGCAGGTAGGTGCCCTCCAGGCCCGCCGTCCAGCGCGCGCCCATGGCGTTGAAGCTGCTCTTGAGGTTGACCTCGACGCCGGAGGTCTCGGTCTCGCCGGCATTCACCCAGCGCTGGTCGATGCGCTCCAGCGTGCCGTCGGCCGCATAGGTGAAGCGGTCGCGCAGCAGGGTGAAGTTGTCCACCAGCTGCGTCAGGCTCAGGATCTGGATCGTGCCCTCGCGCTTGATGCTCCACCAGTCGAGGCCGACGCTGAACAGCGGCGTCGGCTCGAACACGAAGCCCACCGAGGACATCTTGGCCTCCTCGGGGCCGAGGTCGGGCTTGCCGCCGTTGACGATCAGCGGGCGGATCGACTCGCAGCCCGGGCGCGTGGCGTCGACGCGGCCGGTGGGGCAGCGCTGCGGGTCCACCAGCGTGGCGCCCGTGAAGGTGGCCTCCGAGGCGCCGTTGAACAGCTGGTTGAAGGTCGGCACGCGGAACCCCGTGCTGTACGAGCCCCGCACCAGGATCATGTCGTTGGGCTTCCACAGGCCCGAGACCTTGGGGTTGGTGGTGCTGCCGAAGCCGCTGTAGTCGTCCTGGCGCGCGGCCACGGTGAACTCCAGGCCCTTCAGCACCGGCAGCAGCAGCTCGCCGTAGAAGGCGGTGACGTCGCGCTTGGCGCCCGTCAGCACGTTGGTCTGGTCGAACGGCGCGGCCACGATGATGCGTTGCAGGACGGGATCGCGCTCGTCGCCGTTGAACTTGTACTTCTCGGTGCGCACGTCGGCGCCGAGCGCGGCCATCGCGCTGCCGCCGGGCAGCTTGAACACCGGGCCCGACACCGAGACGTCGGTCTGCTGCACCGTGTACTTGCCGCCATACAGCACCACGCCGCGGGCCGAGGCCTCGGCCAGCGCGGCCAGGCCGTCGGCGCTCTGCGTCTGGCCGGGCAGCAGGAACACGTTGATGCGGCCGCTGTTGAGCGCCGGCACGATGCCGGGCGCGCCGTCGGAGGCGCCGGTGCTGGTGGTGCCGCGGAAGTAGTAGCCGCCGCCGAGCGTGCTCTTGGCGTCGGAAGTGGCCTGCAGCACGCCGGCCTTGTAGTCCCAGCCGCCGAACAGCGGGCCCTCGGCGCTGAGCGCCCAGCGCATGGTGTCGGCGTCGGTGGTGATCTCGCGCGGGCCGCACTCGATGCAGCGCCAGCGGTAGGCCAGCGACTGGCCGCGCTGCGACTCGAGGATCTGGCCCGGGAAGGCCGCCAGCAGCCGGTCGAACACCGCGTCGTAGGCCACCTGCGACGTCGCGTTGCGCGGGAAGCGCAGCTGCTGCGTGGAGGTGTTGGGCGTCATCTGCAGGTTCGAGAAGCGCTTGGCCGACTCGGTCTTCGAGCCGGTGAGCTCCAGCGCCAGGACGTGGTCGCCCAGCTTGCCCGCGGCGCGCGCCACCAGGGTGGTGCTCTTCAGCGGCTGCTGCAGCACCGCGGCGCGGCCGGTGTCCCAGGCGCAGGCCAGCGCGGCGCTGGGCACGTCCCAGAGCAAGTCGTCATACGGCGCCTGGCCGGTGATGGAGCCGCAGCCCGGGCCGCCGGGCAGGTCGAGCACGTTCAGGCCGCCCGAGGCGCGCACCGTGGTGCTGCCGGGGATCAGCGGCGTGGACGCGGCCGTCGGGAACAGCGTGCCGGCCAGCGGGAAGATGGTCGCGTGCGGCGTGCCGCGCGTGTCCACGCTCAGGCCGCGGTTGGGCTGGAAGGTGTTGACGAAGTCGCGCTGGTCGCCGCGCAGCGCCTTGTGGTCGCGCACGGCCAGCGAGGCCATGACGTTGAAGCGGTCCTTGTCGAGGTCGCCGAAGCCGCCCGTCACCGAGCCGCTGAAGATGTTGCCGCCACCGGCCTGCGTGACATCGGCGCTGGCGCGCACGAGGCCGCCGCGGAAGTCGGTGCGCAGAATGAAGTTGATGACGCCGCCGATGGCGTCGGTGCCGTAGATGGCGCTGGCGCCGTCCTTCAGGATCTCGATGCGCTCGATGGCGGCCATCGGGATCTGGTTGAGGTCGACGACGCCGCCGTTGAGGCCGTGCGCCGCGATGCGGCGGCCGTTGAGCAGGATCAGCGTGGCGTTGCTGCCCTGGCCGCGCAGGTTGGCGCTGGTGGCGCCGTTGTTGCCGCGCTGCGCACCGCCCACGACGTCGGCGTTGGAGGCCAGGTTGTCCAGGCCGTTGCCGTTGGTGCTGAGGTTGAGGATCACCTGCTCGGCGCTGGTGATGCCCTGGCGGTCGAGGTCGGCGCGCGTGATCACGGTGATCGGAAGCGCGCCCTCGGCGGCGATGCGCTTGATGCTGGAGCCGGTGATGGTGATGCGCTCGGGGGCGGCCGGCGTCTGCGCGAAGGCGGCACCGGCCAGGCCGGCCAGGGCCAGGCCGGTGGCCAGGGTGGTGAGCTTGAAGGCCATGGAAGGGGCTCCTCGGTGGGGTTCTGTGGCGTTGTCGGTGGCCGGTGCGGCCGTGCCAGGGATTTCCTGCAGTGTCGGCTCAGCCGTCCGGTGCCGCCCATCCGGAATAACCTGCGCCTTTGCGCCAAGGCGACATGAACTTGCGCAGGCCGCGCATGCAGCGCCGCGTGGGAACATCGCGCCATGTCACCGTCGCCCTGGCGCTGGATCCCCACGCTCTACCTCGGCCAGGGCCTGCCCTACGTGGCGGTGATGACGCTGGCCGTGGTGATGTACAAGAACCTCGGCGTGTCCAACGCGCAGATCGCGCTGGTGACGAGCTGGCTGTACCTGCCCTGGGTGATCAAGCCGCTGTGGAGCCCGCTGGTGGACCTGCTGGGCAGGAAGCGCCTGTGGATCGTGGGGCTTCAGCTGGGCGTGGGCGCGGCCTTTGCCGGGGTGGCGCTGGCGGTGCCGGTGCCGGGCTTCCTGCAGTGGACGCTGGTGATGTTCTGGCTGCTGGCCTTCGCCAGCGCCACGCACGACATCGCCGCCGACGGCTTCTACATCCTGGCGCTGGACCGCCGCCGGCAGGCCGCCTTCGTGGGCGTGCGCAGCACGTTCTACCGGCTGTCGATGCTGGGTGGCCAGGGCGGGCTGGTGTGGCTGGCCGGCTGGTGGGCCGAGCACCATGGCGGCCCGGTGGCCGGCTGGCAGGCGGTGTTCGTGCTGCTGGCCGGGCTGTTCGTCGCCTTCGCGGCCTGGCACGCCTGGGCGCTGCCGCGGCCGGCCGAGGACGGCCCGGCGCCGCGCACGGGCGAGTTCTGGCGCGGCTTCGTCGCGGTGTTCCGCAGCTTCTTCGCGCGCGACGACATCGTGCGCGTGCTCGTCTTCCTGCTGGTGTACCGGCTGGGCGAGGCGCAACTGCTCAAGCTGGTGGCGCCGTTCCTGCTGGACGGGCGCGCCGACGGCGGCCTGGGCTTCACCACGCAGGACGTGGGGCTGGCCTACGGCACCGTGGGCGTGGCCGCGCTCACGCTGGGCGGGCTGCTGGGCGGCTGGGCCATCTCGCGCGCCGGCCTGGGCCGGTTGCTGCCGGTGCTGCTGCTGGCGATGAACGCGCCGAACCTGCTGTACGTGTGGCTGGCCTGGGCGCAGCCCGAGGGCTTTGCCGTCGTCGCGGCGGCGCTGGCGGTGGAGCAGTTCGGCTACGGCTTCGGCTTCACGGCCTACATGGTGTTCATGCTGTGGGTGGCCGGCGGCCGTGATGGCGCCAGCCCGCACAAGACGGCGCACTACGCGCTGTGCACCGGCTTCATGGCGCTGGGCATGATGCTGCCGGGCATGGCCGCCGGCTGGCTGCAGGAGCGCATGGGCTACACCGCCTTCTTCGCGTGGTGCTGCGTGGCCACCTTGCCGGGCTTCGTGGCCGCGGCCTGGGCGCGCATCCCGCGCGACTTCGGCAAGGAAGAGGGGCCACCCCCGTAGCGCCTGCGGCGGCCGCTCGGGGGTGCCCGGGCGGGAGTCGCTTCAGCGCTTGCCCAGCATCCCGCCGAGCAGGCCGCCCAGGTTGGGGCCGCCGGCCCCGGCGCCGCCGGCACCGCCGAGCAGGCTGCCCAGCACCGCGCCCAGGTCGCCGCCGCCGGCAGGCAGCTGGCCGTTCGGCGTGAGGCCGTCCACCACCTGGGGCAGAAGCTGCGACAGCGGGCCGAGCAGGTCCTGCCCACCACCGCCGAGCTGCTTGAGCGTGTCGGGGCCCAGGGCCTGGCCGAGCTGCTCGGGCGAGATCGGCAGGTTGGGGCCGGTGGAGACCCAGCTCTGCACCACGTCACCCAGGCCGCCCTGCTGGAACCTGGACACCAGGCCCTCGAGGCCGCCGTTGTCCTGCACCAGCTTCATCACCAGCTGCATCAGGTCGCCCTGGCCACTGCCACCGCCCCCGATCGCACCGGCCACCGCATCGAGCAATCCCATATGTCCTCCTGTCCGTCACGCAGACCGCTCCCCAAGGCGGCCCGTCGGCGCATTGTGGGACGGCGCGCGCGCCGCCGACAGCGAGCAAGTCCGGGGGTGCGGGGCACCGTCCACGGGCCATCGGCCGCCCCGCCTCCCCGGCCCCGGTCTTCGCCAGGGGCTTGATACCCACCATGGTATCTTGTAGGATACCCTTTATGGTATCCAGACATGCCCCTCGCCCGCTCGTCGCCCGGCCTGCTCCCGGTGCCCTGGGGCTGCTGCCGCTGCTGTTCGGCGTCGCCTCGCTGGCGCTGGCGCCCGCGGTGCCGGCCCAGTCGGTGCGGGTGCCCGTGGTGGCCGTGGGCGGCGCCGGCGCCGCGCCGGGCTTCGAGTTCGAAGGCACGCTGGAGCCGCAGCAGCAGAGCCTGATCGCCGCGCAGTCCAGCGGCACGCTGCGGCAGCTGGCGGTGAAGGCGGGTGATCGCGTCCGGGCGGGCCAGTGGCTGGCGCGCATCGACGAGCGCGAGCTCGCCGCCGGCCTGGCCGCGGGCGACGCCAACGTGGCGCAGGCCCAGGCCACGCTGGCACAGGCACGCCAGAACGCCCAGCGCACGCGCGAGTTGCGCGCCCAGGGCTTCGTCTCGGCCGCCGCACAAGACGCCGCCCAGGCCCAGCTCGACGCCGCCGAAGCCGCGCTGGCCGCCGCGCAGGCCGGCCGCCAGCAGGCGGCGGTGGCGCGCAGCCACGCCACCATCACCGCGCCCTTCGACGGCGTGGTGCGGGCCACCCACGCCGAGGCCGGCGAACTGGCCGCGCCCGGCAAGCCGCTGCTCACGCTCTACGCTCCGGGGCGTCTGCGCGCCAGCGTGATGCTGCCGCTGTCGCGCGCCGAGGCCGCGCGCGCCGCGCGCGAGGTGAAGGTGCTGCTGCCCGACGGACGCGTCCTCGCGCCGCAGCGCCGCACCGAGCTGCCGGCGGCCGACGCCACCTCGCAGACCGTGGAGTGGCGCCTGGATCTCGCCGCCGGCACGCCCGCCGACGCGCTGCTGCCCGGCCTGCCGGTGCGCGTGCGCTTCGCGGGAGCGCCGGCCGCCCCCGGCGCCGCCCCTGCGCCGCTGACGGTGCCGGCCGCCGCCGTGCTGCGCCGCGGCGAGCTCACCGCCGTCTACGCTGCCGTCGAGGGCCGCTTCGTCCTCAAGGCCGTGCGCGCGGGCACGCCCGCGGGCGGGCAGGTGCCGGTGCTCGCGGGCCTGAGGGCCGGCGAGCGCGTCGCGGCCGACGCCGTCAAGGCCGGCCTGGCCGGCGCCGCGCCGGCCCCGGCCGCCGCGGACTGACCCCCCGCCGGGCCGCCGCCGTGAAGCCGCAAGACGCTCCGCCCGGCCTGTCGGGCCGCCTCGCCGCCACGTTCCAGCAGCACGCACTGACCCCGCTGCTGGCCCTGGTGGCCCTGCTGCTGGGCCTGTTCGCGGTGCTGGTGACGCCGCGCGAGGAAGAGCCGCAGATCGACGTGACGATGGCCAACGTGCTGATCGCCTTCCCCGGCGCCAGCGCGGCCGACGTGCAGACGCTGGTGGCCCGCCCCGCCGAGCAGGTGCTGGCGCAGCTGGCCGGCATCGAGCACACCACCTCCGTCTCGCGCCCGGGCATGGCGGTGCTCACGGTGCAGTTCAAGGTGGGCGTGCCGCGCAACGAGGCGCTGGTGCGGCTGTACGAGGTGATCAACGCCAACCAGGACTGGCTGCCGCAGAACCTGGGCGTGATGCCGCCCATCGTCAAGCCCAAGGGCATCGACGACGTGCCGGTGCTGGCCGTGAGTCTGTGGAGCCGGGCCGAGACCTCGGCCTTCGAGCTGGAGCGCGTGGCGCGCACGCT
>JBKDQY010000212.1:0-4243 GCA_046341655.1 Betaproteobacteria bacterium | reverse complement strand
ACATGGTCCAGCGCGCGCAGCACGCCGTCATGGGTGTGGAACTCGACGCACAGGTCTTCGACCTGAAGAGTGGCAGGCACCGTGGGAATCCTCCGGGCGGCAGGGCGAAGGCGTGGCGCTTGTCAGCGCAGCCTCGGGTTCAGGGCGTCGCGCAGCCAGTCGCCCAGCAGGTTCACGCTGAGGGCGATCAGCACCAGCATCACGCCCGGGAAGATGGTGATCCACCACTCGCCAGAGAAGAGGAAATCGTTGCCGATGCGGATGAGCGTGCCCAGGCTCGGAGAGGTGGGCGGCACGCCCACGCCCAGGAACGACAGCGTGGCCTCGGTCAGGATGGCCGCGGCCACCTGGATGGTGGCCAGCACCAGCACCGGCCCCAGCACGTTGGGCAGCACGTGGCGCGCCATGATGCGCAGCGGCGCCACGCCGATCACGCGGGCGGCCTGCACGTACTCCTTGTTGCGTTCCACCAGCGTCGAGCCGCGCACCGTGCGGGCGTACTGCACCCATCCCGTGAGTGCGATGGCGAAGATCAGCACGCCGAAGGCCAGGCTCTCGTGCGCGTCGGGGAAGATCGCCCGGCCCACGCCGTCGATGAGCAGCGCAACAAGGATCGACGGAAACGACAGCATCACGTCGCACACGCGCATGATGAAGGCGTCGACCGCGCCCCCCACGAAGCCCGCCAGCAGGCCCAGCGCCACGCCCACCACCAGCGACAACAGCACCGAGGCCAGGCCCACCAGCAGCGAGATGCGCGCGCCGTAGAACAGCGCGCTCAGGATGTCGCGGCCCTGGTCGTCGGTGCCCAGCAGGTAGCTCGGGTTGCCGCCTTCCAGCCAGGCCGGTGGCAGGCGCGAATCCATCAGGTTCAGCGTCGCCAGGTCGAAGGGGTTGTGCGGCGCGACCCAGGGCGCGAAGAGGCTGCAGAACAGGCACACGGCGGCGATCAGCGCCGCCACGATGGCGGTGGGCGAGCGCTTGAAGCTGTGCCAGACGTCGCTGTCGCGCCAGCGGGCGAGAACGGTGCTCATCTCAGCGGCCCCCGCCCGGCTTCTCGACGCGCAGCCGGGGGTCGACGACGAAGTACAGCAGGTCGACGACGAGGTTGACGACCACGAACACCAGCGCGATCAGGCACAGGTAGGCCGCCATCACGGGGATGTCGGCGAACTGCACGGCCTGGATGAACAGGAAGCCCATGCCGGGCCACTGGAACACCGTCTCCGTGATGATGGCGAAGGCGATCAGGCTGCCGAGTTGCAGCCCCGTGATGGTGATGACGGGCACGAGCGTGTTCTTCAGCGCGTGGCGGAAGTGGATGGCGCGGTCACTCAGCCCGCGGGCGCGCGCGAACTTGATGTAGTCGGTGCGCAGCACCTCCAGCATCTCGGCGCGCACCAGGCGCAGGATCAGCGCGAGCTGGAACACGCTCAACGTGACGGCCGGCAGCACCAGGTGCGACCAGCCGTCGAGCGTGAGCAGCCCGGTCGTCCAGGTGCTGCTGCCGAACAGCGCCACCGTCTCGCCGCGGCCGAAGCTGGGCAGCCACTGCAGCTGCACCGAGAACACCAGGATCAGCAGGATGCCGATCAGGAAGGTCGGCAGGCTCACGCCCAGCAGCGACAGCGTCATCACCGCCTGCGCGCCGACGCGGCCGCGGCGCAGGGCCGCGTAGACGCCCAGCGGCACGCCCGCCACGAGCGCGATCACCGCCGCGGCCAGCGAAAGCTCCAGCGTCGCCGGAAACCGCTCGGCGATCAGCGTCGACACCTGCCGGCCCTGGCGCAGGCTCAGCCCGAACTCGCCCCGCACGGCGTTGCCCACGAAGCGCGCGAACTGCACCGGGAAGGGCTGGTCCAGGCCGAGGTCTCGCTTGAGCGCCTCGCGCTGCTCCTGCGTGGCGTCCTGGCCCAGCATCTGCGCCACCGGGTCGCCCACGTACTGGAACAGCATGAAGGCCAGGAAGGCCACCGTGAGCATCACGATGACGGCCTGGGCCAGGCGGCGGACGATGAAGGCGAGCATGGTTCCTCAGCGGCGGGGGCGGTCGCTGCAGGCCGCTGCGGCCCGAAAGGGACGCGGGCGACGATTGTGGCGACACGCGCCCAGCCGGCTGCACCGCACTTTCCCGGGCGGTTCAGGACGGCGGGGGCGCCACCGTGCCAGCACGGGGCTTCAGCACGACCTCGCCGTACCAGGTGCGCGCACGGCTCCGCGTGTTGTCGCTGTCGGTCATCAGCGCCACCGAGCGCAGAGGGCCCGGCTCCTCCCCGAACGCGAGCCGGAAGTCGGCCGCGAGGTCGCGCCGGTGGTCGCGCCAGCGGCGCAGGCCCTCCGGGCCGGAGTCGACCACGATCTTGCGGATGCGGTCGCTGCGCGGGTTGACGATCACCGAGCCGACGGGCGCGGTGGCGTCCCACACGTACATCAGTGTGGCGTAGGGCGGGCGCTCGCCGGTGAGCGCTTCGGCGAGGTCGAAGCTCATGCGCGTCCGCGCCGACAGCCGGGTTTGATCGCCGCCGAAGCCGAACACGACGCGCGCGGTGGCGTCCTCGCGATCGACATCGGCCACGCTGGCCTGCTCCAGCAGCGACTGGGCCCACCAGGAGAAGCTCACTTCGCCAGGAGTGGCCTGCGACGGCTCGACGTGGCGACGCCACAGGCTGGCGGAACGATCGGAGACGGCCAGCACCGCCGGCCGCCCGTCCTTGTGCGCCGGCTCGTAGCGCGTGGCGGCCTTGCCGGGCAGCGGCACGGGGTGCCAGCGGTCGTCGGTGGCGGCGGGCGGGACGGAGGCGCAGGCGGCCAGCAGCAGCGCGCTGGCGGCAATGAAGGGGGCTCGCATGGTGGCGTGCTCGGCGTCGGACCATGAAAAAGCCGCCCCAGGGGGCGGCTCGTGCATCGAACCGAAAGCGGGCGCGAAGCCCGCGTTTCGATCAGAAGCTGTGGTTGACGCCGAACTCGAAGCCCGTCGAGGCCTTGCCGTTGGCGTTGGCCAGAGCGGTGCCGGCCACGCGGTAGTTGGCGGTCGCCTTGTTGCTGATGCGGGCGTAGTGCGCGTAGACGCTGCTGCGCTTGGACAGGGCGTGCTGGTATCCGAAGGCCATCTGGGTGGCATCGCGGGTCTTGTCGCTGGCAGCCGGGCCGTCGCCGTCGGCCTTCACGTACGACACCTTGAACGTACCCTGGGCACCGGCCTTGATGTTGGCGCCGAGCACGATGTTGGTGTTCTCGCGGCCGTTGGCAGCACCGCCGCTCACGTCGGAGTTGATGTACTGACCCATGATGGTCATGAAGCCGAGGTTGTACGACGCGCCGATGTTCAGGCGGGTCCAGTCCACGTTCGGGCCTTCGGTGACCGCAGTCTTGCCCCAGGCCAGCGCCACGTTCAGCGGGCCGGCGGCGTAACCAACGCGGAAGCCCATGTGCTTGTTGCCCGCAGCGCCTTCGCCGAAGGCAAACATCGCTTGGCCGTAGACACCACCCAGGCCGCCCGGCAGGAAGTAACCCACCGAGTTGTTGGCACGCACCGTGGTGGTGGCGCCGCTGCTCAGCGTGTCGAAGGTGTTGACCGAGTTGCCGACGCCGTTGGTGCCGAACGGATCGAAGATGGTGTGGTTCCAGAAGTCCGGCGTGTAGTCGCGGCCGAGGCGGATTTCACCGAAACCGCCAAGCAGGCTGACCGTGGCGCGGCGCTGCCAGTCTTGGGCAGCGAAACCGCTGCCAGTGGCGCCGGCCGCAGCCGTCTTCTGGCCGCCGCCAACGTCGACGTTCACCGAACCCTCGAGCCAGAAGCCCGCGCGCAGGCCACCGCCAATGTCTTCGACACCGCGCAGGCCCAGACGGCTGGAACCCATGCCGTCGGTGCTCAGCGTCTTCAGCGAGCCGGCGCTGGTCTTGACGTTGCGCACGTTGGCGTCGATCACGCCGAACAGCGTGACGGACGACTGGGCCGAGGCCACACCCGCGAACGCCGTCAGAGCGGCCAGGGCGAGCAGAGATTTCTTCATTGCCACTATCTCCTTGGTTTAACACGAGGTCCCGATCGGGCGGGTGTCACCCGGCGTGGGGTTGATCAGGCCAACCTCCGCAGCGGAAGTTGTCGGTATTGCACCAGAGGGGTTTGACGTTTTCCATGGTTTGAGCCCGAAAAGCCCCTGCCTTGTGGCGCGGCAACAACGAGCAACATGCCGCCCCGGCGACACGATCCAAGTGGCCCTAGATTGGTGCCTCATGGATT
>JBKDQY010000211.1:0-3944 GCA_046341655.1 Betaproteobacteria bacterium | reverse complement strand
GTCGTGGCCCAGGAGGCGCAGCGCTGCGGCATGCCCTACGTCGACCAGCGCTGGCTCGGCGGCATGCTGACCAACTTCAAGACAGTCAAGGGCTCGCTGAAGAAGCTCAAGGACATGCAGGCCACCAAGGAGGCCGGCACCGAGGCGATGATCAAGAAGGAAGCGCTGCTGTTCGACCGCGAGCTCGTGAAGCTCGAGAAGGACATCGGCGGCATCCAGGACATGGGTGCGCTGCCCGATGCCATGTTCGTCATCGACGTCGGCTACCACAAGATCGCCGTGGCCGAGGCCAAGAAGCTGGGCATCCCGGTGATCGGCATCGTCGACACCAACCACTCGCCGATCGGCATCGACTACGTCATTCCCGGCAACGACGACTCGGCCAAGGCCGTCGCGCTGTACGCGCGCGCTGTGGCGGACGCCGAGATGGCGGGCCAGGCCACCCCCACCGCCGAGGTGGTGCCGGCCGCTGCCGGTGGCGACGAGTTCGTCGAGGTCCGCGAAGGCGCCTGATCCGGCGTCCTTGCCCCGCGGCGGGTCACCGTCTGGCGATGGTGCCCGCCGCTTGCGTTTTCACTTCCAGGAGAAACATCCTATGCCCGCGATCACCGCCAGCATGGTGGCCGAACTGCGCGCCAAGACCGACGCGCCGATGATGGAATGCAAGAAGGCCCTGACCGAGGCCGACGGCGACCTCGGCCGCGCCGAGGAGATCCTGCGCGTCAAGCTCGGCAACAAGGCCAGCAAGGCCGCTGCCCGCATCACCGCCGAGGGCGTCGTCGCCGCCTCGGTGAGCGGCAGCACCGGCGCCATCGTCGAGATCAACTGCGAGACCGACTTCGTCAGCAAGAACGACTCGTTCCTCGCCTTCGCCCGCAGCACGGCCGAACTGGTGGCCGGCCACGCGCCGGCCGACGTCGCCGCGCTGTCGGCGCTGCCGCTGTCGCAGGACGGCTTCGGGCCCACGGTCGAGGACGTGCGCAAGGGCCTGATCGGCAAGATCGGCGAGAACATGTCGATCCGCCGGTTCAGGCGCTATGCCGGCGGCGGCCAGCTCGCCAGCTACCTGCACGGCACGCGCATCGGCGTGGTGGTGGAGTTCACCGGCGACGAGACCGCGGCCAAGGACGTGGCGATGCACGTGGCCGCGATGAAGCCAAAGGCGCTGTCGACCGCCGACGTGCCTGCCGAGCTGATCGACGTCGAGCGCCGCATCGCCAGCGAGAAGGCGGCCGAGAGCGGCAAGCCCGCCGAGATCGTCGCCAAGAGGGTCGAGGGCTCGGTGCAGAAGTTCCTGAAGGAGGTCTCGCTGCTGAACCAGCCCTTCGTCAAGAACGACAAGCAGACCGTCGAGCAGATGCTCAAGGAGAAGTCCACCAAGGTCGCCGGCTTCACGCTGTACGTGGTGGGAGAGGGCATCGAGAAGAAGGTCGACGACTTCGCCGCCGAGGTGGCGGCGCAGGTCGCCGCGGCCAAGGGCCAGTAGGCCTCGGAGTCGGGATTTCGCCGGGCGCTGTCGCCCGGCGCGTCGGGCGGGCCGGCGGGGCCCGCCCCTTACACTCCACGCTCTGTTCCCAGCTCTCCCCATCGCCGAATGCCGGCCTACCAGCGCATCCTTCTCAAGCTCTCCGGCGAAGCCCTCATGGGCGACGACGCCTACGGCATCAACCGCGCCACCATCGTGCGCATGGTCCGGGAGGTCAAGGCCGTCACCGACCTCGGCGTGCAGGTGGCGGTGGTCATCGGCGGCGGCAACATCTTCCGGGGCGTGGCCGGTGGCTCGGTTGGCATGGACCGCGCCACCGCCGACTACATGGGCATGCTGGCCACGGTGATGAACTCGCTGGCGCTGGCCGACACCATGCGCCAGGAGGGCATCGTCGCGCGCGTGATGTCGGCCATCGGCATCGAACAGGTGGTCGAGCCCTACGTGCGGCCCAAGGCGCTGCAGTACCTCGAGGAAGGCAAGGTCGTCGTTTTCGCCGCCGGCACCGGCAACCCCTTCTTCACCACCGACACCGCGGCAGCGCTGCGGGGCGCCGAGATCGGCGCCGAGATCGTGCTCAAGGCCACCAAGGTCGACGGCGTCTACAGCGCCGACCCGAAGAAGGATCCCGACGCCACGCTTTACGAGCGCATCAGCTTCGACGAGGCGATCGCGAAGAACCTGCAGGTCATGGACGCGACGGCCTTCGCGCTGTGCCGCGACCAGAAGCTCCCGATCAAGGTGTTCTCCATCGTCAAGCCCGGCGCGCTGCAGCGCGTGGTCCGCGGCGACGAGGAAGGCACCCTGGTGCACGTCTGACGAGGACTCCCCGCGATGACCCCCGCCGACATCAAGAAGACCGCCGAGACCAAGATGGGAAAGTCCGTCGAGGCCTTCAGGAACGAACTCCACAAGATCCGCACCGGCCGTGCCCATCCGGGCCTGCTCGACCAGGTGCACATCGACTACTACGGCTCGATGGTGCCCATCAGCCAGGTGGCCAACGTCTCGTTGCTCGACGCGCGCACGATCAGCGTGCAGCCCTGGGAGAAGGGCATGGGGGCGAAGATCGAGAAGGCCATCCGCGAGAGCGACCTCGGCCTCAACCCCAGCGCCCAGGGCGACCTGCTGCGCGTGCCGATGCCGGCGCTGACCGAGGAGCGCCGCAGGGAGCTCACGAAAGTGGTGCGGCACGCCGGCGAGGAGGCCAAGATCGCCGTGCGCAGCGTGCGCCGCGAGGCCAACGAGCACCTGAAGAAGCTGCTGAAGGACAAGGCCGTGTCCGAGGACGACGAGCGCCGCGCGCAGGACGAGGTCCAGCGCATGACCGACGGCACCATCGCGCAGATCGACAAGCTGGTCCAGGGCAAGGAAGCCGAGGTGATGGCCGTCTGAGGCCGTCGCCCGTTTCGCTGCTCAGTCCATGACCGATCTCTCCGTCGCCTTGACGCACGAGCCGGCTGCCGCCGACGCCGCGGTGCCGCGCCACGTGGCCGTGGTGATGGACGGCAACGGCCGCTGGGCGCGCCGGCGCTACATGCCCCGCTTCTTCGGCCACAAGCAGGGCGTCGATGCCCTGGTGCGCGCGGTCAACACCTTCGCCGACCGCGGCGTGCAGTACCTGACGGTGTTCGCCTTCAGCTCCGAGAACTGGAAGCGCCCCACCGAAGAGGTGTCGGGCCTGATGAGCCTGGTGCTGGTGGCCGTTTCGAAGTACCTCACCAAGATGCACCGCGACGGCGTGCGCATCCGCATCGTCGGTGACCGCTCGGCCGTCTCCGACAAGCTGCGCCAGGCCTGGGAACAGGCCGAGACGCTCACCGAGCACAACACGCGCATCACGCTGGCCGTGGCCTTCAACTACGGCGGCCGCTGGGACGTCGTCCAGGCCTGCCGCCTGGCCATCTCACAGGGCCTGCCCCCGGAGCAGCTCGACGAGGCCTGGCTGTCGCGGCACATGGCGCTGAGCTTCGCGCCCGATCCCGACCTGTTCATCCGCACCGGCGGCGAGATGCGCATGAGCAACTTCCTGCTCTGGCAGGCAGCGTACTCCGAGCTCTTCTTCACCGACTGCCTCTGGCCCGATTTCGGCGAGACCGAGATCGACGCAGCGCTCGCGGCCTACGCGCAGCGCGACCGCCGCTTCGGTGGCATACAGCCGCCGGCGGTGGCGATGCCCGGCGCGTGAGCGCTGCGTTGCCGGCCGTCGCCGCGCCCGTACCCACTGCTGCCGGCATGCTGCGCCAACGCATCGCCACCGCGCTCGTGCTGGTGATCGTGCTCCTGGGCGCGCTGTCTGCCGACGGCGCCTGGCCCTTCGCCCTGCTCACGCTGGTGCTCATCGCTGCCTGTGGCTGGGAGTGGGGCCGCCTCAACCAGGCCGGCCAGGCGCTGGCCCTCGGCATGGGAGCGCTGGTGGGCATCGCCGGCGCGGCAGCACTGCTGGCCGGGCTGAAGC
>JBKDQY010000210.1:0-4965 GCA_046341655.1 Betaproteobacteria bacterium | reverse complement strand
GCTCGAGGCCGCCGGCGTCGACGAGGTCAAGGTGCGCACCGCGCTGACCTGCGACACGCGCTTCGGCATCTGCGCCAAGTGCTACGGCCGCGACCTCGGCCGCGGCGGCCTGGTGAACACCGGCGAGGCCATCGGCGTGATCGCCGCGCAGTCCATCGGCGAGCCGGGCACGCAGCTGACGATGCGCACCTTCCACATCGGCGGTGCCGCGCAGCGCGCGTCGGTGGCCAACGCGGTGGAGGCCAAGAGCGAGGGCGTCGTCGGCTTCAACGCCACGATGCGCTACGTGACCAACGGCCGCGGCGAGCTGGTCGTCATCAGCCGCTCGGGCGAGGTCGTCATCTTCGACAACCACCACCGCGAACGCGAGCGCCACAAGCTGCCCTACGGCGCGACGCTGGCGGTGAAGGCCGACCAGCACGTCAAGGCCGGCACCGTGCTGGCCAACTGGGACCCGCTGACCCGTCCCATCATCACCGAGTTCGCCGGCCGGGCGAAGTTCGAGAACGTGGAGGAGGGCGTCACCGTCGCCAAGCAGGTCGACGAGGTCACGGGCCTGTCGACTCTGGTGGTGATCGATCCCAAGCGCCGCGGCGCGGCCAAGGTCGTGCGCCCGCAGGTCAAGCTGCTCGACGCCGCCGGCAACGAGGTCAAGATCCCGGGCACCGACCACTCGGTGACCATCGGCTTCCCGGTGGGCGCGCTGATCCAGGTGCGCGACGGGCAGGACCTGACCCCCGGCGAGGTGCTGGCCCGCATCCCGATGGAAGGCCAGAAGACGCGCGACATCACCGGCGGCCTGCCGCGGGTGGCCGAGCTGTTCGAGGCCCGCTCGCCCAAGGACGTGGGCATCCTGGCCGAGATCACTGGCACGGTGAGCTTCGGCAAGGAGACCAAGGGCAAGAACCGGCTGCAGATCACCGACCCCGAGGGCCGCGTCCACGAGGTGCTGGTGCCCAAGGAGAAGAACATCCTGGTGCACGAGGGCCAGGTGGTGAACCGCGGCGAGCTCATCGTCGACGGCGCGGCCGACCCGCAGGACATCCTGCGCCTGCTGGGCATCGAGGAACTGGCGCGCTACATCGTCGACGAGGTGCAGGACGTCTACCGGCTGCAGGGCGTGAAGATCAACGACAAGCACATCGAGGTGATCGTCCGCCAGATGCTGCGCCGCGTGCAGATCGTCAACCCCGGCGACACCGGCTACATCGCCGGCGAGCAGGTGGAACGCTCGGAGCTGCTGGACACCAACGACCGCATGCGCGCCGAGGGCAAGCTGCCTGCGACGCACGCCGACGTGCTGCTGGGCATCACCAAGGCGTCGCTGTCGACAGACAGCTTCATCTCGGCGGCCTCCTTCCAGGAGACCACCCGCGTGCTCACCGAGGCGGCCATCATGGGCAAGCGCGACGAGCTGCGTGGCCTGAAGGAGAACGTCATCGTCGGCCGCCTGATCCCCGCGGGTACCGGCATGGCCTTCCACCAGGCGCGCAAGGTCAAGGAAGAGATGGACGAGTCGGAGCGCCGCGCCATCGCCATGCAGGAGGCCGAGGAACTGGCCGCCGTGCAGCTGGCGGGCGTTGACGCGGCCGCGGCCGCGGCCGGGCGATCGGGCGACTGAACGGGAAGTCCAGGGTCCGTGCGGGGCGGCTTCGGCCGCCCTTTTTCATGCCCGGGGCTCGACGATCTCGGTGCCCAGCGCGCGCGACCTGCGGGCCAGCGCCAGCAGGGCCTTGTCGCGCGTGAGCAGCCAGCGCGCGCGGTGCTGCAGGGCCAGGTCGATGAACACCTGGTCGTCGGCGTCCCGACAGCGCAGCGGAGGCGCCGCAGCAACGGGTTCACCGAGCAGCACCGCGTAGCGGTCGAACACACACAGCGCATGCTCGCTTCTGGGTTGCCAGCGGGCCAGGCGAGGGTGCGCCACCACGTGCGCGAACTCGCGGCGCATGGCCGGACAGGCGATCCAGGAAAGCTCTCCCCGCTCGACGGCGCCGACCCAGCGCGCCACGCGCGCGTCGGCAAACACCAGCCAGTCCAGCAGCACCTGGGTGTCGATGACGGCCAGCGGCTTGTCGGACATGAGCGGGGGCACTATACTCGCGGGCTTTTCGCGCTTTGGCCGTGGCCTGGGCGCATCCTCGTTCGCCACTCCAATCGAAGAGCCGGCGACTTCCACCGAGTACCTGTCTCGAAAAGAGAAAGAGCGTTCATGCCGACCATCAACCAACTCGTGCGCCACGGCCGCCAGGCCGAGACCACGAAGTCCAAGTCGCCGGCCATGCAGAACAGCCCGCAGCGGCGCGGCGTCTGCACCCGCGTGTACACCACCACCCCCAAGAAGCCGAACTCGGCGCTGCGCAAGGTGGCCAAGGTGCGCCTGACCAACGGTTTCGAGGTCATCTCGTACATCGGCGGCGAAGGCCACAACCTGCAGGAGCACAGCGTGGTGCTCGTGCGCGGCGGCCGCGTGAAGGACCTGCCCGGCGTGCGCTACCACATCGTGCGCGGCTCGCTCGACCTGCAGGGCGTCAAGGATCGCAAGCAGGCGCGCTCGAAGTACGGCGCGAAGCGTCCGAAGAAGGCCTGACGGCCTTCGTCCCGCGGCGGGCGCGAGCCCGCCGAGTAAGTGGAGCGGCCTGATGCCGCTCCGTGGCCGCCACGCCGTGGTGGCCGACTGAACCCCCGAAAAGGAAGCGTCCCATGCCACGTCGTCGCGAAGTTCCCAAGCGCGAGATCCTCCCCGACCCGAAGTTCGGCTCCGTCGACCTCTCCAAGTTCATGAACGTCATCATGGAATCGGGCAAGAAGGCCGTCGCCGAGCGCATCATCTACGGCGCCCTCGACCAGGTCGAGCAGAAGGCCGGCAAGGACCCGCTCGAGGTCTTCATGGTCGCGCTGAACAACATCAAGCCGATGGTCGAGGTCAAGAGCCGCCGCGTCGGTGGCGCGAACTACCAGGTGCCCGTGGAAGTGCGCCCGGTTCGCCGCCAGGCCCTGGCGATGCGCTGGCTGAAGGAAAGCGCGCGCAAGCGCGGCGAGAAGTCCATGGCCGCGCGCCTGGCCAACGAGCTGCTCGAGGCCAGCGAAGGCCGCGGCGGCGCGTGCAAGAAGCGCGACGAGGTGCACCGCATGGCCGAGGCCAACAAGGCCTTCTCGCACTTCCGCTTCTAAACCGCGCGCATCCTGCGTCCCGGCCGCCCATCGGGTTAGTACTAGCCCGTCGGCGGCCCCTGCATTTGGAGAAAGTTCATGGCCCGCAAGACCCCCATCGAGCGCTACCGCAACATCGGCATCAGCGCCCACATCGACGCCGGCAAGACCACCACCACCGAGCGGATCCTGTACTACACGGGCGTGAACCACAAGATCGGCGAGGTGCACGACGGCGCGGCCACCATGGACTGGATGGAGCAGGAGCAGGAGCGCGGCATCACCATCACCTCGGCCGCCACCACCTGCTTCTGGAAGGGCATGGACCTGTCCTTCCCCGAGCACCGCTTCAACATCATCGACACCCCCGGGCACGTGGACTTCACCATCGAGGTCGAGCGCTCGATGCGCGTGCTCGACGGCGCCTGCATGGTGTACTGCGCCGTGGGCGGCGTGCAGCCGCAGTCCGAGACCGTCTGGCGCCAGGCCAACAAGTACAAGGTGCCGCGCCTGGCCTTCGTGAACAAGATGGACCGAACCGGCGCCAACTTCTTCAAGGTCTACGACCAGATGAAGGCGCGCCTGAAGGCCAATCCCGTGCCGGTGGTCATTCCCATCGGTTCTGAAGAGAACTTCAAGGGCGTGGTCGACCTCTTCAAGATGAAGGCCATCATCTGGGACGAGGCGTCTCAGGGCATGAAGTTCGAGTACCACCCGATCCCGTCGGAGCTCGAGGCCGACGCGCAGAAGTGGCGCGAGCAGATGATCGAGGCCGCCGCCGAGGCCAGCGAAGAGCTGATGAACAAGTACCTCGAGACGGGCGAGCTCACCGAGGAGGAGATCAAGGCCGGCCTGCGCACGCGCACCATCGCCACCGAGATCCAGCCCATGCTGTGCGGCACGGCCTTCAAGAACAAGGGCGTGCAGCGCATGCTCGACGCCGTCATCGAGTTCCTGCCCTCGCCGGTGGACATCCCGCCCGTGAACGGCACCGACGAGGACGAGAAGCCCGCCAGCCGCAAGGCCGACGACAGCGAGAAGTTCGCCGCGCTGGCGTTCAAGCTGATGACCGACCCTTACGTGGGCCAGCTGACCTTCGTGCGCGTCTATTCGGGCGTGCTCAAGAGCGGCGACTCCGTCTTCAACCCCATCCGCGGCAAGAAGGAGCGCATCGGCCGGATCCTGCAGATGCACGCCAACCAGCGCGAGGAGATCAAGGAGATCCTGGCCGGCGACATCGCCGCCTGCGTGGGCCTGAAGGACGTCACCACCGGCGAGACCCTGTGCGATCCCGACAGCGTGATCACGCTGGAGAAGATGGTGTTCCCCGAGCCTGTGATCAGCCAGGCCGTCGAGCCCAAGACCAAGGCCGACCAGGAGAAGATGGGCATCGCCCTGGGCCGCCTGGCCCAGGAAGACCCGTCGTTCCGCCTGCGCACCGACGAGGAAAGCGGCCAGACCATCATCTCCGGCATGGGCGAGTTGCACCTGGAGATCATCGTCGACCGCATGAAGCGCGAGTTCGGCGTCGAGGCCAACGTGGGCAAGCCGCAGGTGGCCTACCGCGAGACCATCCGCAAGAAGGTCACCGACGTCGAGGGCAAGTTCGTGCGCCAGTCCGGCGGCAAGGGCCAGTACGGCCACGTCGTCTTCACGGTCGAGCCGCAGGAGCCGGGCAAGGGCTTCGAGTTCGTCGACGCCATCAAGGGCGGCGTGGTGCCGCGCGAGTACATCCCGGCGGTGAACAAGGGCGTGGAAGACACCCTGCCCAACGGCGTGCTGGCCGGCTACCCGGTGGTGGACGTGAAGGTCACG
>JBKDQY010000209.1:0-15134 GCA_046341655.1 Betaproteobacteria bacterium | reverse complement strand
AGCAGCGACATCATCAGCATCAGCGGCATGGGCAGCCCGCTGTTGCCCATGGCCACGCCGGTGATCAGCCCCCAGGCGCCGATGCCGATCGAGGTGGTGAGCATGTCGCGCGCCCCGCGAGAGAACTCAGGGTGGCGCCAGACGGCTTGCCCGTGGGTGCCCGAGCCCGGGCCGGGCGATGACGGAGAGGTGTCGGACACCCCCGGATTCTCCGTGAGGCGCCCCGTCGATCCCGCTGCAGGGATGCAGCCGGCGCCCGCGGGGGCGCCACGGGCACGGTCGCCGGGCCGGCGCTCAGCGCTTCTTCACGCTGCCGCTGCCGCTCACCTGGGCATCCACCCTGGCAGCGTTGCCGGTGTAGATCACGTCGCCGCTGCCGGCGATGCGTGCCCGCAGCGACTTGTCGGCGTGCACGCTGGCGTCGCCGCTGCCGGCGATGTCGATCGTCACGTCGTCGGCCTTCAGGTCGCGCAACTGCACGTCGCCGCTGCCGGCGATGGCGATCTTCAGCGTCGTGGCGCGCCCGGCACCGGCGACATCGCCGCTGCCCGAGATCGACAACTGCAGATCGCCCGCGTTCAGTTGGCGCAGCCGCACGTCGCTGGAGCCCGACACGCGGATCGCCAGGCTGGGCGTCTCGAAGGGCTCGACCAGCAGGTTGCCCGAGCCCGAGGCGGTCAGCGCGGTGAGCACCGGCACGGTGACGATCACCCGGACCTTGCCGGCGGCGTATATCGAAACACCGCGCTTCCAGCGCACCTGCAGCCGGGCATCGGCACCGCTGCCGCTGACCTCGGTCTCGATCAAGGGCAGCAGGTTGTCGTCGGCCTGCACCTCCACGGCCTGCGAGGGCCCCTGTCGCGCCACGAGGTCCATCGCGCCAGACAGCGTCACGCCCTGGAAGGCTGGCAGGCTGCGCATCTCGCTGGCGGCACGGCCGCTGCCGCTGATCCGCTGGGCCCAGGCTGCCGACGGCAGCAGGGCCGCGGCGGGCAACAGCAGGGGCAGGCCGGCGCGCAGCAGGCCGCGGCGGGTGTGGTCAGGGTTCATGACGGGGCTCCGGTCGTGCGATGGCGAGGCATGGTGCCTCCACCGGGCACCGCCAGCCCCCCGGGGGCGACGGACTGCGCGCCGGCGCGACCGGCCGCAGCGGCGGCCGACGGCCTGAAGGGGATCAGCCTCCGGGCTTGGCGGCGACCTTCTCGCCGTCGCTCACGGTGGCGGACTTGCTGGCCGGCGCGGCGGGCTCGTGGTTCGCGTCGGCCTCGTGGGCCGGCGGCACGGCCTCGATCTTGTTCTCGGCCATGTACTCGTGCATCTCCTTCCAGCCGGCGAAGATGGCCGACCGGTCGGCGCGCTTGTTCAGCTCGTAGCAGGCCTCCACCGAGCGCGCCGCGTGGCGGCAGCCGGCGCCGATGGCGCGGCCGTCGGCCTCGCGCTTGGCCGCGATCTGCTCGGGCGACTCGATGCCCAGCCAGCCGCAGCCGCCCAGCAGCAGCGGAGCGGCCAGGATCGAAGCGCGCAGGAAGGGGCGCAGGGAGTGCTTCATGCCGGCGTTATCGGCCGGCGGCGGGGCAGCTTGAGCCGTTCCTGCGACGGGATCAGTCGGCTCCCTGGCCGCGCAGCCACTCGGCGGCGGCCATGCGGCGGCCGCCGAGTGGCTGCAGCTCCAGCAGTTCCAGCGCGCCCTCGCCGCAGGCCACGAGCAGCCGCCCGCGGCCGGCGGCCAGCCGCTGCCCCGGGGCGGCGCCGGCTGCGCCGGGCTGCACCGCGGCTCGCCACAGCTTCCGCGGCACGCCGGCCAGCGTGGCGCTGCAGCCCGGCGCGGGGTCGAAGGCGCGGATGCGGCGCTCCAGCACGGCCGCCGGCTGCGCCCAGTCGAGCAGGGCCTCGGCCTTGTCGATCTTGCGCGCGTAGCAGGCGCCCCCGGCGGGCTGCGGCACCAGCGGCAGCGTGCCCGCCTGCAGCTGCGCCAGCGCCTGCACCACCAGGCGCGCGCCCAGCGCGGCCAGGCGGTCGTGGAGGGTGGCGCCGGTGTCGTCAGGGCCGATGGGCGTGGCCTCCCACAGGCGCATGGCGCCGGTGTCCAGGCCTTCGTCCATCTGCATGATCGTGATGCCGGTCTCGGCGTCGCCGGCCTCGATGGCGCGCTGGATGGGGGCAGCCCCGCGCCAGCGCGGCAGCAGCGAGCCGTGGATGTTCAGGCAGCCGTGGCGCGGCAGCTCCAGCACCCAGCGCGGCAGGATCAGGCCGTAGGCCGCCACCACCATCAGCTCGGGCGCGTCGGCCTGCAGCAGTTCGCGGGCGGCGGCGGCCTCGTCGGGGAAGCGCCCGTCCAGGCGCAGGCTGCGCGGCTGCGCCAGCGGCAGGCCCTGGGCCTGCGCGAACTGCTTCACCGGCGAGGGCTGCAGCTTCAGGCCGCGGCCGGCGGGGCGGTCGGGTTGTGTGAGCACGCGCACCACCTCGTGGCCGGCCGCATGCAGCGCCTCGAGCGCCACGCGGGCGAACTCGGGCGTGCCGGCGTAGGCGATGCGCATGCCGCGGCGGCGCTCAGGCGCGCGCCCGCTGCTCGTCGCGCGTGCGCTTGAGCATCTTGGTGCGGATGCGGTCGCGCTTGAGCAGGCTCAGGTATTCCACGAACACCTTGCCGCGCAGGTGGTCCATCTCGTGCTGCACGCACACGGCGCTCAGGCCCTCGGCGTCCAGCTCGAAAGGCTGGCCGTCGCGGTCCAGAGCGCGCACCTTCACTCGGGCATGGCGCTCGACCTTGTCGTAGACCTGCGGCACCGACAGGCAGCCCTCTTCGGCCACGGCGAGCTCGTCGCTGGCCCAGACGATCTCGGGGTTGACCAGCACCAGCGGCCGGTCGCGCGAATCGGAGGTGTCCATCACGATGACGCGCTCGTGCACGTCCACCTGCGTGGCGGCCAGGCCGACGCCACTCTCGGCGTACATCGTCTCCAACAGGTCGGCCGCGAGGCTGCGGATGCGTTCGTCGACGGCCGCCACCGGGCGGGCCACCGTGTGCAGCCGGGGGTCGGGGTAGCGCAGGATCGTGAGTCGGGCCATGGCGGAACAGGCGTGGCGGGCGTCGTGGGTGCCGTCGGCTTCAGCAGATGGGGGCGGCGCAACAGGTCGCAACAGCTGTCGATCGAAGGCAACGCGGGGCCTTCGAAACGGTCCGAACTGCGCCAGAGTCGACGCTCACTTTGTTTACGGCATCAAGGGTTTAGAGGCAGAATCTTCCAAACAGAATGAAGATTGTCGCCGCGCTCTCGGCGCCGGCCGGCCGGCTGCCGGTGAGGCTGCACGAGGGCGCTCATTCTGGCACCGCCCCGAACGCCGTCCGGAGACCCGCAGCGTGACCCCACCCAACTCCCTGCCCCGCCGCCGCCTCCTGTTGCAAGCCACGGGTGCCGCCGGCCTGGCCGTGGCCTCCGGTGCCGTCTGGGCCCAGACGGACCGACTGCCCGTGCTGCCCGAGTGGCGCGACACCGCGCAGCGCGTGGCCTCGGCCGGCGTGCCGCTGTCGGCCCTGGCGCCCAACGCCCCCGACTCGCACACCGTGCGCCCCGGCGACACGCTCTGGGGCATCTCCACGCTGTTCCTCACCTCGCCCTGGCGCTGGCCCGAGCTGTGGGGCATGAACCTCGAGCAGATCCGCAACCCGCACCTCATCTACCCTGGCCAGGTGCTGGTGCTCGAGAAGGCCGACGGCGTGGCGCGGCTGCGCGTGGCGGGTGCCCCCGGTGGCGCAGCCGGCAGCAGCGGCAGCGGCAGCGGCAGCGGCAACGAACCCACGAACACCGTGAAGCTCTCGCCGCGGGTGCGTTCCGAACTGCTCGACAACGGCGCCATCGCGGCCATCCCGCTGAACCTGATCGGGCCGTTCCTCAACGAGGCCGTGGTCTTCAACGGCAACGAGCTCGAGGCCGCCCCGCGCATCGTGGCCACCCAGGAGGGCCGCGTGCTGGTGTCACGCGGCGAGACCGCCTACGTGCGCGGCGACCTCCGAGGCGCGCGCGACTTCCGCCTCTTCCGCGAGCTCGTGCCGCTGGTCGACCCCGCCACGCGCGAGGTGCTGGGCTGCGAGGGCCGATACGTCGGCACCGCCGAGCTCACCCGCCCCGGCGGCACCGCCACCGCCGCCGACGGCCGACCGGCCCTGGTGCCCGCCACCTTCCGCGTCACCAGCACGCGCATCGAGGCCGGCGTCGGTGACCGCTTGAGCCCAGTGCCGCAGCAGGAACTGGTGGCCTACGTGCCACGCCCGCCGGCCGGGCCGGTGGAGGGCCGGGTCGTCTCCATCTACGGCGACGGCGTGCGTGCAGGCCAGAACCAGGTCATCACCATCAGCCGCGGCCAGCGCGACGGCATCGAGCGGGGCCATGTCCTGGCGCTGTGGCACGCCGGCCGCAGCACGGTGGACCGCACCTCGGCCGACAAGGCCCCGCTGCGCCTGCCCGACGAACGCCACGGCCTGCTGTTCGTGTTCCGCGTGTTCGATCGCGTGTCCTACGCGCTGGTGCTGAACGTCAAGGAACCCATCCGGACCGGCGACCGCTTCACCCAGCCCTGACCGCCGGCACGCGGGGCAGCGCAGGACCCGCCGGCATGGACGCCGCCGAGTTCGACGCCTGGTTCAGGCTGCTGGCCACGCCCGGCGTGGGCCGGGGCACGGCGCGCCGCCTGGTCGCGGCCTGCGGCACGCCCGAAGCCGTGCTGGCCGCCCCCCTGGCCACGCTGCGCCAGCTCGCCGGCGAGGCGGTGGCGCAGGCGCTGCGCAGCACCGCCGACGCAGCCGAGACCGCGGCCCGGCTGGACGCCGCGCGCGCCTGGCTGGCCGGCGGCGCCGACCGCCACGCCATCGCCCCTGGCGACCCCCTTTACCCGCCCGCGCTGCTGCAGACCGCCGACCCGCCGCTGCTGCTGTACCTGCAGGGCGATCCGGCCGTGCTGCGGCGTCCGGCCCTGGCCATCGTGGGCAGCCGCAGCGCCACGCCGCAGGGCCTGGCCAACGCCCGGGCCTTCGCGCGCGAACTGGCGGCTCAGGGCTGGTGCATCGTCTCGGGCCTGGCGCTGGGCATCGACGCCGCGGCGCACGAGGGCGCGCTGGATGCCGCCGCGGGCGCCGGCACCGTGGCCGTGGTGGGCACCGGGCTGGACCGCGTGTTCCCCGCGCGCCACCGGGCGCTGGCCCACCGCATCGGGGCTGGCGGCGCGCTGCTCAGCGAATACGCCCCGGGCGCGCCGCCGCTGCGCGAGCACTTTCCCGAACGCAACCGCATCATCGCCGGCCTCGCCCAGGGCACGCTGGTCGTCGAGGCCGCGCTGGCCTCGGGCTCGCTGATTACCGCGTGGCTGGCCAGCGAGGCCGGGCGCGAGGTCTTCGCCATCCCCGGCTCCATCCACTCGCCGCAGGCCCGCGGCTGCCACGCCCTCATCCGCCAGGGTGCCAAGCTGGTGGAGACGGCCGAGGACATCGTCGAGGAACTGCGCGGCCAGCGCGCGCTGCCCCTGGCCGGAGCCGGCGACGACGAAGCCGCCACCCCCGGCGAAGACCCGCTGCTGGCGGCGCTGGGCCACGACCCGGTGACGCTCGACGCCCTGCTGGCCCGCACCGGCGACAGCGCCGCGGCCCTGTCGGCGCGGCTGCTGGAGCTGGAACTCGAGGGCCGAGTGGCCCGCCTGCCCGGCGGGCTTTACCAGCGCCTGGCCAGCGGCTGAACCGCGCTATAGTGGGTCGCATGTTCGACGTGCTGGTCTACCTCTACGAGAACTACTGGCGCCCCGATGCCTGCCCGGAGCCGCGGCAGCTCTCGCGCAAGCTCAGCGCCGTCGGCTTCGAGGCCGAGGAGATCAACGACGCGCTGAAGTGGCTCGACGGCCTGGCCCACACGGCCGAGGGCGGGACCGAGGCCCTGGCGCGCCTGCAGCCGCAGCCGGGCAGCCTGCGCATCTACACCGCCCACGAGCGCGACGTCCTGGGCGACGACTCCATCGGCTTCATCAGCTTCCTCGAGAGCGCCGGCGTCATGGCACCCGCCATGCGCGAGATGGTCATCGACCGCGCGCTGGCCGTGGGCAGCGGCCGCATCGAGCTCGACGACCTGAAGATCATCGTGCTGATGGTGTTCTGGAGCCTGGGCGAGGAGCCCGACGCGCTGGTGCTCGACGAACTGTTCGTCGACTCCGACGAGCGCACCATCCACTGAGCGCGCCGGTCCGCGCTGCGCTCAGGACATCAGCCGCGACGCATCGACGTCGAGCTTGGCCAGCGCGCTGCGCGTGGCGCGCACGGTCAGAGCCTCGTCCTGCGCCGGCACGATGAGCCCGGCCTGCAGGTAGCTGGCCAGCCGGTGCTGCTGGAACAGGAAGCAGCGCCCCTTGGGCGTGACGAACAGGCTGAGCTGCTTGCGCAGCCCGTGCCAGCTGAGCTGCACGGGTTCGGACTGGCCGCTGCGGTCGAGCATGTACCAGGTGCCCACCTGCAGCTCGCGCGCCCAGGCCACCATGGCCGGCGTGGGCATGCTGCCGCCGTCGAGCACCACCTCGAGCTCGCTGCTCTGGTGGCCCGAGAGGTCGAGCACCATGCTCTCGTCGATCTCCACGTCGGCGGCATCGGGCAGCAGTTCCTCCAGCGTCTCGAGCCGCTCCATCAGCTCGCGCAGGCGCTCGTCGGGGATCACCGCCGCCTTGGCCGTGAAGGCCGCCGCCAGCGAGTTGTTGAGCTGCTGGATGTGCTCGTCCTGCTTGGCGACGTCCATGCCGGCGGCGGCCATGCCCTCGCGCAGCGCCTTCAGCAGCAGCGGCAGCCGGCGGATGACATCGGCGCGCTCCTCGCGCGTGACCTTTGCGCTGGCGCTCCAGATGAGGTCGGCCGCGGCGCGCTTCATGGCCTTGGTCTGCTCGCCCTGCGCGCCGTGGCGCATGCCGGCGGTGGCCAGCACGTCGGCCCAGACGTGGAACAGGAACTGGCGCACGCCCTCCTGCACCGGCACCTCGTTGAGCATGCGGCGCAGCTCGATGGTGTACTGGATGGCGAGCGTCTCGCGCTGTTCCACCTGCTGGGCCAGCGAGACGCCGCGCTTGGTGACCTCGTTCTCGTTGCTGAAGTAGTGCTCGAGGAACTTCTCGAACTCCACCAGCACGGTCTGGAAGACGCGGCGGCCGGTGTCGGGGTAGGCCTCGACGACCTGGACGATGCGCTTGATCTCGCGCTCCAGCGAGTCGTTCACGCCGCCTGCGCTGTCGAAACCCATGACGCAGGCGCCCATGCGGTCGATCAGGCGCCGCGCCGGGTGGTCGATGGTGGCGAAGAAGTCCGGCTCGGTGACGGCCACGCGCAGCACCGGCATCTGCAGCCGCGCGAACCACACGCGGATGGCAGGCGGGATGCGGTCCTCGGTGAGGATGCTCTGGAACAGCAAGGCCACGATCTCGATGGTGGCGCGCTCCTCGGGCGTGGCGGCCGCCTTCTTCAGGGCCTGCTTGCGCTGGTGGAGCTCGTCCAGCAGAACCGGCGCGGTGACCAGGGGCTCGCCACGCTGGGTGCTGGGCGAGACCCGCTGGCGGATGGCGCGCTCGGCCGAGTCGATGGCCTTGGCGAGCGCCGGCGACAGCCCTGTCGACAGGCCCGAAGGCGGTGCAGGGGCCTCCGGCTGCGGCGATCGCTCCGGCCCGGGGCCGCGCGTGCTGCTTGCGAAGCTGGGCACGTGGCGTGCGATCAGCCGGTTCAACCGGCCCAGCACGGCCTCGGCGTGCTCGCGGCTGCGCGCCAGCGGCGCCCCGCGCGTCATGAGGCGGGTCTCCTCGCCGATGTGGCGGCTGGGGCCGCCGATCCAGTGGCCGGGCCCGCGGCCGCTGGCGGCGAAACCGACCGAGTTCGGGTAGTCGGACGGCGCGCCCAGCGCCATCGAGGCGGAGTTGCCGTCGCCGGCGAAGCCGCTGGCCCAGCCCCCGCCCAGCTGCGCGCCCGGATGCGTCCGCGAGCGGCGGATGAAGGGGCGCAGGTCCACCTCGGGCAGTACGTCCTTCTCGATGAGCCAGCGGTTGGTCTCGTGGTAGGACTCCTCGACAAGGGCCGCGATCTCGTCGTGCAGCGTGCCCTGCACCTCGCGCCAGCCCTCCAGGGTGAGGCCGGCGCCGCGCCAGGCGTCGAACACGATGCGCGCCAGCACGTGGGCGCGCAGCATGTCGTGCGGCTCCAGCTCGGTGCGGCCCTCGAGGTGGGCGACGCGGGATCTGAGGTCGGCGAATTCCCAGCTCGCGCGGTCCATCACGGCCAGCGCCAGGCGCGAGGTGACGATCTCGACCTCGATGGTGTCGTCGGACACCAGCGTCAGCGTCTCGCGGCCGCCCGCGGGCGGCAGGTCGGCCGCCCGCGTGGCGTTGCCGCCCTGGGTGAGCACCCGGCGCAGTCCGGCCACCACGCCGCGGTGCCAGCCTTGCGCGCCCTGGGTGAGCGCCTGCAGCAACTCGCGCCGCCGCAGCATGGCGCCGTGCTCGGAAGGCTTGTCCAGGAGCGAGCGTGCCCGGTCGAGCGTGGCCTGCACCACGTGCCTGAGGCCCTTGACCAGTTCTTCGGTGTAGAGCCGCCGCGCCTGTCCGGCCAGCGAGTCGGGCGGGGCGGCTGGGGCCATGGGTGGAGGAGGAGGAATGGTCGTGTTCGCTGGCGCACGAGCCGGCGATTCACTCTACACCACGGCCCCGGCGTTGGGGTCGTTCGGGTCGCTCTCCTTGGGGCCCGACTTGATCAGGTCCTCGCGCCGGGCGCCCAGCCACAGCACGATGCCGGCGGCGACGAAGATCGACGAGTAGATGCCGAACAGGATGCCGATGGTCAGCGCCACCGAGAAGTGGTGCAGCGTGGGCCCGCCGAACATCAGCATGCTCAGCACCATGATCTGCGTGCTGCCGTGCGTCATGACGGTGCGGCTGATGGTGCTGGTGATGGCGCGGTCGATGGTTTCCTTGGTGTCGAGCTTGCGGTACTTGCGGAAGCTCTCGCGGATGCGGTCGAAGATGACGACGCTCTCGTTGACCGAGTAGCCCAGCACCGCCAGGATGGCCGCCAGCACCGCCAGTGAGAATTCCCACTGGAAGAACGCGAAGAAGCCCAGGATGATGACAACGTCGTGCAGGTTGGCCACGATGCCGGCCACCGCGAACTTCCACTCGAATCGGACGGCCAGGTAGGCCATGATCCCCAGGATGGTGACCCCGAGCGCCAGCGCCCCGTTGGTGTAGAGCTCCTCGCCCACGCTGGGGCCCACGAACTCGGTGCGCGTCAGCTTCAGAGGCTCGGCGCCGTCGGCCCGGGTGCACGCCGGCCGGCTGACCTGCTCGCCCTGCGGCGTGGTGTACTGCTTGGTGCCGGTGCTGCCCTGCTCGGCCTTGCACAGCGTGTCGAAGACCAGCGTCGAGACCTGGTCCTGCTTCATGTCGCCGCGCACGGGCAGGCGGATCAGCACGTCGCGGCTGGTGCCGAACTTCTGCACCTGCACCTCGCCGAAGCCGAGTTGCTCGACCAGCCCCCGCGTGCGGTTGATGTCGGCGGTGCCGGCGTACTCCACCTCCACCAGCGTGCCGCCGGTGAACTCGATCGACGGGTTCAGGCCCTTGGTGGCGATGAAGAACACCGCCGCCAGGAAGGTGACGAACGACACCGCGTTGAGCACCAGCACGTGGCGCATGAACGGGATGTCGTGCTTGATGCGGAAGAATTCCATGGCTCGTGCCTCCCGCGCGTCAGAGCTTGTTCTCGTCGAGCTGGGGGCGCGCCTCGTCGCCCTTCCAGACCTGGCCGATCGACACCGACTTCAGCCGCTTCTGGCGGCCGTACCAGAGGTTGACCAGCCCGCGCGAGAACATCACGGCCGAGAACATGCTCGTCAGGATGCCCAGGCAGTGCACCACCGCGAAGCCGCGCACCGGGCCCGAGCCGAAGGCCAGCAGCGCGATGCCGGCGATCAGCGTGGTCACGTTGGAGTCCAGGATGGTGCCCCAGGCGGCCTCGTAGCCCTTGTGGATGGCCTGCTGCGGCGACAGCCCCGCGCGCAGCTCCTCGCGCACGCGCTCGTTGATCAGCACGTTGGCGTCGATGGCCATGCCTAAAGTGAGCGCGATGGCCGCAATGCCCGGCAGCGTGAGCGTGGCCTGCAGCAGGCTCAGCAGCGCGATCAGGCACAGCAGGTTGAAGGCCAGCGCCACGCTGCTGAACACGCCGAACAGCAGGTAGTAGGCGCACATGAACACCGCGATCGCGATGAAGCCCCACAGCACGCTGTCGAAGCCCATCTTGATGTTCTCGGCGCCCAGGCTGGGGCCGATGGTGCGCTCCTCGATGATCTCCATCGGCGCGGCCAGCGCACCGGCGCGCGTGAGCAGCGCCATGTCGGCGGTTTCCTGGGTCGTGAAGTTGCCGGTGATCCGGAAGTCCGTACCGAACTCGCCCTGGATCGTGGCCACCGAGATGGCCTCGCCCTTGCCCTTTTCGTACAGCACGATGGCCATCGGCTTGCCGAGGTTCTCGCGCGTGGCCTGCCGCATCGCGCGGCCGCCCAGCTCGTCCAGCCTCACACTGACAGCGGGGCGTTGGTGTTCGTCGTACGTGGCGGAGGCGTTCTTCAACTGGTCACCTGTGGCAACCACGTCGCGCTTCAGGCCCACCATGCGCGGCATGGTCTCGCCCGGGCCCAGCCGTGCCGGCACGGTCTCGGCGGCGGCCGAGAGGTCGGTCTCCACCAGGCGGATCTGCAGCGTGGCGGTGCGGCCGATGATGGTCTTGGCGCGCGCCGTGTCCTGCACGCCGGGCAGTTGCACCACCACGCGGTTCAGGCCCTGCTGCTGGATCACGGGCTCGGCCACGCCGAGCTCGTTGACGCGCTTGTGCAGCGTCTCGATGTTCTGGCCGAGCGCCTGCTTCTGGATCTCGGCCACGGCCTGCGGCTGCAGCCGGCCCACCAGGCGCGTGCCCTCGGGCGTGGTCTGCACCGTCCACTGCACGGCGGCCATGCGGCCGGCGAGCAGGTCGCGGGCGGTGTCGGCCGTGGTCGGATCAGGCAAGCCGACGGTCAGGCCCTCGGTCTCGCGCGTGATGCCCGCGAAGCGGATACGCTTTTCACGCAGCGCGTTGCGGGTGTCGCTGGCGTAGCCGTCGATCTGCTGGCGCAGCGCCGCTCGCATGTCGACTTCCATCAGGAAGTGCACGCCGCCGCGCAGGTCCAGGCCCAGGAACATGGGCAACGCACGCAGCTTGGCCATCCACTGCGGCGTTCGCGAGACCAGGTTCAGCGCGACGATGAAGCGCTCGTCGGCCGGGTCGGGGTTGAGGGCCCGGGCGATGGCGTCCTTGGCCTTGATCTGGGTGTCGGTGTCGGCGAAGCGCGCGCGCACCGAACTGCCCTCGATGGCCAGCACGGACACCGGGATGTTGGCGCCGGCCAGCGTGCTGCGCACGCGCTCGAGCGTGGTGTCGTCGACCTTGACGGTGCTCTTGCCCGCCGAGACCTGCACCGCCGGCGCATCGCCGAAGAAATTGGGCGCGGTGTACAGCGCGCCGAGCAGCAGCGCGACCAGCAGGATCGCGTACTTCCACCAGGGATAGCGGTTCATGGACGGGTCCTTGGCCGTGGCCGGCCCTCAGCGCCGCCGGGACGGGCCCGGCGAAGGTGCCCGCCAGCCGGGCACCGGGCCGGGTTCACTTGGCGGTGGAGAAGGTGCCCTTGGGCAGCACCTGGATGACGGCCCCTCGCTGCACCTGCAGTTCCACCCCGCTGGCCACCTCGACGTGCAGGTAGCTGTCGCCGAGCTTGGCGATGCGGCCCATCAGGCCCCCGGCGATGACGACCTCGTCGCCCTTGGCCAGGGCCTCGATCATGGCCTTGTGCTCCTTCTGCTTCTTCATCTGCGGGCGGATCATGATGAAGTACAGCACCACGAACATCAGCACCAGCGGCAGCAGGCTGAAGAGTGTGTCGGTGCCGCCAGGGGCGGCAGCCGGGGCGGCTTGGGCGTAAGCGTTGGAGATGAACACGGCGGGTGATCCTCGGGCCGGGGGCGGCTGCGACGGCGCGGCAAGGCACCGCCGCAACCGTCGGAAAGCCAGTTGCGGAAAAAGCCCGCGATTCTAGCCAGCCGATCCCGGCGCGACACCCCGCAGCCCCAGGCCCTGCAGGGCGCGGGCCGGCCGGGTGTGCCCGGCGCGGGCCAGGGCTCGCCACCCCGGCCACTGCAGCAGCGCCACCAGCGCCACCGCGCCGGCCAGCGCCACGGCGGCACGCAGCACCAGTTCCGGCCCCTGCGCGTAGGCGTCGCGCCCGGCGCTGAGCAGGAACTGGGCCGCCGAGAACAGCTGCCCGTACTTGAACTGCGACGGCTCCAGCCCCGCCGCCAGCAGCGCCGGGGCGGCCCGCCCGGCCAACACTCCCAGCACCAGCAGCGGCCCGCGCCGCCAGGGCCGGGGCCCGGCCGCCGGGGCCGCGCCCGCGGCCAGCAGCGCCGCCAGCGCCGTGCCGGCGGTGGCCAGCGCGCCCCAGCCGGCGGCCAGCGCCAGGCTGGCGCCCACGCTGCCGCCGCCGCGCATCAACTCCACCAGGTTGTCGGTGCCGGCGCCCGTCACCACCACGCCGTGCACGGGCACGAACAGCAGCAGCGCCCAGGCGGCCCACCACAGCAGGTCGGCCAGCGTGTGCGGTGCGGTCACCAGGCGCACCAGGGCCATCGCGCCGAGCAGCGGCAGCATGAAGGCGGCGTGCAGCGCCACGTAGCGGCCGGCGTCTTCCAGCACCGAGGCCTCGCCCCAGCCCAGCACCGGCGTGCCGACCATCTTGTGCATCATCTGCGGCGGCGAGCTCAGGTGCAGCACCACGAAGGCCAGCAGCCCGTGCCCCAGCAGCAGCAGCGGATACGCCAGCCGCCAGCGCCGGCGCTGCGCCGGCAGCAGCCATGCCGGCAGTGCCAGCATCCACGCCAGCGCCGCCGCCACGCCCAGCGCCGACACCGCGCCGGCCCCGCTGGCCGGCATCAGCTTGCCCACGTTGTAGGGAACGCCCGGCAAGCGGGCCAGCAGCCACAGCAGCAGCGCCAGCGCAGCCACGACGGCAAGCGCCAGGCCCAGGCCGGCCGCGGGCGAAGCCGGGCCCGCGGGGGCTGCACCGGCCCAGACCCCGGGTACCCGGGGCGCCGCCTCGGCCGGCTCGGGGCCCGGGGCTGCGGGGGCCTGAAGCAGCCCCCGGCCCAGCCGCCAACCCACGAAGCCCCCGAGCAGGCCCAGCGCGGCATCGGTCAGGTCGGCCACCTTCGAGGGCAGCAGCACCTGCCCGGCTTCCAGCACCAGGGCCGCCGCGCCCAGCGCCAGCAGCCGCGGCCAGGCCGCCGGGCCCTGCCCGCGCGCCAGCAGCGCCAGCAGCAGGCCCCCCGGCAAGAAGACCGCCAGCTTGCGCAGGATCTCGCCCAGGGCCCCGTACTCGGTGCGCTGCACGTAGGTGGTGAAGGGCAGGCGCGACACCGCGGCCCAGGCGTCCTGCACCGTGGCGCGCTGCGGGTCGAAGTCGAACGGCAGCCACAGCACCGCCACCGTGCCCAGCGCCCACGCGGCCAGTGCGCCCCGCAGCACCGCCCGCTGCCGCGGGGCCGGCCAGTCGCCCCAGCCCTGCAGCAAGCGCGCCAGCCCGGCCCCGGCCAGCACGCCCGCGGTGCCCACGAACACGTCGGTGACGTCGCTCACGCGCGAGAGCACGAACAGCTGCATCACCTCCACCCCCAGCGCCAGGGCCAGGGCACGCCCGGCAAGGCCCGCCAGGTCCGGACGCACCAGCGTCAGCCTCCACAGCGCGCCCACCGGCATCCACAGCAGCAGGTCCGCGCCGATCTGCCAGCCGGCGTCGAACAGCCCGGGCGGCAGGGTCGAGAAGGGCAGCAGCAAGACGCGCCCGTCGCGCCACTTGCGGTACAGCTCCACCGGGCTGAGCGACAGGTCCAGCGGCATCAACTGCCACACCAGGAACAGCACCAGGTAGGCAAACAGCCCGCGCTGCAGCCGATCGGCCACGGGCAGCCCGGCCGAGAAGGCGGCTACCCAGCGGCGCGCGCGCTCGCCCAGCAACAGGTACAGCGCCAGGCCGACGGTGCTGCCCAGCACCTGCATGGCCACGTCCGTCCAGCTCGGCGTGCGTGGCGTGAAGAAGATCTGCCCGAACTCCACCGCCACCGACAGCAGCACCAGGGCCGGCCACAGCAGCGTCGCCAGCCCAAGGCGCCAGGCGCGCGACGGCAACGTGGCCAGCAGGTAGGCCGCGCCGAAGGCCAGCGGCACGGTGATCAGGAAGTTGGCCGCCAGGTCGGTGCGCGAGGCCTCGCCCTGCCAGGGCCCGGGCAGGGCGAGGAATTGCGCCCAGGCCGCGGCGGGCGGCTGCGGTGCCAGCTGCAGCGGCACCCAGCTGCCGTAGACGAAGAACGCCAGCAGCCCGAGCCACAGCCCGGCGATGCGGCGGTCGGCGCCCTGCATGCGGGGCGCGCCCTCAGTCCGGCAGGCCGTTCACACCAGCACCTCGGTCACCGCCGGGTGCCCCAGGAAGGCCTGCGGGCTGCTGCTGGCGCCGTAGGCGCCGCTCTGGAACACCACGACGAGATCACCCACCCGGCCCTCGGGCAGGGCCATGCGGTCGGCCAGCAGATCGAGTGGCGTGCACAGCGGGCCCACCACCATGCTGCTCTCGCGCGCGTCGCCGCGCATCGGGAAGATGCCCACCGGGTAGTTCTTGCGCACCACCTGGCCGAAGTTGCCGCTGGCCGCCAGCTGGTGGTTCAGGCCGCCGTCGCACACCAGGTACACCTGCCCGCGCGAGACCTTGCGGTCGACCACGCGCGTGACGTAGAGGCCCGCCTCGCCCACGAAGTAGCGGCCCAGCTCGATGACGATGCCGGCCTCGGGCATCTCGGTGGCCGCGCGCGCCACGATGGCCTGCAGGTTGGCGCCGATGGGGGCGAGATCCAGCCGCGTCTCGCCCGGGAAGTAGGGGATGCCGAAGCCGCCGCCGAGGTTAAGGAACTTGACCGGGGTGCGCGCGTGTTCGGCCAGCCGCAGCGCCAGCTCGTAGCTCTTCTGCTGCGCCTCGCAGATGCTCTCGGCG
>JBKDQY010000208.1:0-3383 GCA_046341655.1 Betaproteobacteria bacterium | reverse complement strand
GCCGCTCAGGCGGCCCAGTCCCCGCTCCGGCCCCCGCTCTTGGCCAGCACGCGGATGCCGTCCATCACCATGCCGCGGTCGGCGGCCTTGAGCATGTCGTACACCGTCAGCAGGCCCACCTGCACGGCGGTCAGGGCTTCCATCTCCACGCCGGTGCGGCCGTAGGTCTCCACCTGCGCCGTGCAGTGCACGGCGTGGGCGTCGGCGTCGAGCTCGAAGTCCACCGCCACGCGCGTGATGGGCAGCGGGTGGCACAGCGGCACCAGGTCGGCCGTGCGCTTGGCGCCCTGGATGGCGGCGATGCGCGCCACGCCGATCACGTCGCCCTTCTTGGCCCGGCCGGCGGCCAGCAGCGCAAAGGTGGCCGGCTGCATGCGGATGCGGCCGGTGGCGCGGGCCACGCGGTGCGTCTCGGCCTTGGCGCCGACGTCGACCATGTGCGCATGGCCCTGGGCGTCGAAGTGCGTCAGCGGGGTTCCGGCCGGCGGGGCGTCGGCCACGGGTTGGGCCTTCGGGTGGGCGGCAGGCGGGGGCATGGTCTTCACGTTCAGCAACGGGGCGGTGTCATGATAGCCAGCGGGGCCGCCGGCAGCCCCTGCAAAGGACACCGTTGAACGCAGCCCATCCCACCGCCCCGCGGCCCGTGCCGGCGCGTTCGCGCCTGGGCGCGGCGGCGCTGGCGGCGCTGATGGCCGCCTCGTCGGTGGCACCGGCCTGGGCCCAGGCGCCCGCACCGGCCAACCCCGTGCGCCTGCCGGCGCTGGGCGAGTCCGCCTCGGCCGACCTCTCCATCAGCCAGGAGCGCCGCATCGGCGACGCCATCCGGCGCGAAGGCCGGCGCGACCCCGCCTACCTCGACGACCCCATCCTGCTCGATTACGTCCAGCAGCTGTACGCGCCGCTGCTGCGCGCCGCGCGCGCCCGCGGCGACATCGAGCCCGACATCGACACCGCGTTCGCGTGGGAGATCTTCCTCGTCAACGACCGCGCCGTGAACGCCTTCGCGCTGCCCGGCGGCTACGTGGGCGTGCACCTGGGCCTGATCGCGCTGACGACCACGCCCGACGCCCTGGCCTCGGTGCTGGCGCACGAGCTCACGCACGTCACGCAGCGCCACATCGCGCGCAGCATCGCGCCGCAGCAGCAGGCCTCTCTGCTGGCGGTGGCCGGGCTGCTGCTGGGCGTGCTGGCGGCCAGCCGGGCCAGCACCGCCGGTGCCGGCGCCGACGGCGTGCAGGCCGCCGTCCTGGGTGGCCAGGCCGCGGCCATCCAGACGCAGCTGAACTTCACCCGCGCCATGGAGCGCGAGGCCGACCGCGTCGGCTTCGGCCTGCTGGCGGATGCCGGCTACAACACCGGCGGCATGGCGCAGATGTTCGAGAAGCTCGACTTCGCCAGCCGCATCAACGACACCAGCAACTTCCCCTACCTGCGCACCCACCCGCTCACCAGCGAGCGCATCACCGAGGCGCGCACGCGCGTGCTCGCCGCCCCGATGCCCGCGCCCGAGCCGACGCTGCGCCACGCGCTGATGCAGGCCCGCGCCCGCGTGCTGATGGACCCCGGCGCGCAAAGCCTGGCGCGGCTGTCGGGCGAGAGTTCGTCGCCGCTGGCGGTGGAGCGCGTCGCGGCGCGGCTGGCCGGCGCCCTGGCGGCCAGCCGCCTGAAGGACCACGCGCGCGCGGAGCGCCAGGCCGCCGAGGCGCGCGCCATGGCCGCCGCGCTGCCTGGGCACGACGCGCTGGCCGAGCGCACGCTGCTGCTGATGCACGCCGAGGTGCGCCAGGCCGCCGGCGACGCCCGCGGCGCGCTGGCCCTGCTCGACGCGCTGCCGCCGCTGCCGCCCGGGGCCTCGCCCGGCGCCGCGCGCGCGGCCATGCTGCAGCGCGCGCAGTTGCAGCTGGACCTGCACCGTGCCCGCCCCGGCAGCGAGGCGCCGGGCCTGCGCGCCAGCACCGAGGCGCTGCAGACCTGGCTGGCCGAGCACCCGCAGGACGCCACCGCCTGGGAGAGCCTGTCGGGCACGGCCGACGCGCTGGGCCAGCGCCTGCGCTCGCTGCGCGCCGCCGCCGAGGCCCGCGCCATGCTGGGCGACCTGCCCGGCGCCATCGACCGCTTCCGCGTGGCGCAGCAGGCCGCGCGCGGCGCCCAGGGGCAGCAGGACTTCATCGAGGCCTCGGTCATCGACGTACGGCTGCGCGAGGTGGTGGCGCAGCGCCGCGAGTTGCAGATGCAGGCCCGCGGCGGCTCGCCGTAAGCCCGGATGGGCGCGCGGCGCGGCGCGCCCACAATGCCCCGCCAACGAGGTGGGGTGATGCAGCAGTCGACACAGTCCGTGTGGTGCGTGGGTGCCGCGATCCTGGCCGCCGCGGCCCTGGCGGCCGCGCAGCCGGCCGCGGCCACGCGCGTGGTGCAGGCCAGCCCGCAGGGCGAGGTGGCCACCGTTAACCAGGTGCTGCTGCGCTTCGACGCCGACGCCGCCGCGGCGGGCGACCCCCGGGCCGCGGCCCCGTTCGAGCTGCGCTGCAACGGCAAGCCGGTGGCCGGCAGCGCGCGCTGGCTCGACGCGCGCCGCTGGGCCTTCGACCTGGCCCGGCCGCTGGCCGCCGGCCAGCGCTGCGTGCTGACGCAGGCCGCCGGCTGGCAGCCGCCGGGGGGTGCGCTGCAGGGCCCGACGCGCTTCGAGTTCGCCACCGGCGCGCCCGCGGTGCTGGAGGCCCTGCCCTGGCCCGGCAGCGCCATCGAAGAGGACCAGCACTTCCTGCTGAGCCTGAACGGCGCCGTCGACGAGGCCAGCGTCGAGCGCCAAGCCCCCTGCGAGGCCGAGGGCCTGGGCGAGCGCCTGGCGGTGCGCGTGCTGCGCGGCGCCGAGCGCGAGCGGGTGCTGCGCGCGCTGCGGCGCGACCGGGCCGAGGCCCCGGCCACGCAGCTGCTGCTGGCCTGCCAGCGGCCCTTCGCGCCCGGCGCGCGCGTGCGCCTGGTGTGGGGGCGCGGCATCGCCGCCGCGGCCGACGGCGCCTTGCGCGTGCGCCAGGAGCAGCGCTTCCAGTGGACGGTGCTGCCACCCCCGCTGGCCGAGTTCAACTGCGAGCGCGAGAACGCGCGCGCCGCCTGCCTGCCGCTGGCGCCGCTGCGGCTGTCGTTCAACGCGCCGGTGCCGCGGGCGCTGGCGCTGGGCGTGCGGCTGGTGCCGCTGGGCGGCGGCGCGCCGCGCACGCCGCGCCTGGACGACGACTCGCCCATGGTCGGCTCGCTGCGCTTCGACGCGCCGCTGCCCGAGAACGCGCGCTTCCAGATCACGCTGCCGGCCGGTGTGGTGGACGAGGCCGGCCGCCCGCTGGCCAACGCGTCGGCCTTCCCGCTGGAGGTGGCCACCGGCGCGC
>JBKDQY010000207.1:0-7680 GCA_046341655.1 Betaproteobacteria bacterium | reverse complement strand
CGGTCACCGCGACTGCCGACGACGCTCCGCTACTCCCCTGGGCGGCCCCCGGTCTCTCGGGCCCGGCGGCGTGGTGCGCGCGCCGCGCGGCGGGGGACGGCGCGGGGCCGGTCGCCGCGGGGGGCCCCGGCGGAGCGCGGGGTGGCGCACGGGCGCGCCGGGCGGCCCGGGCGAGCGGCTCGCGGCGGGCGTTCCTGCCGGTCGGGCCGGCCCTGGCCTTCGGGGCGCGGGCCGCGCGGCGGGCGATCGGCGCGCGGCGGGCGCGCGGCCTCGCGCGCGGCGCGCGCCGCGGCGCGACCGGCTTCCTTCTTGGCCTCGACGATGGCGCGGCGGCGCTCCACCTCCACGCGCGCGGCCTCCTTGTGCTCGGGCGCGATCTCGCCGGCCGGCTGCCCGTCGAGGTCGAAGCGCGTCTCGGCGGCCAGCAGGGCGCGCAGGTAGGCGCTGCCCGTGGTGTGGCGGTGCAGGAACAGCGACAGCGCCTTCTTCGTGAACACGCCTGGCGCGCGCTGCTGGATGTCGGCCTGGATGCGCAGCTTCACGGGCTTGACGACGCCGGGCCCGAACAGCGCCGGGAAGTGCTCGGCCAGCAGCCGCGCGCTGTCGGCGAGCGAAGGCTCGGCGCGCGGGGCCTGGGCAGCCGGCGCGGGTGCCGGGCCGCCTGTCGTGTCGACCGGGTCGCTGCCCGGCGGGGCCGGGGCTTCCGCCTCGGCCGGCGCGACCATCGGCGCATCGGTGCCGGGCGCCGTCTCGGCGGCGTTCGTGGGCGTGGGATCCGCCGGTGTGGGAGTGGGGTCGTGCATGGCGCGCGGGGGTGGAGGGCCGCGTATTCTCGACCCATGCGCGACTTCGCCGCCGGCCCCCGGGCCGGCGCTCCCCTGGACATCGCCGTCGTCGGTGCCGGCATCGCTGGCCTGGCGGCGGCCTGGATGCTGGCGCGGCGCCACCGCGTCACGCTGTACGAGCGGCTGCCGGCCCTGGGCTTCACAGCCGCGAGCGTGGCCGTGCACGGCCAGCGCGCCGACGTGCCGCTGCGCGTGTTCTACCCCGGCTACTACCCGACGCTGACCCGGCTGTACGCGGCCCTGGGCGTGGCCAGCGAGCCGGTGAGCTACGCCACCACCTTCAGCGGCGCCGACGGCGAGCCCTACTTCCGCTGGCGCAACCTGCGCTGGGGCGGCCGCAGCTGGCCGCTGGTGGCCCCGCAGGACCTGCTCGGCGCGCGCGCCCGCCGCATCGCCTTCGGGGCACTGGCGCTGCAGCGGCGGCTGCGCGCGGCCGCCGCCGCCGGCGCGCTGGACGGCGCCACCATCGGCGAGTTCGTCGAGGCCGAGCGCATCGACCGCGACTGCGCCGAGGGCCTGCTGTGGCCGGCGCTGGCCACCATCGCCACCTGCACCCCGGCCGACGCGCGCGCCGTGCCCGCGGCCGTGGTGGCCGGCTACTGGGGCGCGGGCCTGGCGCGCGACAGCGTGCGCCGCGCCGTCCACGGCGCCGACGAGGTGGCGGCGCGCCTGGTGGCGCCGCTGGCGCGCGTGGTCTGCGACGCCGGGGTCGAGCGCGTCGAGGCCGCCGAGGACGGCGTGAGGCTGCACCGCCGCGGCGGCGTCGAGGAGCGCTTCGACCACGTCGTGCTGGCCACCCACGCCGCGCAGGCGCTGCGGCTGTGGCCCGGCGCGCCGGCCGACGAGGCGGCGCTGCTGGCGCGCTTCCGCACGCGCGCGCTGACCGTGCTGATGCACCGTGACGAGCGGCTGATGCCGCGCCGCCGCCGCCACTGGAGCCCCGTGCACGCGCACGTCGACCCCGCTGCCGAGCGGCCCGAGAGCACGATCTGGCTCAACGCCGTGCAGCCGTCGCTGCGCCAGGCGCCGCCGCTGTTCCAGACGGTGCAGCCGCAGCGCGCGCCGCGCGACGGCACCGTGCTGGCCGAGGCCCGCTTCGAGCGGCCTCTGGTCAGCCTGGACAGCCAGGCCGCGCTGGCCGCGCTGCGCGCCACCTGGCAGCGCACGGCGGCGCAGCGGCGCGTCTGGGTGGCCGGCAGCTACGCCGAGACCGGCGTGCCGCTGCTCGAGAGCGCGGTGCGCTCGGCGCTGTCGGTGGCCGCCGCGCTGGGCGTGGCCGCGCCGCTGAGCAGCGCGTAGCCCAGCCCGGCGGCGCGGCAGGGGCCGATCAGCGCCGCCGTCAGCGCCGGGCGCCGCCAGTCCGGGTGCCACAGCGTGCGCGCCACGCGGGGGCCCTGCGCCCGCACGTGCCGCGCGAAGCCGCCGAGCACGGCGTCGTCCAGCGCCAGCGACTGCACGTCGACGAAGCCGGCCTCGCGCAGGCGCGCGCGCTGCGCCGCCAGCGACAGCAGCTCCGACAGCGGCTCCTGCGTCAGCATCGCGGCGCCGCGCAGCGCCCCGCGCAGCAGGCGGCGCCAGCCGCCGCGTGCGGCCGGGTCCAGCGTCAGGTCGTTCAGCGCGAAGCGGCCGCCGGGCCGCAGCCCCGCGTGCACCGCCCGCAGGAAGGCGCCGCGCGGGCTGAAGTGGTAGGCGGCGTCCACGCAGACGATGCGGTCGTAGCGGCGGCGCGGCAGCCGCAGCGTGGCCAGCTGCATCGCGTCGGCGCACAGCACCTGCACCTGCGCGCCGGCCGGCGGCGGCTGCCGCTCGAGCAGCGTGCGCGCGGCGGCGGCCAGCGCGGGGTCGCGCTCGATGCCGCAGACCTCGGCGGCACCGAACTCGCGGGCCCACAGCAGCAGTTCGTCGCCGGCGCCGCAGCCCAGGCTCAGCACGCGGTCGCCGGGCCGGATGCCCGCGGCCCGGCCCACCGCCCGCGCCAGGGCCTCGCAGGCACGGGCGTAGTCGCCGTCGCCGTCGAGCCACAGCCCCAGGCTGCCCCAGGTGCCCGGGCGGCCCCCGCGGTGCAGCAGCGCGCGTTCGGCGGATGGCATGGCGGTGGACTTCCCCGGCGGTCCTCAGCGGTACAGCCGCGCCAGCTGCTCGGGGCTGGCACCGCGCCAGTAGCGCCAGCGCAGCCGCCACATCAGCACGATGGTGCGCCACACGCCGTGCGCCAGCCAGCGCCGCCCCGACGTGGCCACGCGTTCGCGCAGGCAGGCCGGCGCACCGGCGCCGGGCAGCGCCTTCAGGCGGCGGCAGAGCTCGACATCCTCCATCAGCGGCTGCTCGGCATAACCGCCGAGCTGGTCGAACAGCGCCCGCCGCACGAAGATGGCCTGGTCGCCGGTGGCGATGCCGCTCAGCCGCGAGCGCAGGTTCATCAGCGCGGCGATCACGGGGAACATCGCGCTGTCGCGGTGGCCGTCGCCCACGATGCGCACGTCGAAGCGGCCCCAGTGCGCGCCGCTGTCCAGCGCCTGCCGCACCAGGCGGTCGGCGCCCGGCGGCAGCCGCGTGTCGGCGTGCAGGAACAGCAGCACCTCGCCGCGCGCCGCGGCGGCGCCGGCGTTCATCTGGCGCGCCCGGCCGCGCGGCGCGGCGATCACGCGGTCGGCGCCGGCGGCGGCCAGGACCGGCGTGCCGTCGGTGCTGCCGCCGTCGGCGACGATCACCTCGTGGCCCGCCGCGCGCAGCGGCGCCAGCGCGGCCAGCGCGGCGGCGATGCCGGCGGCCTCGTCCAGCACCGGCACGACCACGCTGAGCCTCACGCCGCCACCGCCGCCGGCAGCCGCAGCGGCAGCTCGCGCAGCCGCGTGCCGGTGAGCGCGGCCACCGCCGCGGCCACGGCCGGGGCCAGCGGCGGCACGCCGGGCTCGCCCACGCCCTCGGGGTGGTCGATCGCCGACTCGACGAACTCCACCTGCACCTCGGGCGCCTCGCCGATGCGCAGCAGCGGCAGGTCGAGGAAGTGCGCCTGCTGCACGCGGCCGCGCTCCACCGCGACGCCGCCGTGCAGCGCCGCGGTGAGCGCGAACACCACCGAGCCCTCGAGCTGCTGGCGCACGAGGTTGGGGTTGACGGCCACGCCGCAGTCGATGGCCGCCACCACGCGGTGCACGCGGATGCGGCGCGCGGCGTCGGTCGCGGCCGGCGCCACCGACACGGTGGCCACCAGCGCCACCACGCTGCCGAAGCTGGCGTGCAGCGCCACGCCGCGCGCGGTGGGCGCGCCGTCGGGGGCGGGGGGCGAGGGCGTGCCCCAGCCGGCGGCGGCGGCGGCGCGGTCGAGCACGGCGCGGTGGCGCGGCTGCGCCGCCAGCAGGCCGCGGCGGAAGGCCACCGGGTCGGCGCCGGCGGCCGCCGCGCACTCGTCGATGAAGCCCTCGGTGAAGAAGCCCATGTGCGAGTGCCCCACCGAGCGCCAGAAGCCCACCGGCACGGCCGAGTCCACCGGCGTGTGGCGCATGCGCGCCGCCGGCCAGGCGTAGACGGGGTCGAAGCCGCCTTCGGCGCTGAGCTTGTCGCGCACCACGCCCAGCGCGTTGAGCGCGCCCAGCGGCCGCAGCAGCCGCGCGAGCTCGCCCTGGCCCTGCGCCAGCATGGGCATCACGGTGGCGCCGGCGCGGTAGCGCGCCATCACGCCCGGCGCCAGCAGCGGCCCGGCGGCGTGGTGGTCCCAGGCGACCAGCCGGCCCTGCGCGTCGAAGCCGGCGCGCAGCCGCGCCGTGCAGGCCGGGCGGTAGTAGTCGTGCGGCGTGTCCTGCGCGCGGCTCCACAGCACCTGCACCGGCACGCCGGGCAGCGCGCGCGCCACGAGTGCGGCCTGCTCGACGAAGTCGACGTCGAGCCGGCGCCCGAAGCCGCCGCCGGCCAGCGTGACGTTGACCGTCACCGCCTCGCGCGGCAGCCCCAGCGCGCGCGCCACGGCGCCCTGCGCGAGGTCGGGCGCCAGCGTGGGCGCCCACACGGTGGCGCGGCCCTCGTCCACGCGCACCGTGGCGTTGGCCGGCTCCAGCGCCTGGTGCGCCAGGAAGGGCGCGCGGTAGGTGGCCTCGATGCGCCGCGCGGCGCCGGCCAGCGCGGCCTCGACGTCGCCGCGCTCCAGGTAGGCGAAGGCGGCGTCCCCGGCGCCGGGGGCCAGGGCGGCGTCGCAGCGCGCGTGCAGCGCGGTGGTGTCGGCGGCGTCGCCGGTGTCGTCGCCCTCCCACTGCACCTTCAAGGCCTGCACCGCCTGCATCGCCGCCCAGCTGCTGCCGGCGATCACGGCCACGCCGCCCGGCCCGCCCGAGGCCGGCGGCTCGAAGCGCACGACGGCGCGCACGCCGGGCAGCGCGCGCGCGGCCGTGTCGTCGACGCTGCGCACGCGGCCGGCCAGCGTGGGCGGCAGCGCCACCGCGGCGTGGGCCATGCCGGGCGGGCGCACGTCGATGCCGTAGCCGGCGCGGCCGCTGGCCAGCGCCGCGGCGCGCAGCCGCGGTTGCGCGCGGCCGATCAGGCGCCACTCGGCGGCCGGGCGGGGCTGGACATCGCCGGGCAGCGGCCGCGCGGCGGCGGCTGCGGCCAGTTCGCCGACGCCCAGCGTGCGGCCGCTGGCCCCATGCCGCACCGGTCCGTCGGCCACGGCCAGCCCGGCCGCCGCCACGCCCCAGCGCCCGGCGGCCTCGGCCATCAGCATCTGCCGCGCCGCCGCCCCGGCCAGGCGCACGGGCAGCCACAGGTCCTTCAGCGAACTGGAGCCGCCGGTGAGCATGGGCGCGGCCTCGCGCATGATCTTGCCCACCAGGTGCTCGGTGACGCGGCGCAGCAGCGAGTCGTCGTCCGGCAGGAAGGGCAGCGAATCGACCACCGTGGTGGCGTTGCCGTAGATGCCGTCCACCGGCGCCGGCGCGATGGCGACGCGCTCCAGCGCCACGCCCAGCTCCTCGGCCAGCAGCATGGCCAGGCCGGTGTGCACGCCCTGGCCCATCTCCGTCTTGGGGCACACCAGGTGCACCAGGCCGTCGTCGCCGATGCGCACCCAGCCGTTGAAGGCGTGGCGGCCGGGCTCGGGCGGCAGCGGCTCGGCGCCCACGAGGCGCTGGCGCACCGGCAGCGCGGCCCAGCCGATGGCCAGGCCACCGGCCACGGCCAGCGGGGCGAGGACGAGATGACGGCGTTTCACGGGGCGCGAGCTTAAGGCCCGGCGCAGCAGGAACCGCGGGCCGCGAGTAACCTTCGGTTCCATGCATCCCGGGCTCATCCCCCGCGCGCCATGACCCTCACCGACCGCCTGAACGCCCTCGGCGCCGACCGCCTGCGCGGCCTGCGCCGCGGCATCGAGAAAGAAAGCCTGCGCGCGCGCGACAGCGGCGGCCTGGCGCGCACGCCCCACCCCAGCGGCCTGGGCGCGCCGCTCACGCACCCGCACGTCACCACCGATTACAGCGAGAGCCAGCTCGAGCTGATCACGGGCGTGCACGCCACGCCCGAGGGCGCGGTGGCCGAGCTCGAGCGCATCCACCGCCACGTCTACGAGGTGCTCGAGACCGAGCCGGGCCGCGACGGCAACGAGATCCTGTGGGTCGGCAGCATGCCCTGCGGGCTGCCGCCCGACGAGAACATCCCCATCGGCAGCTACGGCAGCAGCCACATCGCGCGCGCCAAGAGCGTCTACCGCATGGGCCTGGGCCACCGCTACGGCCGCCGCATGCAGACCATCAGCGGCATTCATTACAACTGGTCGCTGCCGGGGCTGGGCAACGACGAGCACTTCGCGCTGATCCGCAACTTCCGCCGCCAGAGCTTCCTGCTGCTTTGGCTGTTCGGCGCCAGCCCGGCGGTGTGCGAGTGCTTCGTGGCCGGCCGCCCGCACGGGCTGCAGGCGCTGGAGCCGGGCACCTTCTTCCGCCCGCACGCCACCAGCCTGCGCATGGGCCGGCTGGGCTACCAGAGCGAGGCGCAGGCCACGTTGGCCGTGAGCTACAACGGCCTGGAGGGCTACGCGCACTCGCTGCACGGCGCGCTGACGCAGCCCTACCCGCCCTACGAGGCCATCGGCATCAAGAACCTCGGCGGCGAGTACAACCAGCTCGCCACGACGCTGCTGCAGATCGAGAACGAGTTCTACGGCACCATCCGCCCCAAGCGCGTCATCCGCCCCGGCGAGCGCCCGCTGCACGCGCTGCGGGAGCGCGGCGTCGAGTACGTCGAGGTGCGCTGCATGGACCTCGACCCTTTCGAGCCGGTCGGCATCAACGCCGGCACGATGCGCTTCCTCGACGTCTTCCTGCTGCACTGCCTGCTGGCCGACAGCCCGCCGGACACGCCCGACGAGATCGCGGCGCTGGGCCGCAACCAGGAGCGCACCGCCGGCTTCGGCCGCGAGCCGGGCCTGCGGCTGGAGCGCGGCGGCCGCGAGGCCGTGCTGGTGGAGTGGGCGGCCGAGATCCTGGAGCAGTGCGCGCCGATCGCGCGCGCGCTCGACGCGCTGCACGGCGGGCCCGCACCGGGGCCGCACGCGCAGCAGCTGGCGGCGGCGCAGGCGGCGCTCGCGCGGCCCGACACGCTGCCGTCGGCGCGCGCGCTGGCGGCCATGCAGGCCGGGTTCGGCGGCAGCCACGCGCGCTTCGTGCAGGCGCAGTCGCTGGCCACGCGCGCGCATTTCCGCGCGCAGCCGCTGTCGGCCGAGGAGCGCGAACGCTTCGCCGCCGAGGCCCGCGCGTCGGTGGAGCGCCGCATCGCCATCGAGCGCGCCGACACCGGCGACTTCGAGAGCTGGCGCCGGGCCTACCTGGCGCCGGAGCGGCTGCTGGCCTGA
>JBKDQY010000206.1:0-10446 GCA_046341655.1 Betaproteobacteria bacterium | reverse complement strand
CGAGGAGGCACTCAAGATCGAAGTGGCAGAGGCCTTGCTCTCGAAATCAGATGTCCGCAAACTTGGCATCATCGAGCGCTCTTGCAGCCTGTCACGAGTGGTTCTTCAACGGCCTGCCAGGAATCTCGCTATGGAACCGCTGCGGCATCGCTTCCGCTCGATCTTGATCCTTGCGTTCGGTGTCATGCTCGCCGGCTTGGGGATCAAGGCCGCGCTGGACGGCGGCCCCCTGGGAATGTTCCTCGGGACCGGGTTGCTGCTCGTCGGCGTGCCGATTCTGGTGGCGGCGGTTGTTCTGTTCCGCCGCGAGCGGCCGGTTGCGCCGAGGCAGGACGAGACGCAAGGCATTGACGCGAACGAAGCTGGCGGAGTCTCCGTTGCACTGTGGGCCGCAGCGATCGTGAACTGCCTCACGTTGCCAGGGACGTGGATGGTTTGGCGTGACGGTGAAGGGACGGGCATGCCGCCGGTTCTGCGCTTCGGCGTGCCAGCGCTGGTCGCGAGCGTTGGGCTTGTGCTCGCATTGTTTGCCCTGCACCGTGCGACGACGTATCACCGCCTGGGGGCTGCCCGCCTGCTCCTCGTACCTCCTCACCCCTGTCTGGGCCAGTTGGTTCAGGGCACGGTGAAGTTCGCGGGTGCGGCCCGCTACATGCCAAGCCGGTGGCGCGTCACGCTCAAGTGCGAGATGTTCAGAGCAACGAGCGACACCGATGGGGAGCGTGGCTGGATTGGCAAGGTCATCTGGTCTCGAGACTGGGAGGCAACGACCACCGGCAACAGCGTGCCCTTGCAGTTCGTGCCGGGCGACGCCGGGCTCAAGCGGCATGCGGCGTTGCCGTCCAAGGAGCGCGACGAGGACAGCGCGGTCTACTGGACCGTCGAAATGCTTTCGCCCACTGGGCTGCGTCACTACCGCAGCTTCACGCTCACAGTGCTCGCGCCGCCGTCTCCGTTGGACGCGCCGGCTTCTTGAAGACCCAGTTCAGGTTCCAGGCCAGGAACTCGGGTGCGGGCAACAGGTCCGCGTGCTGCGGCGGATGGATCGCCTGCCCGTGGAACTGCAGCGCACCTGCCGGCCACCGCTGATCGCATGCTGGCTGAACACCACGCGGTGCTTCGAGGGCTCGAGCGCTTCCCGCCGCTGGGGGGCTTCGCGTCCTCGCACTTCCGCGCCCACCAGCCGTCCCCGCGCTGTGGCGCGTTTGCGTGGCCAGGTTCCTGCGCCGCGGCAGTGCGGAGCAGCACGACGCCCTCGACGCGTACGCCGGTGATGCACGTGTCGGGCGACCCGGTGGTGACCTTCAACCAGGGCCGCCGGCTCGCTTCGCCGATCCCGTCCTCGCGGCAGCGCCGGGTGCTGCCCCTGGTGGCCGCCGGGCGCACGGGCAAGCAGGCGGTGCGCGCGCTGCAGCTGCGCCCGCGCAAGGTGGGACCGAACCCAGTCCTACCGTAGGCACTACCGTAGCCGCGCGGCCCCGGTACCGTGGTCGGCACACTGCCCTGCGGCAGTCGACGTCCCGACACTGTCTTCATCGTGAACCCAGCCCGATGGAGACCGTGATGAACCTCGCCCTGACCCCCTGGCTTCGACTGCCTCTGCCCCGCCTTGCCGGGCCTTCGGCGCCCCTGCGCGCCCAGCCCGTGGCGGCCCGCGGCGCCGTGCCTTCGGCCCCGCAGGAACTGGCCGCGGGCGCCACCTTCCCGGTGACCGAGCAGGCCGGCGCCACGATCCACTGCCTCGGCGGCTGCCTGTGGCTCACGCACGATGGCGACTGCAAGGACATCGTGCTGGCCGCCGGGCAGGGCTACCGCAGCACGCGCCCGGGCCGGCTGCTCGTGCACGCGCTGGAGGCATCGCGCTTCGCCGTCGTGCGTTGAGGACACGGCGACCCGCCGGCGCCGCACGGGCCGGCGGCCGGGCCCGGCTCACTTCCGGGTGTTGTCCAGCGACGGCGGCGGCGTGTAGCCCAGGTCGAGCGCGCGCTTCTCGTAGCGGTCGGCCAGCAGCGGCTGCGCCTCGCGCCGGTAGTGCAGCGCCAGCTCGTAGGCGGCGATGCCGTTGCCGAGCTCGGACGCGTACTGCAGCCAGCCCTCGTAGCGGCCCCGTTCGCCGCGCCCGAGTCGGCGCGCGATGCGGGCGGCCGCGTCCTTGTCGCCGCGGCCGGCCTTGGACAGCTCATCGAGCCCGGAGCCGCCGCCATCGGCCGACGGCACGAAGGCGCTGCGGAACAGCTGCACGTCGCGGCTGCGCAGCGCCTTGACGGCCTCGCGAGCGCCCTCGCGCGCCACGATGGCGCTGCCGGACAGCGGGCTGGCGGCGTGGTTCTTCAGGTAGTCGTCGGCCAGGCGCGCCACCTCGGCGGGCCAGATCGCGGCCTCGAGCCTGGCGAAGTCCTCGGCCTCGTCGCGCGGGCGCGGCGGCGGGGGCGGCGCGGCCGCGGCAACTTCGGGCGGCGGCAGCGGCGCCAGGCGGCGGCGCAGCTGCGTGTTCTCGGCGATGAACGGAAACTGCGCGAAGCGGCGCAGCAGCGCCACCGGGTGGTTCAGCATCGTGTTCTGCACGTCGTACTTGACCAGGCGGAACAGGTCCGAGAAGCTGATCTCGTCGGACGCGCGCTCCAGCAGCTTCACCAGCGAGGCCGTGTAGAAGGTGTGGCGGGTGTCGTCGGCCGGCGCGATGGCCGGGCGGCCGGCCCCGGTGGCGAAGGCGATGAGCTTGCCCGGTGGCGCCTCGACCTGGTTGAGGCCTTCGCCGAGTGCCACGTCGCGCAGCGAAGTGCGGCAGGCGTCGATGACGGCGATGGTCAGGCCCCCGGGGCGGTTCGGCAGCGGCCCCAGCACGTCGCCGCTCAGCGTCAGGCTGTTGCGCTGCAGCACCTCGGGCCTGGCCTTGGGGTTGGCACGGGCGGCCACCAGCAGGTTCTCGGCGTCGACCTGCGCGCCGTGGCCGGAAAAGTAGAACAGTGCCGTGCAGTCGGCCGGCGCGGCGCGCACCTTGGCCGCGAAGGCCTGCACCGCGGCGCGCGACTGCGCGAGGTCCAGGTCCAGGCCGTCGTCGACCGTGAAGCCGCGCTTCTCAAGCACCGCGCGCAGGTCGCGCACGTTCTTGTGGATGGGCGGCAGGTCCTCGCCCTCGGGGTAGTCGCGGTTGCCGATCAGCAGCGCCAGCCGCGGCGGCTCGCCGCCGGCGGGCGGCTGCTGCGCCAGAGCCCGCAGCAGCGGGTGGCCCGTGGCGAGCGCGGCGCCGCCCTGCAGCAGGCGGCGCCGGCCAGGCAGCGGGGGCAGTGTGGGGGTGATGCTCATGGTGGGTGTGCAGCGGGCGCGTCAGTTGGCGGGCCCGCAACCCAGGCTGGCCCCGGCCGGCGGGCAGATCGTCGGCAGCCGCAGGCCCTGCGAACCCGTGGTCGCCGAGCGGCCGGGGCCGACCTCGGCGATCACGCCGGCGCGCAGCCGCAGCGCCACGTTCTCGGTGCGCACCGCCTCCTCGAAGCGCTGCCGGCGCGCGCTCTCCGACACCGACACCGTGGCCGATATCGAGTTCTCGACCGCGGGCGTCACGGGCAGCCGGCCGTTGTAGAAGACCGGGATCTCGCCCTGGCGGCCGGCACCGTCGAAGAACAAGCGGTAGCCGCCCAGCGCGACCTGCGGCCCGCTGAGCAGCACCGCGGTGCTGCCGCTGGCGCCGCCGCGCGGCAGCACGGTCAGGTAGCCGGCGTCCAGCGGCAGCGTGCGGTTGCCGAAGGCGCGGCTGCCGATGTCGACGCGGATCTCCGTGCCCGGCTGCCCGTAGGGATAGGTGATCCCGAAGGCGGCCGGCGTCAGCTCCAGCGTCAGCGCCGGCAGCGACGCGGCGGTGCCCACCGTGTTGTCGAAGGGCAGCCGCGCGACGATGCGCGCGTCGCCGGTGGTCGTCAGCCGGTCGGCGCTGACCGAGACGAGGTCGGCCTCGATGCCGCTGCCGCCGACCGCGATGCTCAAGCCTGCGATGCGCACGCGGCCCTGCAGCGCGAAGTTCTGCGTCGGCCCCGCGAAGCTGCCGGGGGTCGGGCGCTCGATCCACGCGCGGCCCGCGGCGCCGCTGGTCACCGACAGCGCGCCGAGGAACTCGTTGCCGGAGGCCAGCAGCCGCACCGAGGCGCCCTCGGCGACGACGACGCTCAGCCCGCCGCCGGCCGCGACGCGGATCTCGCCGCCGCTTTGCAGCACCGCGTCGGCCCCGAAGCCGATCGGCAGGCCGGCAGCCTGCCGGCCCTGGGCCTCCGGTGGCGGCGCGGTGAGGGCGGCGGTGCTGGACGACACCAGCTCCAGCTGCGCGGCGCCGACCGCGACGGCCGCCGACAACTCCAGCGTGCCGGCATCGACGCGGCCGCCCGCGGGCGCCGTCACGCGGCCGAGCACCAGGCCGCGCGGCACGCCGGCGTCGCGGCCGCTGGCCAGGTCGATGCGGCCGCGCGCATCGATCGCGACGCTGCTGCCCCAGCGGTTGCCCTCGTGGGTGGCGTCGATTGCGCGGCCGCTGAGCGTCAGCGGCTGGTTGCCGGGCACGGTGACCGCGCCGCGCAGCAGCAGGTCGGCAGCCGCCGTGAGGTCGCCCGCCAGGGCCACCGGGCCGTCGGCGTCCAGCGACTGCAGCGTCTCGCGGCCGCCCAGCGCCAGCCGGCCGGGCGCGTCGACGCGCACCGCGCTGCTGTCGGGCAGCTGCTCGTCGCCCTGGGTGGCGAGTTCGCCGCCCGCGATCAGCGTGCTGCCGGCGTAGGTCTTGTTGCCGCCGGCCAGCAGCAGCCGGCCGCTGCCGGCCTGCGTGAGGCCGCCGCTGCCGGCCACCGGCTGCGCCAGCGTCACGTCGTCGCTGCGGTCGAAGACCAGGCGCCCCGTGAGCTGGTAGCCGCTGCTGGCCAGGCTGCCGCTGCTGCCGCCGTCGCCCACACGCAGCGTGCCGCCGGCCACCGTGGTGAGGCCGGTGTAGGTGTTGGCGCCGGTCAGCGTGAAGGTTCCGCCGCCCTGCTTGCGCAGCCCGCCGGTGCCCGAGATCACGCCGGCGAAGACGCCGTCGCCCCCGCCGCCGGTGGCCAGCTCGTGGCTGCCCAGGGCGACGTTGCCGCTGCCGGCGAGCGTGCCGAAGGTCTGCGCGCCGCCCAGCGCGATCGCCCCGCCGGCGGCGACGTTCACCGCCGGGGCGGCGCTCAGGCGGTCTGCGGCCGGCAGCGTCAGCGTGCCGCCCGCGACCAGGATCTCGCCGACGGCGGCGCGGCCGGCCAGCGTGCTGCCGCCGCTGCTGCTGAGGAGCCCGGCGCCGAGGTAGGCAAGAACCTGTCCGCCGCCCAGCGCATAGGTCGCCGCGGTCAACGTGCCGCTGCCCCCCAGAGTGCCGGCCAGCGCCAGGCTGCCCACGGTGTCGTTGCCGCCGAGCGCGAGCGTGGCGCCTGCGGCGACCGCGACCGCCGCGTCGTCGGCCAGGCGGTCGGCCGCGCCCAGGGTCAGCGTGCCGGTGTCGACCGCGACGCTGTTCGCGCCGGCGCGGCCGTCCAGGCGGCTGGCGCCGCGGCTGGTGAGCGTGCCGCGGCCGAGCTCGGCCTCGACGACGGCGCCGTCCAGCGCGTAGGTGGCGGCGATCAGCGTGCCGCTGCCGCGCAGGCCGCCGGCCAGCTGCAGTGCGGCGACCGTCTCGTTGCCGGACAGCGTGATCGCGGCACCGGCGGCCACGGCCAGCGTCGCGCCGTCGGCCAGGCGTTCGGCAGCCCCGAGCGCCAGTGTGCCGGCGTCGACCTGCAGGGCGGCCGAGGCCAGCGTGCCGTCGACGGCCAGCGTGCCGCCGGCCACGCGCGTCGTGCCGGTGTAGGGGCTGGCGCCCGCGAGCACGAAGCGGCTGCCGCCCGTCTTGACCAGGCCGCCGCTGCCGGTGAGCGCACCAGCGAAGCTGGAGTCACCGCGCGCGCCGGTGCTCAGGGTCGACGCCCCGAGCGACACCGTGCCCGAGCCGGCCAGCAGGCCCAGGGCCTGGTCGCTGCCCAGCGCCAGCGTCGTGCCGCCGGCCAGGGTGACGGCGGGCAGGGCGGTGAGCAGCGCGGCCGGCTGCAGCGTCAGCGTGCCGGTGTCGACGGCCACGCTGTCGGCGGCCGACGGCCGCTCCAGCCGCGTGATGCCGCGGCTGGTGAGTGCGCCGCCGCCGAGCGCGATGCCGACGGTGGCGCCGTCCAGCGCATAGGTGGCCGCGCTGAGGGTGCCGCTGCCGGACAGCGTGCCGGCCGCGGCCAGCGAGCCCAGCGCCTCGTCGCCGGCCGTAGCCAGCGCGGCACCGGCCGCGACCGTGACGGCCGGCAGCGCGCCGAAGCGCCCGGCGGTGGCCAGCGTCAGCGTGCCGTCGGTGATGTTCACGCTGCCGGCCTCCGAACGCCCGGCCAGGCGCGCCGCGCCGCGGCTGGACAGCGTGCCGCTGCCGAGGTCGGCGTCGATGGTGGCGCCGTCCAGCGCGTAGGTGGCCGCGCTGAGCGTGCCGGTGCCGGCCAGCCGGCCGGCCAGTTGCAGCGCGCCGATGGTGTCGTTGCCGGACAGCGTCATCAGCGCGCCGGCCGCGACCGTGACCGTGGCGCCGTCGGCCAGGCGGTCGGCGCCGCCCAGCGCCAGCGTGCCGGCGTCGACCTGCAGCGTTGCCGAGGCCAGCGTGCCGGCCACGGCCAGCGTGCCGGCGGCGATGCGCGTCGTGCCGGTGTAGGTGTTGGCGCCGGCCAGCGTGACGGTGCCGGTACCGAGCTTGACCAGCCCGCCGCCGGCGCCGGCCAGCGTGCCGCCGAACAGCGCGTCACCCAGCGCGCCGGTGCTCAGCGTGGCCGCGCCCAGGGCCACCAGCCCGTTGCCGGTGAGGGCGCCGAAGGTCTCGTCGCCGCCCAGCGACAGCGTCGCGCCGGCGGCGACGTCGACCGCCGGGGTGGCGGGCAGGCGGCCGGCGCCGGCCAGCGACAGGGTGCCGGTCTGCACCGACAGCGTGGTGGCGGCGCTGGCGCCGCGCAGGGTGGCGAGCGCCCGGCTGCTCAGCGCACCGGGGCCGAGATCGGCGTCTGCGACGCCGCCGTCCAGCAGATAGGTGGCCGCTGTCAGCGTGCCGCTGCCCCCCAGCGTGCCCGACAGCACCAGCGAGCCCACCGTGTCGTTGCCGGCCAGCGTCAGGCTCGCGCCGCCATCCACCGTGACGGCGGCGTTGTCGGCCAGCCGGTCGGCGCCGGTCAGCGCCAGCGTGCCGCCGCGCACCGCGATCGTCGCCGAGGCCAGCGTGCCCTGCAGGGCCAGGGTGCCGGCATCGACCCGCGTCGTGCCGGTGTAGGCGTGGTTGCCGGCCAGCGTGAAGACGCCGGCGCCGGCCTTGCGGAGTTCGCTGCCGGCGCTGCCCGAGATAACGCCACCGAAGCGGCTGTCGCCCAGCGCGCCGGTGACCAGGGTGGCGCCGCCGAGCGCCAGCGCGCCGTCGCCGGCCAGCGAGCCGAAGGTCTCGTTGCCGGCCAGCGCCATCGCCGCGCCAGCGCTGACCGTGACCGCCGGCTGCGCGCTGAAGGTGTTCGCCCGCAGCAGCGTGAGCTGGCCGCTGGACACGGTCACCGCGGTGGCGGCGCTGGTGCCGTTGAAGATGCTGTTGCCGGTGCTGGTGAGCGCGCCGTCGCCGAGGTCGAGCTCGTAGAGGCCGCCGGTCAGCAGGTAGCTGCCGGCGCTGAGCTGGCCGCTGCCGGTGATGGTGCCCGCCGCGTCGACGGTGCCGACGCGGTCGTTGCCGTTGAGCACCAGCGTCGCCCCCGCGGCGATGCGCAGCGAGGCCGCATCGTCGAGCAGGTTGCCGCTGCCCAGCGTCAGCGTGCCGGCGACGACGTCCACCGAGCCCGCGGCCGCGCTGCGGTTGAGCCGGCTGCTGCCCTGGCTGCTCAGCGTGCCCGCGCCCAGCGGGGCGTCGACGGTGCCGCCGTCGAGGGCGTAGATCGCGGCGCTCAGCGTGCCGCTGCCGGCCAGGCGACCAGCCAGCGCCAGGCTGGCCACGGTGTCGTTGCCGCCCAGCTCCAGCGTCGCGCCGGACGCCACCGTGAACGCGCCGCCGTCCGGCAGCACGTTCGCCGCCGTCGTGCGCAGCGTGCCCTGCAGCACCTGCGTGGCACCTGCGTAGGCATTGGCGCCGCCCAGGCTGAAGGTGGTCGCGGCGCCGACCTTGACGAGGCCGCCGCTGCCGAGCAGGCGGCCGTTGAAGCTGCTGCTGGCCAGCGCGCCGGTGGTCAGCGTGGCGGCGCCGAGGTCGACGTCGCCGCCGCCGGCCAGGCTGCCGATGGTCTGCGCGCCGCCGAGCCGCAGCGTCGCGCCGGGCACGACGCTGACGGCGGAACCGGCGTCCAGCAGGCCGGCGCCGCCGGTGGTCAGCGTGCCGCCGCCGACGGCCAACGTCGCGGCGCCGGTGCCGGCGTTCAGCCGGCTGCTGCCGGTGCTGCTCAGCGCGCCCGGCCCGAGCGGCGCGTCGGCGGTGCCGCCCGCCAGCGTGTACGTCGCCGCGGTGAGTGCGCCGCTGCCGGCCAGCGTGCCGGCCAGGGTCAGCGACCCGACGCGGTCGTTGCCGCCCAGCGCCAGCGTGGCGCCGCTGGCGACCGTCAGCGCCGCGGTGTCGGCCAGGCGGTCGGCGGCGCCCAGCGTCAGCGTGCCGCCGTCGACGCTGACCGTGGTCGCGGCCGCGGTGCCGGCCAGCAGGCTCGAGCCGGTGGACGCGAGGCTGCCGGCGCCCAGCGCGGCGGTCGCCTGCAGCGTGCCGCCGGCCAGGGCATAGCCGCCCGTCGCGGTGAGCGTGCCGGTTCCGCCCAGCGTGCCGGCGAGCGACAGCGAACCCACCGTGTCGTTGCCCGCCAGCACCAGCGTGGCGCCGGTGGCGACTGTCAGCGACGCCGCGTCGGCCAGGCGGTTGGCCGCGCCGAGCGCGAGCGTGCCGCTGGTCACGCCGACGCTGCCGGCCGCGGCGGTGCCGTTGAGCGTGGTGGTGCCGGTGGAGGTGAGCGCGCCGCTGCCGAGGTTGGCGTCGACGGTGGCGCCGGCCAGCGAATAGGTCGCGGCGCCGAGCGTGCCGCTGCCGGCCAGGGTGCCGGCGAGCGTGGCGCTGGCCACGGTCTCGGCGTGGCTGCCGAGCTGCAGCGTGGCGCCGGCGGCCAGTGTCAGCGCCGCGGTGTCGGCGATGCGCTCGGCGGCGGCCAGCGTGAGCGTGCCGGCGGTGATCTGCGCCGTGCCGACCAGCGCCTGCCCCTGCAGCGTGGCGTTGCCCTGCACCAGCAGGCTGGCGGCGGCGACGTCGGCCTGCACCAGCGCGCCGGACTGCAGCGTCACGGTGGTGGCGTCGAGCCGCTGGGTGCCGGCCAGCGTGCCGGCCAGCGTGAGGGTGCCCACGCGCTCGGCGCCGCCCGGCGTCAGCGTGGCGCCGCTGGCGACCGTGACGCTGGCGGTGTCGAGCAGCCGCTCGGCGGCGGCCAGGCTCAGCGTGCCGGCCTGAAGCTCCACGGTGGTGGCCGCGGATGTGCCGACGAGCTGCGCGTTGCCGCTGACCACCAGCAGCCCGCTGCCCAGGTTGGCGCGCGCCAGCGCGCCGGCCTGCAGCGTGGCGCGGTCGCCGGTGGACAGCGTGAAGCCCAGGCCGTCGAGCGTGCCGGCCAGCGTCAGCGAGCGGACGGTCTCGTTGGCGGCGAGGTTCAGCGTCGCGCCGGCGGCCACCGACACGTCGGCGTTGTCGTCGAGCCGGTCGGCCGCGGCCAGCGTCAGCGTGCCGGCGCTGACCTGCACGGTGCCGGCGGTGGCGCGGCCGGCCAGCTGGCTGCTGCCGGTGCTGGTGAGCGTGCCGGCGCCCAGGGTGGCGCCGCTGGCCACCGTGCCGCCGCTCAGCGCGTAGGTGGCGGCGGTCAGCGTGCCCGGCCCCTGCAGCGTGCCGGCGATCGTCGCCTGGGCCACGGTCTCGCTGTTGTCGGCGCGCAGCGTGGCGCCGGCGTCGACCGTCAGCGCGCTGGTGTCGGGCAGCCGCTCGCTGCCGGTCAGCCGCAGGGTGCCCTGGGCGACCTGCGTGCTGCCGCTGTAGGTGCTGGCGCCGCTGAGCTGCAGCGTGCCGCTGCCGGTCTTGCGCAGGTTGCCGCTGCCCAGGATGCGGCCGCTGAAGCTGCTGTCGGCCGCGCCGCCGGCGCTGAGCGTGCCGCCCCCGAGCGCGATGTCGCCGCTGCCGGCCAGCGTGCCCAGTGCCTCGTTGCCGGCGGTGGCCAGCGTGCCGGCGATGCTGGCCGACGGCGTGGCGGTGAAGCGGCTGGCCGCGCCGAGCGCGAGCGTGCCGCTGGTCACGCCGACGCTGCCGGCCGCGGCGGTGCCGTTGAGCGCGGTGGTGCCGGTGGAGGTGAGCGCGCCGCTGCCGAGGTTGGCGTCGACGGTGGCGCCGGCCAGCGAATAGGTCGCGGC
>JBKDQY010000205.1:0-2715 GCA_046341655.1 Betaproteobacteria bacterium | reverse complement strand
GCCCCAGCGCCTGGATGTGCTGCCACTTGGGCAGGCCCATGGGCACGCGCGCCTCGGCCACCGTGATGGCCACGTCCTCGGTGGCGAACAGCTCGACGAAGGCGCCCATCGGCGCCTGGCTGCCGAAATCCACCACCGTGCCGGCCCAGTCGAAAACCACGGCCGCGAGCGACCCGGCGGGCGCTTCAGTTCCATCCATCGAACACCTCCTGGGCGATGCCGAAGGCCGTGCTGGCCCCGGTGCCGCTGGTCACGACGACGACGCGCGTGGCCGCGTCGGGCGCCTCGATCACGCAGTCCACGGGCGCGCCGGTCGGGTACACCCCGGTCCAGCGCTCGACGACCTCGGCCCGCTTCAGGCGCAGCACCTCGTGCAGGTGGCGCAGGATGAGCGCGTCCACCCGCTCGTCGGCAAAGGGCTCGGGCGTGGCGAACCGGTGGTGCGAGTCGCCGACCACCAGCGTGCCGTCGGCGCTCTGCACGACGATCAGGTGGATGCCGGCGGCCAGGCTCTCGGCCTCCTCGGCCTGCAGGCGCGACAGCAGCGCGGCGGCCTCGGGCAGCGCGGCGTAGCCGCCGTAGCGCACCAGGCTCAGGTCGGCCATCACCGAGTGGCCCAGCACCCAGGCGGGCGGCGGCCGCACGCGCAGCATCTGCAGCCGCGTGAGCTGCAGCGCGTGCCGCGCCAGGGCCGGCGCTGCCACGCCGGTGAGCTCGGTGCCCGGGCACAGCACCACGCGGCCGGCGTGCAGCGTGCGCTGCGGGGTGCGCACGCGGCCGGCGTCCACCTCGAGCACCGTGTGGCCCCAGTGGAAGACGACGCCGTGGCGCTCGGCCAGCCAGGCCGCCAGCCGCGGGATGGCGGTGCGCGACTCCACGCGCAACTCGTGCGGCGACCACATCGCGGCCACCGCCCCGGTGGTGCGCAGCGCCGGGGCGCGGGCGGCGGCCTCGTCGGCCGCGAGCAGTTCGTTGCCCTCGGCCATGGGCGTGCGCATGAAGGCCTGCAGCACGGCCGCCGCCTCGGGGCGCTGCGCCAGCAGCCACAGGCCGCGGTGCACGATGGGAATGCCGGCCTCGGGCGCCAGGCGCGCCCAGATGTCGCGGCTGGCACGCGCGCGGCGCCAGGTGTCGCCCGCGGGCTGCCCGGTGACGGTGACGAAGCCGAAGTTGCGGATGGACGCGCCGACGCAGCGGTGGTCGCGCTCCAGCAGCGCCACGCGCAGGCCGCGCTCGGCGGCCGCCCACGCGTGCGCCAGGCCGACGATGCCGGCACCGACGACGACGACGTCGAAGCGGCCGTCCATCAGGCCGGCGCCCCGATGAAGTTGCGGCCACGCGCGCTGGCCAGCGCCGCATGCACGCGCGCCTCGGCATCGGCCACGCCGTGGTCGGCCGGGTCGCAGCGCACGCCCAGGCCCTGCAGCCACTGCTGCAGCGCGGCCGGCGCGTCGGGCGCCGACACGCCGAACACGGCCTCGAGCGCGGCGTCCACGCGCGCGTCGCGGCCCGCGGCCAGGCGGCACGCGGTGGGCAGCCAGGCGGCCACCGCCAGGCCGTGCGGCACGCCCTGGTCCAGCGTCAGCGCGTAGCTCAGCGCGTGGGCCAGGGCCGTGCGCGTCTGCGCGAAGGCCAGGCCGGCTTCCAGCGCCGCCAGCGCGAGCTGCTCGCGCCCGGGCAGCTGCAAGGGCGCCGCGAGCACGCCGGCCAGGTGGGCGCGCACGCGGCGCGCGGCCTGCACCGCCAGCGCGTCGCACACCGGGTTGGCATGGCGGTTCCACAGCGCCTCCAGTGCGTGCGCGAAGCTGTCCAGCGCGGTGTCGCGCGTCAGCGCCGCCGGGGCGCTGAGCGTGAGCTCGGGGTCGACGAAGGCCCGCTCGGCAAAGCCCCAGGGCTCGTCGAAACTGCGCTTGACGGCGACAGGACCGTCGGTGTCCCACACGGTGGCCCAGCGCGTGACCTCGCTGCCGGTGCCGGCCGTGGTGGGCACCAGCCACAGCGGCGCGTGCTGCAGGCGCGGCCAGGGGGCCGTGCCGCGCAGCGCCGCGGCCACGGCTTCGAAACCGCCTTCCGCGGGCACCGAGCGCAGCAGCTTGGCGAGGTCGAGCACGCTGCCGCCGCCCAGCGCCAGCAGCACCGCACCCGGCTGCGCGGCCAGCAGCGGCCATGCGCGGGCGGCGAGCTGCCGCGCCAGCGCCAGCGTCGACAAGCCCTCGGGCACGGTCAGCCAGTCCAGCAGCCGTGGGCCCAGGCGGGCCGTCCAGTCCGCGCCCAGGCCCAGCGGCCCGGCCGGCTCGAAGGCCAGCACGAGCGCCCGCCGTTCGCCCAGTTCGTCGGCCAGCGCACCGCTGCAGCCGCTGCCGAAGCGCAGCGCCACCGGCATGCGCCAGTCGAAGCCAGGCATGGAAGCCATCAGATGAAGCGCTGGCGCAGCCGCGCCGACAGCAGGTCGATCAGCGAGACCGTCACCACCAGGATGATCAGCACGGCGCAGGTCTGCGCGTACTGGAAGCCGCGGATCACCTCGAACAGCACCACGCCGATGCCACCGGCACCCACCATGCCCACGACGGAGGCCGAGCGGACGTTGGACTCGAAGCGATACAGCGCGAAGGACAGCCACAGCGGCAGCACCTGCGGAATCACCCCGTAGACGATCTCCACCAGGGGATGGGCCCCCGTGGCGCGGATGCCCTCCACCGGGCGCGGGTCGAT
>JBKDQY010000204.1:0-2666 GCA_046341655.1 Betaproteobacteria bacterium | reverse complement strand
GGGCTACCTGGTCTCGGGGCTGAGCCTGGGCGCGATGACCCTGGGCGGCCTGGTGGCCGGGCTCGCGGTGGTACTGCTGTCGGGGCTGGTGGCGCGCAGCACCGTGCTGCGCGAGGACGCCAGCCTCGCCGCCTTCTACCTGCTGTCGCTGGCCGCCGGCGTGCTCATCATCTCCAGCCAGGGACGCAACGTCGACCTGCTGCGGGTGCTCTTCGGCAGCGTGCTGGCGCTCGACGACCCCACGCTGGTGTTGCTGGGCGCGGTGGCGGCCGTCACCGCGCTGGGGCTGCTGCTGCTGCAGCGCCCGCTGGTGCTGGAGTGCGTGGACCCGGCCTACCTGCGCTCGGTGAGCCGGCTCAGCCCGGTGGCGCACTACGGCTTCCTGACGCTGCTGGTGCTCAACCTCGTGGCCGGCTTCCACGCGCTGGGCACGCTGCTGTCGGTGGGCATGATGATCCTGCCGGCGGCCGCGGCGCGGCTGTGGGTGCGGCGCCTGCCGACGCTGCTGGCGCTGGCGGGGCTGCTGTGCGCCGCGGGCAGCGGGGCAGGGCTGTGGCTGTCGTACCAGCACGAACTGCCCACCGGCCCGGCCATCGTGATGTGCCTTGGGCTGGTCTACATCGTTTCGGTGCTGCTGGCGCCGCGCGGGCTGCGCTCGGCCTCGCGTCCGCCGGCGCGCCACCTGAGGGCCTGACGGGATGAAGTTTGCGTGGAGGGCCTTCGGGCTCGGGTTGTTCTGCTGGGGCGGTGCCGCGGCCGCGGCCGAGCCGCCGCTGCCGGTGGTGGCCAGCTTCAGCATCCTGGGCGACGTGGTGGCGCAGGTCGGCGGCGATCGCGTGGCCGTGCAGGTGCTGGTGGGCCCGGGCAGCGACGCCCACGTGCTGCAGGCCAGCCCCGCGCAGGCGCGCCAGGTGGCGCAGGCGCGCGTGGTGGTGTCGCACGGCCTGGGCTTCGAGGGCTGGATGCCACGGCTGCTGCGCGCGGCCGGCTTCAAGGGCCGCGAACTGCGCGTGGCCGAGGGCCCGTCGCAGCCGCCGCCGCTGAAGGCCGCGCCGGGCGCCGACCGCCACGGCCACCGCCACGACGTCGACCCCCACACCTGGCAGGACGTCGCGCGCGTGCGGCAGTGGGTGCCGCGCATCGCCGAGGTGCTGTGCGAGGCCGACGCCGCCGGCTGCGCCGACCATCGCCGCCGCGCCCAGGCCTACGGGGCGCGGCTGCAGGCGCTGGACGAGGAGATCCGTGCGCTGTGGGCCACGGTGCCGCCCGCCGAGCGCAAGCTCATCACCTCTCACGACGCCTTCGGCTACTACGCGGCGGCCTACGGCGTGCGCTTCCTCGCGCCGCAGGGCCTGAGCACCGAGGCCGAGGCGTCCGCGCGCGGCGTGGCGCAGCTGGTGCGGCAGATCCGCGCCGAGGGCATCCGCGCGCTGTTCGTCGAGAGCATTGCCGACCCGCGGCTGATCGAGCAGATCGGCCGCGAGACGGGCTTGAAGCCCGCGGGGCGCCTGTACAGCGACTCGCTGTCGCCCCCCGAAGGCCCCGCGGCCACCTACGAGGCGCTGATGCGCCACAACACGCGGCTGATGGTCGAGGCCCTGCGCCCGCGCTGACCCGCCGCAACCGGAGTGCCCCCATGCGATTGCTTGCCACCCTCGCCCTCGCCGTCGCGGCTGCCCTGGCGGCCCCGGCCCACGCCCACAAGGCCCACGTGCACGGCGTGATGAACCTGAACATCGCCATCGACGGGTCCGTCCTCTCGGTCGAACTGGTGACGCCGCAGGACAGCCTGGTGGGGCATGAGCGCCGGCCGCGCCCGGGCGCGGAAGCCACTGCCGCGGGCGCGGCACTGGCGCTGCTGCGCGAGGCCCCGCGCTGGCTGCAGCCCGACGCCGCCGCCGGCTGCAGCGCCGGCGCCGTGACGATCGTCGCCGGCAAGCTCGAGGGCCCGGCGCCGGCCGGCGAGAAGGACACCGGCCACGCCGACGTCGAGGCGCGCGTCGAGTGGCGCTGCCAGGCGCCGGCGGCCCTGCGGGGCGCGGACGTGCTGCTGTTCGAGGCCTTCCGCCGCGCCGAGCGCATCGAGGTGCAGGTGGCCGGCGGCAGCGGGCCGGCGAAGCAGACGCTGCGCCGCGGGCAGCGGAGGGTTGCGCTGGCGCGCTGAGCGAGCGCGGCACCCGGTGCACCCGCGCGGGCAGGGCCCGGGCCGGGTGGCGTAAGCTCAGGGCGTGAAGCGTCTTCTAGGAATCCTGCTCGTGGCCCTCATCCCCTTCCCGGTGGCTGCCGTGGAGGAGCCGCGCCACGAGGTCGTGCGCACCCTCGACGAGCGCGTGGAGCTGCGGCGCTAAGCGCCCTACGTCGTGGCCGAGGTCGAGCTGGACGCCGATGCGTCCGAGGCCGGCAACCGGGCGTTTCCCATCCTGGCCGGCTACATCTTCGGCAAGAACAAGGGCGAGCGGAAGCTCGAGATGACGGCGCCGGTGACGCAGACCGCCGCGCCCATGAAGATGGCCATGACGGCCCCGGTGACGCAGAGCGCCACCCGGGCCGGCACGCGCGTGCAGTTCGTGCTGCCCGCCAGCGTCACGCTGGCCACCGCGCCCGAGCCGCTGGATCCGCGGGTGCGTCTGCGCGAGGAACCGGCGGCCACCTGGGCCGTCATCCGC
>JBKDQY010000203.1:0-4390 GCA_046341655.1 Betaproteobacteria bacterium | reverse complement strand
GTCAGGCTCTGGGCAGTCCCCTCCAAGGACAGCGTCTAACGGCCCAAGGGCAGCAGACATGTGCTTGATTGTGGGTGTCCTGACGCGCCATGACAAGGCCAGACCTGAAAAAAAGCCTTTGTAATCAATAACTTAGATACTCTGGCCGTATAGTTGTCTACACATCCGGGGTCGCTACGAAGCCGCTGGCGCACCTCTTCGGGCTTGAAGGTTCGACCTGCCGCGCGGTTGCGAACTTCCTGCTGGTCGTGGGCAATTCATGCCCGCGCACTTCGATCCGCGAGCCGACTCTTTGGCTGGCCTCGACAGAAATCTGCGCACAGACTGGGGTCAAGTCGGCAATGGCGGCGGACTTGGATCCGAGTCGGTGGGCCAAGCTGAAGCAGGCCAAAGCCCGATCAGGTCGACAACGCAATCACCTATGCGAGAGCGCTTGACACTCTGTTTGCTCGGCCCCGAGCGTGCTTTCCCGCGAACTTGACACTCTGTTTGCGAACTTGACACTCTGTTTGCGAAACCTACCTTGGGCAGGTCCGCTGGGGCCAGGTTGACGGTCACGCGCCGGTTGTGCGGGAACGCGAAGCCGCTGGCCTGCAGCGCTGCGCGCACGCGCTCGCGCGATTCCTTCACCTCGGTGTCGGCCAGGCCCACCAGGGTGAAGCTCGGCAGGCCGTTGGCCAGCTGCACCTCCACCTGCACCGGCGGCGCGTTCAGCCCGTCCAGCGCCCGACTGCGCACCACGGCCAGCGACATGAACCCTCCCGTTGATGGTCGGCGGATGCTGCCCGCGCACCGCCATCGTGCGTTGCACCAGATGGGTGCACTCCGGTGGGTGGCAGCAGTCGGGTGCACGCTTTCGGGGGATGCCGTGGCTGTTGCGGGCCGGACCGGCGTGGCACAGGGCTTGCAAATCCGTCGGCGTCGGCTGTGGGAGGTTGGGGCTGCTCGTCGGCCGCCGCGCCGGGGGCCCACGCGCTGTTCGTTGGGATCTGTTTGTTCTGGTTTGCGACTTGAGGAGTCCGCGCAATGAAGATGGTGACTGCCATCGTCAAGCCCTTCAAGCTTGACGAAGTGCGTGAAGCCCTGAGCGGCATCGGCGTTCAGGGGATCACGGTGACCGAGGTCAAGGGCTTCGGTCGACAGAAGGGCCACACGGAGCTGTACCGCGGCGCCGAGTACGTGGTCGACTTCCTGCCCAAGGTGAAGATCGAGGCCGCCGTCGACGAGAGCATCGTCGAGCGCGTGATCGAAGCCATCGAGGGCTCGGCCCGCACCGGCAAGATCGGCGACGGGAAGATCTTCGTCACCTCGCTGGAGCAGGTGGTGCGCATCCGCACCGGCGAAACCGGCAAGGACGCCCTCTGATGCGCGCGGCCTGCCCGAGCCTTCCGAAAGAACCCGACATGAAGAAACTCCTCACCACCTTCCTGGCCGGCCTGCTGCTGGCCTTCGCCGGGCTGCTGATCAGCAGCCCGGCCTTCGCGCAGACGGCGCCTGCGGCCGCGGCCGCCTCGGCGGCGGTCGAAGCCGCCTCCGCGCCGGCCGCGGCGGCACCCGCCTCGGCCGCAGCCCCCGCGGCCGCCCCGACCCCGGTGCCCAACAAGGGCGACACCGCTTTCATGACCATCGCCACTGTGCTCGTCATCCTGATGACGATCCCCGGCCTGGCGCTGTTCTACGGCGGCCTCGTGCGCAGCAAGAACGTGCTGAGCGTGCTGATGCAGGTCTTCTGCGTCTTCGCGCTGATCTCGGTGCTGTGGGTCGTCTACGGCTACTCGCTGGCCTTCACGGCGAGCAGCCCGTACTTCGGCGGCCTGAGCAAGATGTTCCTCGCCGGCGTCACGCCCGAGTCGATCGCCGCCACGTTCAGCAAGGGGGTCTACATTCCCGAGCTCACCTTCGTGGCCTTCCAGGGCACCTTCGCCGCCATCACCACCGCGCTGGTCGTCGGCGCCTTCGCCGAGCGCATGAAGTTCTCGGCCGTGCTGCTGTTCTCGGTGATCTGGTTCACCTTTGCCTACCTGCCGATGGCACACATGGTCTGGTACTGGGACGGCCCCGACGCCATCACCGACGCCAAGACGCTGGAGGCGGTGACGGCCAACGCCGGTGCGCTGTGGGCCAAGGGCGCGCTGGACTTCGCCGGCGGCACCGTGGTGCACATCAACGCCGCCATCGCCGGCCTGGTGGGCGCCTACGTGGTGGGCAAGCGCGTGGGCTACGGCAAGGAGGCCATGGCGCCGCACAGCCTGCCGCTGACGATGATCGGTGCCTCGCTGCTGTGGGTGGGCTGGTTCGGCTTCAACGCCGGCTCCAACCTCGAAGCCAACGGCATCGCCGCGCTGGCCTTCATCAACACCGTGGTGGCCACCGCCGCCGCGACGCTGGCCTGGATCGCGGGCGAGGCGCTGCTGCGCGGCAAGGCCTCCATGCTGGGCGCTGCCTCGGGCGCGGTGGCCGGGCTCGTGGCCATCACCCCGGCCTGCGGCTTCGTCGGCGTGGGCGGCGCGCTGGCCATCGGTCTGATCTCGGGCCTGGTGTGCCTGTGGGGCGTCAACGGCCTGAAGAAGATGCTGGGTGCCGACGACACGCTCGACGTGTTCGGCGTGCACGGCGTGGGAGGCATCGTCGGCGCGCTGCTGACCGGCGTGTTCGCCAGCCCGGCGCTGGGCGGCACCGGCATCTGCGACTACGTGGCCAACACCTGCGGCGGCTTCGGCGGCATCGGCAGCCAGGTCTGGATCCAGCTGCAGGGGGTGATCTACACCGTCATCCTCTCGGGCGTCGTCGCCTTCGTGGCCTTCAAGATCGTCGGCCTGACGATCGGCCTGCGCGTCCCCGAGGACGAGGAGCGCGAGGGCCTGGACATCGCCAGCCACGGCGAGACCGCCTACAACAAGTGACGCCCGACGCCGCCCGGCCCCTGTGGCCGGGCGGCTGCCGGACCGGCTCTCCACGCGATCGCGCCCCCGGGCGCGATCGTCCATTCTGGGGCCCTGGTTTTGGGCGGAGAATGACCGGCTGGCGAGGTAGACCATGGTTCCGCATCTGACGACCGCCCTCACGGGCCCCATCAACGAGCTCGAGGCGCGCATCCTCGAGTCCATGCCGGCCATCGAGCGCTGGTTCCGCCTCGAGTGGATGGAGCACACGCCGGCCTTCTACGCCGCGGTCGACCTGCGCAACGCCGGCTTCAAGCTGGCCCCGGTGTCCACCGACCTGTTCCCCGGCAGCTTCAACCACCTGACGCCCGAGATGCTGCCGCTGGCCGTGCAGGCGGCGATGGCGGCGATCGAGAAGATCTGCCCGGAGGCGCGCAACCTGCTCGTCGTGCCCGACGAGCTCGGCGACGACCCGTTCTACCGCGCCAGCGTCGAGCGGCTGATGCAGATCTTCACGCAGGCCGGCCTGAACGTGCGCCTGGGCTCGGCCGACCCGTCCGTGACCGAGCCGGTCACGCTGGCGCTGCCGGCCGATCAGGGGCAGGGCGGCGAGCTCGTGCTGGAGCCGCTGGTGCGCAGCAGGACGCGGCTGGGCCTGAAGGACTTCGACCCCTGCACCATCCTGCTCAACAACGACCTCGCCCGCGGCATCCCGCGCGAGTTCCACAACCTGCACGAGCAGTACCTGCTGCCGCCGCTGCACGCCGGCTGGACGGTGCGCCGCAAGAGCCGCCACTTCGAGAGCTATGAAGAGGTGGCCAAGAAGTTCGCCAAGCTGCTGGGCATGGACCCCTGGCTGATCACGCCGATGCACAGCCGCTGCGGCGAGGTCGACTTCGACGAGGCCGCCGGCCTGGACTGCGTGCGCGCCAACGTCGAGGCCGTGCTCGGCAAGGTGCGGCGAAAGTTCAAGGAGTACGGCATCAACGAGCGGCCCTTCGTCGTCATCAAGGCCGACCACGGCAACCTCGGCCGCGGCGTCGTCACGGTGCGCGACGTGCGCGAGCTGGCCGACGCCGCGGCGCTGCGCGACCGCATGGGGCTGGCCAAGGACGGCCACGCCATCACCGAGGTGCTCATCCAGGAAGGCGTGCCCAGCTACGAGCGCGTGCACGGCGCCGTGGCCGAACCCGTGGTGATGACGATGGACCGCTACGTCATCGGCGGCTTCTACCGCGTGCACGCCGAGCGCGGCGCCGACGAGAACCTCGGCGGCCCCGGCTCGAGCTACGTTCCGCTGGCCTTCGCCGAGAACAACGCGCTGCCCCGGCCCGGCGCCAAGCCGGGCGCCAGCGCGCCCAACCGCTTCTACATGTACGGCGTGATGGGGCGGCTGGCCATGCTGGCGGCCTCCTACGAGCTGGAAGCCACCGACCCCGAGGCCGAGAACTTCGAATGAGCGCATCCGCGCCCGGTCAGCGCGCCGCGCTGCCGGCGCTGACCCTGGC